>NZ_JBBKTX010000008.1:0-179110 GCF_044962685.1 Oceanobacter antarcticus
TGGTCGAAAGATTCTTTGCCTTGATTTCCCAGCGATGGATTAAGCGAAATTCCCATCGAAGCACTCGTGAATTGGAAGCCTCCATCAGGGAATATTTGGCCGTTTATAACAATGATCCGAAACCCTTTGTGTGGCAAAAAACTGCTGACCAGATCATCGAGTCCATTGCTCGATTATCAGATAAGATAAATACCAAGTGAACTTTTGTTAAGGGACACTAGGGGGCGTCCTCAATTAGTTAACGCGTCCTGTTATGGAGCAAAAATCCATCAGGCAAGGCGTTGAACGCAGAGAATGGTGGCCCTTTTCAAGTTCAACAACACCGCATGATGGATTTTTAACCATAACCCTTCGGGCTGAGGCCAGTTGAGACCCCCCTTAGGCTTGGGATCAATGAATATAACCGCGCTCATGAGCAATACGTAGGCATTCAATGCGATTGTTCACACTCAGCTTGTCGAACATCAGGCGCACATGGGTTTTGACGGTATTCGCACTGACAAACAGCAACTCGGCAATTTCGCGATTGCTATGGCCTGCCTGCATCAAACGCAGAATGACCAGCTGCCGCTCGGTCAACACATCAGCGTCTATCGGCTCTGGCCCGGCCAGTGCCTCAATGGTCTCTGGCGTCAGATAACGCCCGCCAGCTGCAACCAGCTGCACCGCTTGCAACACATCTTCGGCCGACTGGCTCTTGCCAATCAGGCCGGATGCACCCGCCTGTATTACCCGTTTCAACAGCGCTGGCCGGGTCTCGGCGGTACACACCAGTACCGACAATTCGGCGTTTTGCTGACGTAATCGTTGCAACAGCACCAGACCATCCATATCGGGCAAGCCCAAATCCAGCAACACCAGCTGCCAATGTTGCCCGACCAGTTGCTGCAACCCCGCCTGTGCCGAGGCGACACAACACACCCGACATGGCGCCAGCGCCGCTTCAAACAGCGTCATCATTGCATCCGCAAACATGCGATGATCATCAATAATCAGAATATCCAGTCGTGTTTTTTCTGTTCCTGCCACTTTCAACACCAATCCCCGGTTCCTTTACACCACAGCAAGAATATCACTACTGTCCGGTTAACTGATCCGCAAAAGAAAGAAGCTCGGCTCCCATACCGCTTCCGGTAAAATAACGCTTATCACAGACATCATTCAGAGAAACCAACAAAAGTTCGTCAGGTCTTTAACTTGTCTGATAACCGAGCAATAGACTCAATGAATTGATCCGCAGTCTTCTTCCACACTAAGGGCTTTGGATCATCGTTATAAATCTCGGATAGACGCTTCCAGCTCAAGGGTACTCCGGTGGGAGTTTCGTTCAATCCATCTCTGGGAAATCAATACAAAGAACTTGTCTACCAGATTGAGCCATGATGCCGACGTGGAGGTAAAATAAACGTGGTTTTGCTGACGGTCTCTGCCGTCACACCAACGCGCTCGCCGACTTCCTGTCCTGAAAGATCTTCCGTACTCTATAGAATAATTCTGGCTCGCGTCTGTTCTGCCGCAGGCATTTGTCGACGGCGTAGCCACTTCTGCAACGCTATTTTTCCTGATCAGTGATTGTTAATACTTTGAGAGGGCGTCCCATGACAGGCTCCTTGCGTATTGAGCGTACTAACATATAGATATGGAAACTCCAATTAATTCGATTATCTTTTGTTAAAGGACACTAGGGGGCGCTCTCAATTAGTTAACGCGCCCTGTTATGGAGAAAAAATCCAGCAGGCAAGGCGTTGAACGCAGAGAATGGTGGGCCCTTTTCAAGTTCAACAACACCGCATGATGGATGTTTAACCATAACCCTTTGGGCTGAGGCCAGTTGAGAACGCCCCTTAGTTTTCGAGTTTGAAACTCTTGCTCATGCCAACCAGATGCTCCGCATCGGTTTCCGATGCCAGCTTGATCATCAGCCGCAGATCGTTGGGTGAATCCGCATGTGCCAGCGCATCTTCATAGGTGATTTCGCCTTGCTCATACAATTGATACAAGGCCTGATCGAAGGTCTGCATCCCCATTTCGTTGGATTTTTTCATCAATGGCTTGAGCGCGTGTACATCACCTTTACGAATCAGATCCGACGCCAGTGGTGAGTTGATCAGTACTTCAATCACCGCCCGGCGCGAACGGCCATCCGGCGTCGGTATCAGTTGCTGGGCAACAATCGCCTTCAGATTAAGCGACAAATCCATCCAGACCTGACCATGCCGCTCTGGCGGAAAAAAGTGAATCACCCGTTCCAGCGCCTGGTTGGCGTTGTTGGCGTGTAACGTCGCCAGGCACAAGTGACCCGTCTCGGCAAAGGTCACGGCGCTCTCCATAATATCCGGCGAACGTACCTCGCCGATCATGATGACATCCGGTGCCTGACGCAGACAGTTCTTCAGCGCTACCTCAAAACTGGCGGTATCAAGGCCGACTTCACGCTGGGTGATGATGCAGCCGTCATGCTGATGGATATATTCAATCGGGTCTTCGATGCTGAGAATATGGCCCTTGCTGTTACGATTACGGTGACCAATCATCGCCGCCAGCGACGTCGATTTGCCCGTCCCTGTCGCGCCGACAAACAGGATCAGGCCACGCTTGGTCATCGCCAGTTCCTTGATGATATCGGGCAAGCCAAGCTGGTCAACGCCCGGAATCCGGGTCTCGATTCGCCGCAGCACCATGCCCGCGACGTTACGCTGATAAAACGCACTGGCGCGAAAACGCCCGATGCCTCGGGCATTAATGGCAAAATTCAGTTCCTTGGTGCTTTCAAACTCATCCTGCTGCTTGCTGTTCATCAACCCGAGCACGATATCCCGCGTTTGCTCCGCCGCCAGCGGTGATTTACCCAGCGGTAAAATCTGGCCATTCACCTTCATTGATGGCGCTACACCGGCTGTAATAAACAGATCCGATGCGCCTTTATCGACCATCAATCGTAGAAACTTGTCCATCGACATGACTGCTTACTCCATTGCGTCGAAATATACCGGCCTGGCTGGCCTGCGATGTTAGAAGGCATCCGGATTTTTGGCTTTTTCCCGCGCCGCTTCGCGGGAAATCAGACCACGGGCCAGCAACGTCTTGAGCGACTGATCCATGGTGATCATGCCGTAGGCCGCACCGGTCTGGATCGACGAATACATTTGCGCCACCTTGTCTTCACGAATCAGGTTACGAATCGCCGGAGTACCAATCATAATTTCATGGGCCGCTACCCGGCCACCACCAACCCGCTTCAGCAGGGCCTGGGAAATGACCCCCTGCAGGGATTCCGACAGCATCGAACGCACCATGGATTTTTCTTCGGCCGGAAAAACGTCAACGATCCGGTCGATGGTCTTGGCCGCCGAAGTGGTGTGCAATGTGCCAAACACCACGTGACCGGTTTCTGCCGCGGTCAGCGCCAGCCGAATAGTTTCCAGGTCTCGCATCTCGCCCACCAGAATCACATCCGGGTCTTCCCGCAAGGCAGAGCGCAGGGACTCGTTAAAACCCAGGGTGTCACGGTGTACTTCGCGCTGGTTAATCAGGCTCTTTTTTGACTCGTGCACAAATTCGATCGGATCTTCAATGGTCAGGATGTGGTCGTGTTTGGTGTCGTTGATATAGTCGATGATGGCCGCCAGCGTCGTCGATTTGCCAGAACCGGTTGGCCCGGTCACCAGCACAATACCACGCGGTATATTAGCCAGATCCTTGAACACCTCGCCCATACCCAACTGATCCATGTTCAGCACCTTGGATGGAATCGTCCGGAATACCGCACCGGCACCGCGATTCTGGTTAAAGGCGTTGACACGAAAACGGGCGACGCCGGGCACTTCGAAGGAAAAATCGGTTTCGAGATATTCTTCGAAATCCTTGCGCTGTTTATCGTTCATAATGTCGTACACCAGCGAGTGCACCTCTTTATGAGCCAGCGCCGGAACGTTTATCCGGCGGACATCGCCATCAACACGAATCATTGGGGGCAAGCCCGCCGACAAATGCAAATCCGAAGCGCCTTGTTTGGCACTGAATGCCAGCAATTCGGTAATATCCATCGCCTGTTCTCCTCTGTCGGCGCAACACAATATTCGTACAGCTGATATATGAGCCAGGTGACGGCATGGATCAACCTTTTATATGATTGTCATATGCCAGAGTATTCAACACTCTGAAAGACCACTCATCCTAACCAAAGTGTCACTAATGTCTACACTTGCTGAACACTACCAGAACGTCTGCCAACGTATCCGGCAAGCCTGCCAGAACAGTGGCCGGGCAAGCGAAGAAGTTACCCTGCTGGCGGTTAGTAAGACCAAGCCCGCCAGTATGGTGCAGGAATGTTACCAGCAGGGGCAGCGCCGCTTCGGAGAAAACTACTTACAGGATGCCGTCGAAAAAATCACCGCCCTGGCCGGGCTGGCCGATATCGAATGGCATTTTATCGGGCCACTGCAGTCCAATAAAACTCGCGCCGTCGCCGAACATTTCCAGTGGATGGAGACACTGGATCGCGACAAGATCGCCCAGCGCCTGAACGAACAACGGCCAGATCATTTAGCGCCATTGAATGTCCTGATTCAGGTGAACATCAGTGCCGAGCCACAAAAGGCTGGCCTGGCACCGGCAGCGGTCGCTCAGCTGGCCGCTATGGTAGACTCGCTGCCCCGCTTGCAGCTGCGCGGGCTGATGTGCATCCCGGAAGCCAGCGAACACGAGTCGATATTGGTCGGCCAGTTTCAACAGATGCGGCTATTATTTGAAGACTTGCAACAGCAGTACCCGACGATCGATACACTGTCGATGGGCATGTCGAACGACCTGGAACTGGCCATCCACCATGGCGCAACCCAGGTACGGATCGGCACTGATATTTTTGGTGCACGTAACGGACAGCCGGGTGTGGCCTGACGTTGACGCTCACGCTAACAACAAGGATTCCCTATGACTCAAATTGCATTTATTGGTGGCGGCAACATGGCAACCGCCATTATTGGTGGCCTGCTGCGTCAGGGAGACCTGTCTGCCCAGCTGATCCAGGTCAGTGATCCTGGCGAAGACAAGCGTCAGACACTGGCCAACACTTTTGGCATCCAGACCTTTGCCGACAACCTGGAAGCCATTCGTAACGCCGATACCGTGATTCTGGCAGTCAAGCCACAAATGATGAAAGGCGTTCTGCAACCACTGCGGGAAACCCTCAAGACGCGACAGCCGTTGCTGGTGTCGATCGCCGCCGGTATTACCCTCAGTAACCTGTCACAGTGGAGTGGTTGCAACGCCATCGTCCGTTGTATGCCCAACACTCCAGCGTTGCTCGGAGCCGGTGCCACCGGACTGATCGCCAGTGACGGGGTCAGCATCAACCAGCGTAACGGTGCCGATCGCCTGCTGCAGGCAACGGGATCCACCGTGTGGTTAAAAGACGAGCAGGAACTCGACATCGTCACCGCACTCTCAGGCAGCGGCCCGGCCTATTACTTCCTGATGATGGAAGCGATGATCGCCGCCGCAACCCGCTTGGGTCTGAGTGAAGACACCGCCCGTGCCCTGACCGTACAAACGGCCTTGGGTGCCGGTATGATGGCATCGCAGTCAGATGTTGGCCCCGCCGAATTACGCCGCCGGGTCACCTCGCCTGGAGGCACCACGGAGCGGGCAATATTCACCTTTGAAGGCGCTCATATTCGTGACATCGTGCAGGCGGCCATGTCGGCAGCCCAAGAACGGGCGGCAGAAATGAACCGGGAACTGAGCGAATAACAGCGCATTTCCTGACAAGACTATAATTGCAGTTTTCAAGCAACAAATGGAGTAAGCATGTCTCCCCTGTCACAAGTTGGTATGCTGCTGGTGAACACCATCGGCAGTATGGTATTGCTGGTTTTTTTGCTGCGTTTTTTACTGCAGCTGGTACGAGCGGATTTTTATAATCCGATTTCACAATTTATTCTGCGCTTTTCCAATCCGTTACTGATTCCGCTGCGGCGGGTTATTCCCGGTTTTGGTGGGCTGGATATCGCATCACTGGTACTGGCCTATCTCGCCCAGCTGCTGTTGATGATCGCTATCTTGCTGGTCGCGGGCCAATTTTCGTTGCCTTGGGGTTACCTGCTGGTATGGGCAGTGATTGGTTTGATGTCGCTATGGCTTAATATTTATTTCTGGGGCTTGGTGATCATCGTCATCGCCTCCTGGATTGCCCCCAACAGCTACAACCCGGCATTGATTCTGATTAACCAGATTATCGAGCCTGCTATCCGGCCGATACGTAATGCCATGCCCAATCTTGGTGGTCTGGATCTGTCACCGATTATTGCTTTCCTGCTGATCCAGGTACTGCAAATCATGGTCATTGGCCAGCTCGCGGCCCTCACCGGCATGCCGCACGGCTTGGCAATGGGCATGTGAGCCGACGGCCCGGTATGCATTCGTTGGGCATACCGGGCCGGAACCTCACGGGCAGCAGATCAACGCTTCCCTGAATACTTGACTTTCGTTCACCCAAACCGGCAGCACCGGCGTTATACTGCGTACCCCATTGCTGCCGGAGAGTCGCCGTGCCACATCGTGCATTTCTGTTTTCGCTGCGATTGGGCGATGCCCTGCGTCAGACCTGCCTTGAACGCCCTTATCGTCTGCCGCAACTGACAGGGGATCTGACTGCGGGCTTGACCGTAGGTATTATCGCCATCCCGCTGTCCATGGCCCTTGCTATTGCCAGCGGTGTCGCGCCGCAACACGGCTTGTACACCGCCATGATCGCCGGTCTGGTGATTGCCCTGGCTGGCGGTTCCCGTTTCAGTGTGTCCGGCCCGACGGCGGCTTTCGTGGTAATTCTGCTGCCGATTGCCCAGCAATTTGGCCTTGGTGGCTTGCTGATGGCAACACTGATGTCCGGGGTGATTCTTATCGCCATGGCGCTGGCGCGTCTTGGCCGCCTGATTGAATACATTCCCGAAGCCGTCACCCTCGGCTTTACTGCCGGTATCGCCGTGGTAATTGCCACCCTGCAAGTAGACGATCTGCTCGGCCTTGGCCTCGGGCCGTTGTCTGGCCACTATTGGCAAAAGGCCACCATGTTGGTGACCAGCCTTGGTCAAACGCACTGGCCCAGCCTGGTGACCGGCGCGGTAACGCTGACGGTATTGCTCGGCTGGCATCGCCTCGGCAGCCGATTTCCCGCACATCTTCCGGCACTGCTGGCCGGTACTGGCGTTGCCCTGTTACTGCAAGCGGCCGGGTATGACATTGCCAGCATCGGCTCCCGCTTCAGTTTTACCTGGCCAGATGGCTCCGCCGGTCAGGGAATTCCTCCCTTCTGGCCCGAGTTTGCCTGGCCATGGCAGGTCGCGGATGCCAACGGCCAAGTGCCACAATGGAACTGGGCCATGGTGCAAGCCTTACTGCCAGCGGCGTTTTCCATCGCCATGCTGGGTGCTATCGAATCCTTGCTCTGTGCCGTGGTGCTGGATGGTATGACCCAGACCCGCCACAGCGCCAACAGTGAACTGCTGGGTCAGGGATTAGGTAACATGCTGGTGCCTTTTTTTGGAGGCATTACCGCCACCGCAGCGATTGCCCGTTCGGCGGCCAATTTCCGCGCGGGAGCCAGTTCACCACTGGCCGCAGTGACCCACGCCATTGTGGTGATGATCGGCCTGCTCCTGCTGGCACCCGTTCTGGCTCACTTGCCGATGGCGGCCATGGCGGCGTTACTCTTGATGGTGGCCTGGAATATTTCCGAAGCACCGAAGCTGGTTCACTTTATTCGCACCGCGCCACGCTCCGACATTCTGGTATTGATTACCTGTTTTTCTCTCACGGTGCTGTTCGATATGGTCATCGCCATTGCTGTCGGTATTGTGTTGGCAGCGCTGCTGTTTGTACAGAATGTGGCCGCCATGACACGCTGTGTCGATATCAGCGACCATAGCCGGCTGATTCCTGCGCCACTGCCGCCGGGCTGGCGCGTTTATAAAATCAACGGGCCACTGTTTTTTGCCGCTGCCGACCGTTTGTTTGGTGAACTACTGACCGCGCTGGAACACAGCAGCAACCCGCTGCCGACCAAGACGGATAAAATCTGCGGCCTGGTACTGTATATGGATGCCGTCACCCTGCTGGATGCCGGGGGCCTGGCCGCACTCGACCGCTTTATTGAGCAATGTCAGCAGCATGCGGTGCAGCTGGTACTGGCCGACCTGCAGTTTCAACCGTTAAAAACCCTGGCGCGGGCCGGAACGATCCGCAACTCGGAGCAATTGCACTTTGCACCAACCCTGACCGATGCCCTCGACTGGCTCAGTCACTCCGATAACCACTCACGGGTTTAACTGAACCACTTACCGATTTAATAGCGCCGTGCCACAAACGGGCACAGCGCAAGACTTTCGCCGCGCGCATGGCTAAAATGGCCGACCACGTTTGGAGGTGCCCAATGTCGCAACAACGGCCGGATCAAAAAACCACCCATTTTGGCTATAAAACCGTCGCTACCGACGAAAAACAGGCGATGGTGGCCGATGTCTTTCACTCGGTGGCCGCCAAGTACGACCTGATGAACGACCTGATGTCGTTCGGGGTGCATCGCCTGTGGAAACGCATCACCATTGAGATGAGCGGTGTTCGTCCTGGCAACCAGGTGCTTGACCTGGCCGGAGGCACCGGTGACCTGACCAAAAAATTCGCCCGGATTGTCGGCCCCCAGGGCAAGGTAGTACTGGCAGACATCAATTCGTCCATGCTCAATGTCGGCCGCGACCGTCTGACCGATCAGGGTTATGTTGGCAATATTGAATACGTACAGGCCAATGCCGAATGCCTGCCGTTTGAAGACAACAGCTTCGATGTCGTCACCATCGCCTTTGGTTTACGTAACGTCACCGACAAGGATGCCGCACTGGCTTCGATGGCACGGGTATTAAAACCCGGCGGACGCCTGCTGGTACTGGAATTCTCCAAACCGACCAACCCGCTGATGAGCAAAGCGTACGACCTTTACTCTTTCTCGGCCTTGCCGTTTATGGGCAAGCTGGTTACCAATGATGCAGAAAGCTATCGGTATCTGGCGGAATCCATTCGTATGCACCCGGATCAGGAAACCCTGAAAGGCATGATGGAGACCGCCGGTCTGGTACGCTGTTCCTACCATAATCTGACCAGTGGCGTGGTCGCGCTGCACCGGGGAATCAAGCCCTGATGTTTTTTCTGCCAGCAGAACTCACTCACGCCCTGTGCCTGCCATGGGAAGCGGCGCTCAATCATGCTCTCAAATATGATCCCGCGACCCTGCAGCAGCTGGAGCGCCATAACGGCCGTTTGATACAGATCCGCTGCACCGGAACCGGAACGCTCTCTGTCCGCATACTCGACCGTGGTGTGCAGCTGGGCATGACCCGCCTCGACCCCACTAAAGACGACATGGCAACAGCCGATGTGACGCTGGCCGATGTCACCCTGACTGGCACCTTGCCTGACTTTGTCGCTTTGGCCCGCGCCAGCAACAAGGCCAGCGCGCTGATGTCGGGTTCGCTGGCGCTTGAGGGCGACACCGAACTGGCCATGGCAGTCAGTGGCCTGCTTGATCAACTCGATATCGACTGGGAAGCCATGCTCAGCCCGGTCACCGGCGGCCTGATCGCCCACCAGCTCGGCGAAGGCATTCGTGGCCTGATGAACTGGGGTAAAACAACCGGTAAGACCTTTGCCACTGCCGCCCACGATTACGCCGTCGATGAAGCCGGGCTGGTCGTATCCCAGGCCGAAATGGATCACAGCGCCGACCAGATCGACCAGTTAACACTGGCCGCCGACCGGGTGGCGGCACGGATCCAGCAGTTGGAAGCGGCGGCGGCAGCGAATGGCACTAACGGCAGCGCTCAGCCACACGCGGGAGAGGTATAAACCGTGTCGCGACTCTGGCGTTTATGGAAAATCCTGTTTGTCTTCACCAAATACCGCCTCGACAGCCTGATCCCGCTGCAGCACCTGCCGCCAGGTTTACGCGTCTTGTTATGGATTGCGCCATGGCGACTGAGCCCGGTGCCATCCAATCTCAGTCGCGGGGCTCGTCTGCGCCTGGCGCTTGAAGCCCTCGGCCCCATTTTTATCAAGTTTGGTCAGATCCTCTCAACCCGACCGGATCTGGTGCCAGAAGATATCGTGCAGGAACTCAAACGCCTGCAAGACAAGGTGCCGCCGTTTCCGGAAGATCAGGCGATTGCCCTGATCGAGGCTCAACTGGGCCAATCGGTGGAGCAGCTGTTTGCCGAATTTTCATCCACGCCACTGGCATCGGCGTCCATCGCCCAGGTACATACCGCCAAGTTACACAATGGCAAGGACGTGGTGGTCAAGGTCGTGCGACCCAAAATCGAACACACGATAGAGCGGGACTTGCAGTTGCTGGAAACCATGGCCCGCCTGGCGGTAGCCTACTCCGCTGACGCCCGCCGCCTGAAACCGATGGAAATAGTGGATGATTATCGCCACACCATTTATGGCGAACTGAACCTGAAAATCGAAGCCTCCAACGCCACCCAGCTGCGACGTAATTTTGCCGGTTCCGATTACCTCTATATTCCCGAGGTTTACTGGGATTACACCCGCCCCAAGGTCATGGTCAGCGAACGCATCTACGGTATTCCCGTCGCCAATATCGAAGAACTGCGCGCCCAGGGCACCAATATGAAATTGCTCGCCGAGCGTGGTGTCGAGATCTTTTTTACCCAGGTCTTCCGCGACAGCTTTTTCCACGCCGATATGCACCCTGGCAATATCTTTGTCTCTCGCGAGCACCCGGAATCACCCCAATATATCGGCATCGACTGCGGCATCGTCGGCAGCCTGACGGATGAAGACCAGCATTACCTCGCCATGAACCTGCTGGCCTTTTTTAATCAGGATTATTATCAGGTCGCCCAGCTACACGTTGATTCCGGCTGGGTGCCTGCCACCACCAAGGTACACGATCTGGCCGCAGCGATTCGCAGTGTCTGCGAACCCATTTTCGAAAAGCCGCTGGCAGAGATTTCCTTTGGTCAGGTACTGATCCAGCTATTCAGTACCGCCCGGCGCTTTAACATGGAAGTGCAGCCACAACTGGTTTTATTGCAAAAAACCCTGCTCAATATCGAAGGTCTGGGCCGTCAGCTTTATCCACAACTGGACTTGTGGAGTACTGCCAAACCTTATCTGGAGCGTTGGGTGCGTGACCGCTTTGGCCCAAAAGCAGCGCTACAGGAACTCAAGCGCCAGCTGCCAACCTGGATCGAAAAAGCCCCAAAAATGCCGGGATTGATTCATGGCGCCCTGACCCGAATCAACCATATGGACGAAAACCAGCAACAACTGCAACGAGAAATCGTCGCGCTGCGGCAAGCGTTGGAGTATCAGAACCAGCAAAAACGCCATCATATTCTCGCCAGTCTGATGGGCGTCGGTGGTCTGTTTGTCTGGTGGCAAGCGGTTGCTTTGGGAATCCCGGATATTATCGGCATCAGCATCAGCGCGCTGGGGCTGCTCTGGATACTGCTCAAGGCCTGACGTCGCTTATTTAGCACGCCAATAGCGTTTCTCATGCCTTGTTCTGAGAGCCACCGGCACTCAGCAGGCCTGATCCAATAATTGAGCACGCCCCCTGGCTTGCGGTATGCTCGCGACGGTCAATAACACTTGAAACGCATGTGTCGCACACAGCGGCAAGGTGTGCGACACATGTTTGAATCATCGGCAGCTGATCGCCCGGCGTGTCGAGCAGCAGGTAATACGCAGAATGAACAGCAACTGGCTAGATGCCGTAAAATGGGACGACAGCGGGCTGGTACCAGCCATCGCCCAGGACTACCAAACCGGTCGCATCCTGATGATGGCCTGGATGAACCGCGAAGCCCTCGCCCTCACGGTTGAGGAAAACCGCGCCATTTATTATTCACGCTCCCGCCAAAAACTGTGGCGCAAGGGTGAAGAATCCGGCCACGTCCAGCAATTACACGAAGTGCGTCTCGACTGCGATGCCGATGTGATTGTCTTGCAGGTCAAACAAATCGGCGGTATCGCCTGCCATACCGGCCGCGAAAGCTGCTTTTATCAGGTCTGGCAAAACGGCGAGTGGGTTGCCGTCGACCCGGTATTAAAAGACCCGAAAGAAATCTACTAAGTCATTTTCGGTATTACATAATTCACAGAGTTGTTATCAAAATGAGTGATATTCTCTCCGCCCTGGGTGACATCCTTGACGAACGCAAAGGCGCATCGGCAGATTCCTCCTATGTCGCCAGTTTGTACGCCAAGGGTCTGAACAAGATTCTGGAAAAAGTGGGCGAAGAAGCCACCGAAACCATTCTCGCGGCCAAAGATGCCGAGCACAGTGGCGACAACCAGGACGTTATATACGAAACCGCCGATCTCTGGTTTCACAGCCTGGTAGCACTGGCCCATCTGGGCGAACGCCCGGAAGCCGTGATTAACGAGCTGGCCCGTCGCTTCAATATGTCCGGGCTGGAAGAAAAAGCCTCGCGCAGCGACAAATAACCGTGCCGCAGGTCGTGCATCAGCAAGGACATCCACATGACTGACTGTATTTTTTGCAAGATAGTGGCAGGTGACATCCCCGCCAACAAGGTATATGAAGACGAAGAGTTTCTGGCATTCCATGATATCGCCCCCAAGGCAGATACCCATGTGCTGGTGATTCCACGGCGGCACATCGTCAACCTCAACGACCTGGGTGAAGACGACGGTGCCCTGATGGGCAAGCTGATGCTGACCATTCCGCATATTGCCGCCACACAGAACCTGACCGGCTATCGCACCATCACCAATACCGGTGCTGAAGGTGGTCAGGAAGTATTTCATCTGCATTTTCATATTCTGGGCGGCCGTGCGCTGCCCGGATTCTGAGTACTCAACGAGGACACTCTTATGCTTGGCGGTATCAGCATCTGGCAACTGGCCATTATTCTGGTCATTGTGATCGTGGTTTTTGGCACCAAGAAACTGCGTAATATGGGCGGCGATCTGGGCGGCGCAATCAAGAACTTCAAAAGCGCCATGAACGAGGGTGCTGACAAGGACGACGACGGTGCTGCCACGACGGCCAAACCCAAACCCCTGACTTCAGACCAATCCGACAGCATCAACAAGGATGCCGATTTCAGTGAACAGAAAGACAAGGATCAGAGTCGTCCCTGATGTTTGATATCGGCTTTCTTGAGCTCGTCGTGGTGGGTGTTTTAGGCTTGCTGGTACTCGGCCCGGAGCGTTTGCCCAAGGCGGCACGCACCGTTGGCCTGATGATTGGCCGTGTGCGCCGCACCATGAATAACTTCCAGGATGAACTGGAACGTCAGGTGCGTGCCGATGAATTGCGCGAAAAACTCAAGGATCCCTACGCTACCTTTCTGGATGACGATGTTCGTCGGCCTGCTGCCGTGCGTGACTACAACCAGCAGCAAAATACCGCAGCAGCTGACGGCCAGACCGTCGACAATCCGGCAATTGAAAACACGGCCATCGAAAACCCGCCAGCCAGTGCCGATAGCCAACCACGCATTTTGCCCACCACACCCACCGGGCCAATCACGCCCGCCAAGGACACCAAACCCGAACCATGAGCCAGGATCAGGAACAACCCCTTATTGCCCATCTGGTCGAACTGCGTAACCGATTGCTGAAATCGGTACTGGTGGTACTGGCGCTGTTCCTTGGCATGTTCTATTTCGCCAACGACCTCTATCTGATTCTGGTGCAACCGTTGTCGGTATTGCTCCCCGACACTCAAGGACAAATGATCGCCACCGGTGTGGCATCGCCGTTTCTGGTGCCGTTCAAACTGACGCTGGTGCTGGCAGTGCTGATCGCCATGCCTTTTATGCTGCATCAGGTCTGGGGGTTTATCTCGCCGGGCCTGTATCAGAATGAAAAACGCTTTGCCGTACCCTTGCTGATCTCAAGCACCGTGCTGTTTTACTCCGGCATTCTGTTTGCCTACTACGTGGTGCTGCCACTGGCATTTGGATTCTTTACCATGGCCGGGCCGGATGGCATTTCGTTTATGCCGGACATTGCCAATATTCTCGATTTTATCCTGAAAATCTTTTTTGCCTTTGGCTTTGCCTTTGAAATCCCGGTGGCGACGTTTTTGATGGTACTGAGTGGTCTTACCACGGTTGCTGCGCTGGGCGAAAAACGCCCGTATATTTTTCTCGGCTGTTTTGTCGTTGGGATGCTGGTCACGCCACCGGATATCATTTCCCAAACCATTCTGGCGCTGCCCATGTACGCGCTGTTTGAAGGGGGCGTACTGGCTTCCCGCCTGATCCGCAAACCGGCCACCGAGGGCGAACAGCCGGACGCTACCGACAACCTGTGATTCCCCGCGTTTACTGATACACTCGCGCTTTACCCAGTTTATACACTCCAGGAATACGCCTACCATGCCGGAAGTTATCCCTGACGATTCCGTCGGTCTGGTTACTCCCCAGCAGTTTCATTCAGATGTACCACTGACACTTCGCAGTGGTCGCGTGCTGCCAGAATACGATCTCGTTTACGAAACCTACGGCGAACTCAACGCCGATCGTTCCAATGCCGTGTTGATTTGTCATGCTCTCAGCGGCGATCACCATGCCGCCGGTTATCACAGCATGGATGAGGCCAAACCCGGCTGGTGGGATAACGCCATCGGGCCGGGCAAGCCGTTTGACAGCCAACGGTTTTTTATCGTCTCGCTGAACAATCTTGGGGGCTGCTCTGGCTCTACCGGGCCGGTCAGCCACAACCCTGAAACCGGCAAGCTCTATGGCCCCGATTTTCCGATTGTTGCCGTGCGTGACTGGGTCGCCAGCCAGGCGCAACTGGCGGATCACCTGGGTATTCAGCAGTGGGCAGCGGTTGTCGGTGGCAGCCTCGGCGGCATGCAGGTCATACGCTGGGCGATCCAGCATCCCGAGCGCCTGCGACATGCCGTCGTGATCGCCTCGGCGTCCAAGCTGTCGGCGCAGAACATTGCTTTTAATGAAGTCGCCCGTCAGGCCATTGCCAAAGACCCGGATTTCCACGATGGCAACTACCTGGAACACAACACCATTCCCAAGGTTGGTCTCACCCAGGCACGCATGCTCGGTCACCTGACCTATCTATCCGATGACGCCATGCGGCAGAAATTTGGCCGTGAACTGCAGGAAGGCAAGTTGAACTACAGCTTCGCGCCTGAATTTCAGGTCGAAAGCTACCTCCACTATCAGGGTGAAAAATTCAGCACCCGGTTTGATGCCAATACCTACATGTTGATGACCAAGGCGCTCGACTACTTTGACCCGGCTGGCGATTACGATCACGACCTGGTCAAATGCCTGAGCCATGCATCCTGTGACTTCCTGGTGGTCTCCTTTACCACCGACTGGCGTTTTGCACCGGAACGCTCCGAAGAAATTGTCAGCGCCCTGATCGAAGCCGACAAGAACGTCAGCTACGCCTGTATTGATTCCGATGGTGGCCACGATGCCTTTCTGTTGCCCATTACCCGTTACCACCAGGTACTGGATGCCTATATGAATCGCATCGCCAACGAACTGGAGGGTCGTTCATGAACAGCATCTCCCTTGCCTCCCTGCGTACCGACCTGTCCATTATCCAGCAATGGATTCAGCCCAACAGCCAGGTACTTGACCTCGGTTGTGGTGAAGGCCAATTGTTACGCTACCTGCAGGAACACAAAAACGTGCGCGGTTATGGTCTGGAGATCAACCCCGACAAAATCACGGCCTGCATCGCCAATGGTGTCAACGTCGTTGAGCAAAACCTCAACGACGGCCTGCGCAATTACAAAGACAACAGCATCAATACCGTCATCATGACCCAGGCATTACAAGCGGTTGAGAGACCCGACGAATTGCTCGACGAAATGCTGCGTATCGGCGACGAGGCGATTGTCACTTTCCCAAATTTTGGCCACTGGCGTACCCGTTTGTATCTGGCTCTCAAGGGCCGGATGCCCATGTCCGAAACCCTGCCCCATGCCTGGTACAACACACCGAATATTCACCTGTGCACCGTGACCGACTTTGAAGAACTGTGCGTAGCAAAAAATATTCGGATCCTCAGCAAAACCGTGCTGGACGATCATCACCAGGAACACTGGGCAATTCACTTCTGGCCCTCGCTGCTGGGAGAAATTGCCATTTATCATCTGACCCGGAGAACCTGATGAAAACACGATGGATCACCTGTTTAACACTGCTGTTAAGCCTGAGCGCCCTGATAAGCCCGACTGTACTGGCTGACCGTGGTGAACAAAAAAAAGTGTTTGGCGACTATGAAGTTCACTACATTGGTCTGACCAGCAGCTTTCTCAGTCCAGATGTCGCCAGCGCCTATGGCATAGAACGCTCGCGCAAGCTCGGCTTCCTCAGTATTTCGGTATTAAACAACCCCAATGACGACGTCTTGCCGCTGCCGGTTACCGCCACCATCCATGGCACCATAAAAAACCTGATTGGCCAGGAAAGCGAACTGGAGTTCAAGGAAATAAAGGAAACCAACGCCGTGTATTACATCGCGACGTTCCGCTTTGATGAAGAAGAAACCTACCGTATCCGGCTCGACGTTGCCCCGGATGGCAGCGACAAACACTTCGATGTACGCTTCAGCCAGCGTTTTTACGAAGAAGACTGACCGACAAGGCGCTGTTATGAAAATTGTTCTCGCCAGCGGCAATGCTGGCAAGCTGCGGGAATTTTCCCAACTGTTCGACAGCCATTTTGCCGCACAACACATCACTCTGGTGGCACAGGGCGAGCTGGGTGTTAGCGATGCCGAAGAAACCGGACTCAGCTTTGTAGAAAACGCCATTATCAAGGCCCGCCATGCTGCCGCCATCACCGGCTTGCCAGCACTGGCTGACGACTCCGGTCTCGAAGTGGACGCCCTGCAAGGCCAGCCGGGTATCTACTCTGCCCGTTTTGCCAGCATGAACAACGCGGGAAACGGCGATAACGACAACAACAGCCTGTTATTACAACGTCTTGTCGACGTCCCGGCGGCACAACGCACCGCACGTTTTCAGTGCGTACTGGTCTACATGCGCCATGCCACAGACCCGACGCCCCAGGTTTTTCAGGGCAGCTGGGAAGGCTCCATCCTGACCCGGCCTTCCGGCAGCAACGGCTTTGGTTATGACCCGCTGTTTTACCTGCCAGCGGAGCAGTGTGCTGCCGCCGATCTCGACAAGGGGCGTAAAAACGCTCTTTCGCATCGGGGCCAGGCCATTCAGCAGCTGCTGCAACGCTGGCAGCCCTGACGCTTTTTTTACCCCTTCACACTCTGTCTTCAGCCTGGTGAGGGACTTCCAGCACCCTATGTGGTGCATTGTTTATCTGAGAAAAGAAGCACATCGTGGAAATACTCGAACAATTACAAAACAAGATTACCCAAACCATTCAAACCCTGGAAAATCTGCAACTGGAAAATCTTCAGCTGCAAGAAGACCTGGAACAGGCTCAACAGGCGCTGACGGCTGCTGAACAAAAAAATGACACGCTGACGCAACAGAACGACGAACTGAATAAGGAACAAACCCGCCTTTCCCACGAGCAACACCAGATGGAAGCTCAGGTTCAAGCCTTGTTACAAACACTCGACGTTGCCGTTGCTGACCTGCTGCCCGCTACCGATCCCGATACCCAGGCCGACGCAAACCCGGACAACAACGGCGAACATCACAACGAACATCACAACGAACACCACAACGAACACCACAACGAACACCACAACGAACACCACAACGATCACCACAACGAACACCACAACGAACACCACAACGAACACCACAACGAACACCACAACGAACACCACAACGATCATCACAACAGCAACCCAAACAACGGGAACTGAGTAATGCGCCAGTTGCCGCCACTCAGTCTGTACATCCACGTTCCCTGGTGTATTCGTAAATGCCCGTACTGCGACTTCAACTCGCACACGGCCAGCCGCGAATTGCCGGAAGCAGACTATGTGGCTGCATTGCTGAGTGACCTCGATAGCGAACGGGAGCAGGCTTACGGGCGTGTTATCCAGACCATTTTTATTGGCGGTGGTACCCCCAGCCTGTTATCGGCCCAGGCCTACGAACAACTGTTCGAGGGGTTGCAGCAACGACTGGCATTCGCCACCGACATAGAAATCACCCTGGAAGCCAATCCCGGTACGTTTGAAGCGGATCGCTTTGCCGCCTATCGCACATTAGGCATCAACCGGCTGTCGATGGGCATTCAGAGTTTTAACGACCTGCATTTGCAAAAACTCGGCCGCATTCACGATAGCGCCCAAGCCAAAGCCGCCATAACAGCAGCCCGCACGGCCGGATTCGACAACCTCAATCTCGACCTGATGCATGGTCTGCCCGGACAGTCGCTAGCCGATGCCCTGGAAGACATCAACACGGCCTTGAGCTTTAACCCGCCGCACCTCTCCTGGTACCAGCTCACCATCGAACCCAACACCGAATTCTACAAACGTCCACCAGCCCTGCCGGAAGACGAGACACTCTGGGACATCCAGGATGCCGGACAGCAGCGCCTGGCAGCAGCCGGTTTTGCCCACTACGAGATTTCCGCCTTTGCCCAGCCGGGCAAACAGGCCCGCCACAACCTCAACTACTGGCAGTTTGGCGACTACCTCGGTATTGGTGCCGGTGCGCATGGCAAAGTCAGCAAGCGGGATAACAACGGCCAGATCCACGCGACCCGACGCTGGAAAACCCGCCAGCCAAGCGATTACCTGAACCCCGACAAGGCTTTCCTGGCTGGCAGTAACGACATTGCCAGCACAGAGATGGGGCTGGAATGCCTGATGAATGCGTTACGTTTGCGTGCAGGTATCACGGTCGAACGCTTTGAGCAACGTACCGGACAAACACTGGCGAGCGTGGCTGAACCAATCGCCAAGGCCAAAGCCATGGGCTTGCTGGAAGTTGGAGAGGATATTCGTGCTACCGAACGTGGCCAACAATACCTGAATGAACTGTTGGGCTTGTTTCTCTGAATACCAGCACAAGACACTCGCGCAGCCGTTGCGAACAACCACACATCATTACCCGGCTTGCACCATTACCCGGCAGTGATACCGCAAACCGGTATTTATACCCGGATATTCAGGTTATAACGACTCTTGGCTTCCTGAATCCGCTGCAAGGTGATCGCACGCACGGTATTTTTGCTGCTCTCAATATGCCCACTTAACTCAGCCACAACGGCGTCGCCGTGACGCTGTCCGATCAATGCCAAAATATGCCGATGCTCTTCATAAGTGGCTGCAATCCGCCCATGCTGGGTAAAGTCGAGTCGCCGGATAATGCGCAGTCGTTCACAGACACTGCGATGCAACAGCGCCATTTCCTTATTACCCGCCAGCGCCACCAGCTGAAAATGAAAATTCTCATCCAGTTCCGCCACCTGATCACTGTCGGACAAGCGCTTGTCTGGCGTTACACACCAGTGGTTCGTCAGCTCCTGCAGATGCGCAGCCGGATCTTCCAGCCCACAAAGCCGTCGAACCGCTGCGGTTTCCATCAGGGTACGAACATCGTACAGCTCTTCAAAATACTGAAAGTCGAACGGCCGCACTTGCCAGCCGCTGCGAAAATAGACCTGCACAAAACCATCCCGCTCGAGTCGGTAGAGCGCCTCCCGAACAGGCGTTCGGGAGGCATTCATACGCTTGGCAATTTCCGACTCGCTAAAGCGGTCGCCGGGTAGCAGCTGAAAATCAAAAATATCGGTTTTAAGCTGCTGGTAAATGCGCTCCGCCACGTTCGCGGGCCGAGTCTGGCCCGCGTTGTTTCCAGTCACTGCCGTCGCCATTCAATCAGCCTGCTTACGGCTGACATAAGCCCGCCAGCCGCCAAACTCGCTGATATCGGTGGCTGTTGGAAGCACAGCGGCTTCGCACATAAAACCATTCACAATACGGCCATCTTCCAGCTCCACTTTGCCAATGCCCATCGGTTGCGGCACTTCATTCACAAAGCTGCCGAAGGCAGCCGCTGTCAGCCGCCACAACTCGACGATAATCGCCACACCCTGCTCGTCATCACCGACCCGTACCAGGCCCGGTTTGGGTGGCGTGGTGTTCGCCAGGGCGTACAAGCGGTATTGGTCGGCGGTAACGGTTTGCTCGACCAGCCGGGCAGAACGATGGCTGAGCTGGTGATTCAGTGGCATACCGCTTAAATGCGCACCAACCACCGCAATCACTACCGACTCATCCGCCTTGCGCCCCAATAAGACAGGCGCTTCTGGCAGCTTGAGTGCCGCTTCCCAACGGTTGGCACAGGCCAGCAAGGCACGATCCTGCCAGGCAGGGGCAATCAGGGTGATGCCAAAGGGAAGTCCATCGCGACGTAACGCCGCCGGCAGCGACAATGCCGAGAGATCGGCCAGATTAACAAAGTTGGTGTACACGCCGTTGCGGCTGTTCACCTCAATCGGTTGTTCTGCCAGTGCGGCATGGGTCGGGAAATGAGGGGAAGTTGGGACAAACAGCGCGTCGACATCGTCGAACAAGGCCGTCACGTAGCGCATCAGCTCCAGGCGACGATATTCTGCCCGAAACTGATCTACCGCACTGGGGAGCTTGCCACTCAGTACGATGCTTTTGACAATCGGGTCGAGTCCGGGCAAATCCTGCTCCATAAACTCGCCCACAGCCGCGTAGCGTTCAGCCACCCAGGGGCCCTGATACAACAACGCGGCCATTTCGAATAGGGGGCCGAAATCCTTTTCAACCAGCTCTAAACCGTGTTTTCTGGCCAACACACAAGCCTGTTCATAAGCCTGTTGCTGTTCGACATCGCCAAACCATTGCGGCGACAGCGGTATCGCCAGACGCTTGATACGACGCTGAGGCACCGCAACAGACTCACGAGAATAAGGGTCAGCGGCATCAAACTGCGCCGCCACATCCAGCAACTGTTCGGCATCCCGGCTGTTCAAAGCAAAGATGGAGACCACATCCAGGCTCTTACAAGCAGGAATCACGCCATTTGTACTGACCAATCCCTTGGTGGCCTTGACCCCCACCAGATGATTAAAACCGGCAGGTACCCGACCCGACCCGGCGGTATCCGTTCCCAACGAAAACGCCACCTGCCCACGCGCCACCGTGACGGCAGAGCCAGAACTGGAACCCCCACTGACGTATTCCGGCTTGAAGCTGTTAGCCACCGGCCCGTAAGGGGAGCGAGCGCCGACCAGACCGGTAGCAAACTGATCCAAATTGGTTTTACCTATTACCACCGCACCAGCAGCCCGAAGCAACGCCACCACGGTCGCGTCGCGTTGCGGGGTAAAGGCAAACTCAGGGCAACCACCCGTGGTTGCAAAACCAGCCACATCAATATTGTCCTTCACCGCAAACGGCACACCAAAAAGGGGCAACGACGCCGGAGCCTTGCCCTCCAGTGAAGCAAGCTGCTGCGCCAGCACCGCATCGGTCGCCAGTGTTATCCAGGGGCTGCCGTAAACCGGTTTACCGTTGTCGCACTCTTCCTCACGAATCTGTTGCAGCAGTTGTGGCAAGAGCTGCTGTGGGGTTTGGCCCGACTGATACGCCTTGGCCCAGTCACTCAGATTCCAGCCCGACAACGGGGATAATGTGCTAGCGGTCATTGGTTTCTCCATGGTGTTCAAACTTGTATACAAGATACTGAGCGAGAGCCGTGCCAGCTAGTACAAAGATCCAACCAGGAAAGTGATCTCGCTCACCCACCACGGTCATAACCGATCAAATACCTGTCCGTTGGGATCAAGCTGGCGGGCTGGGGCTGGGTCACACTGCCAGACCAAACTGCAGCTCTGTTTCTACAAAAACAACAAAGGTGAACCCGGTATGTATTCTTTCAACAACATGGTGGGAGGCAAGACCCTGTCGGCCAATGCCTCATTCGACGTTATCAACCCCTCCACACACGACTTGGCTGGCAAGGCACCGTTGGCGACCAGCGCAGACCTTGATCAGGCCGTCGCGGCAGCGGCAGCGGCATTTCCTGCCTGGTCAGGTCTGTCGGATGCAGAGCGTCAGGACTACTGCCACCGGGTGGCCGACAAGTTGGAACAGCACCATGAAGAACTGGCCCGGATTCTGACATCTGAACAGGGCAAACCCATGGCGGGCATGGGTTCGATGTTTGAAATTGGTGGTGCCATTGCCTGGGCCCGCTACAACGCCGCGCTGGAAATACCCGTCGAGGTACTACAAGACAACGACAACGGCCGGGTTGAGATGCATCGCAAGCCGATTGGTGTTGTCGGCTCTATTACGCCATGGAACTGGCCGGTCATGATTGCGGTTTGGCATATTATACCGGCCATTCGTACCGGTAACACCGTGGTGAACAAGCCGTCACCTTTCACACCGCTGTCAACGCTGCGAATGATCGAACTGATGAATGAGGTATTACCAGCCGGGGTAGTGAACAGCCTTACCGGTGACGACAGCCTTGGGGCGGCAATGTCATCCCACGCAAAAATTGGCAAGATTGTGTTTACCGGTTCAACACCGACTGGCCAGAAAATCATGGCCTCTGCTGCCGATACTCTCAAACGCCTGACGCTGGAACTGGGCGGCAACGACGCTGGCATTGTGCTGCCGGATTGCGATCCGGCAGCAATCGCACCGGGTGTGTTCTGGGGCGCTTTTATCAACAACGGCCAGACCTGTGCAGCCCTGAAACGCCTGTACGTCCACGACAGCATTTACCAACAGGTGTGTGACGAGCTGGTGGCCTTTGCCCGGACGATCAAGGTCGGTGACGGATTTGACGACAACAGCGACCTTGGCCCCATCCAGAACCGGATGCAGTTTGACAAGGTGAACCGCCTGGTGCGCCAGTCACTGGAGCTGGGTAGCCAATTACTGCTCGGCGGCCCGGTGGATGATCCCGATACGCTGTTCTTTCCGATCACCTTGATCGCAACGGACTCTGCCAGCGACCCGCTGGTACAGCATGAGCAGTTTGGCCCGGCACTGCCGATTATTCCGTTCAGCGATATCGACGCTGTCATCGCTGCGGCCAATGATAATCAGAATGGACTGGGTGGCTCCATCTGGACCGACGACCAGCAACAGTTCCGCCAGCTGGCTTCCCGTATGGAATGTGGCTCAGTGTGGCATAACAAGCATGGAGCCATTCAACCCGATGTGCCATTCGGTGGGGTGAAGTGTTCCGGTGTGGGGGTTGAGTTTGGCAAGGAAGGGCTGCTGGCCAATACCAATATTCAAGTGCTGTTTCTGTAATTTGACCCGCTTTTGCTGACTGACACTCAGTCGTTTTCGGCGCTCCCTGAGCGCCTTTTTTGGTTCGGGCCAGCAATACGAACGGCCATGCTCGTCAACGCCATGGTGGTTTGCTCACTGCGGTTGGCCGGTTGGCGGGCTAACGATCGAGTTTGCGGGTTTCCGTCGGCGTTTCGCCAAAATACTTCTTGTAGCTGCGGCTGAAATGGGCGGAATGGTTAAACCCCCAGGTAAAGGCAATATCCGTCAGGCTGGTATTCGGCTGCGCCAGAATATCCACCCGGCAGCGTTCCAGTCGCTGGTTCCAGATATAACGATTCAGCGTCACCCCAGCCAGTTCGAACGCCCGTGACAACTGTCGGGGAGAGGCTTTCATCATGTCACTGATGTGCTCGATGGTCAGATAATCCGCTTCCAGATGCCCATCAATGTAACTCTGGCTACGCTGCAGCAAGGCATGACGCGAACGGCTACAAGCAGGCACCTGTTGTGTCTTGATCAGACTCGCGAGGTTATCCAGTACCTGCTCAGAAATACTCATCCCCTGGTGATTGTAATGCCAGGGCCGGGTCAGTAATTGATACAGATTCTCGCTGCTATAAACCCCCACACGCGCATGACGGTCGAGCCGTACCAGGTCAGTCGGTTGCCAATGCCCCAGTTGTTGCTCCAACACCTGACGCGGGATGTCGACCACCAGCATTTCCATATCATGCGGGAAACCCTGACCGTACGGACGAGTGGTGTCGTACAGGACAATATCGCCAGGCACATGGTTAGCGCAGCGAGTACCCTGCCAAGAGTATCCATGACCTGCCAGCATCAGACATAAAAATACCGACTGCCGGGGATCGGCTTGAATTTCAGTCCGGCTGCGTTGCACCGCATGGCTGTTGGCCTGAATCCGGTTGATGGTTATCAGGCCACACTCGGTCTGCTCCAGAGTGGCTTCGATGCCATTTTTGGACTCGGTGGGACAATCCACCTTAATGACATGCTGGCGTACATGCTCTTCCCAGAACTGGCGTTTGATGGCGGCCGGAACCTGGCTGGTGGAGATGCACAGAGAGCGGGTCAGTGCCATACATCCTCCTGCTGTTATTTCTTGTTATTGTTATTGGTATTGGTATTTTTTTATCACCTTCCCGTCCCATCCTACGACGCCCACCAAACATAGTAAATATGTTAAGTAACCACAAGAAAACTCGTCCTGTTATGTCTCGCCACAGGCTTCTCACACCGCCCTTGCACGGCCAGTGCCCTGTCCTGAGTAATCAAATCGGGCGACTTTCCTGATTAAGCCAGCCCGTTTTTCCCTCGTCATAATTTTCCACTGAATTGACAGCTGCCTCTGGTTGCAGCCGTCGCTGACACCCCGTCAGTACCTTGCAGATAACAATAACGAGTTCAGAAATCTTATGAATAACCCTGACTACATTGTCGTAGGTGGTGGCTCCGCTGGCTGTGTCATAGCGCATCGTCTGGTCAATGCCGGTAAACAGGTTGTGCTGCTGGAAGATGGCCCCGCCGATGACTCCCTGTATATCCATATGCCTGCCACGTTTATCCGCGTGATTGGCTCCGAACGCTCAGTGATTTACCAAAGTGAACCCCAGCCGGAAGCGGGCGGACGCAAAACCTACGTACCGCAGGGACGCACGCTGGGCGGCGGCAGCTCAATCAACGCCATGGTCTATATTCGCGGCCAGCAGCAGGATTACAACGACTGGGAAGCCCAGGGTTGTCACGGCTGGAGCTGGAATAACGTGTTGGCAGCGTTCAAGCGCTCTGAAAACCATATGCGCCTGAGTGGCGCTTACCATGGCAACGACGGCCCGCTGAAAGTCAGTGATACCCGCTTCCGTCATCCGCTCAGCCTGGCGTTTGTCAAAGCGGCTCAACAACTGGGGTTGTCTTACAACGACGATTTTAACGGCGAGCAACAACAGGGAATTGGTTTTTACCACACCACTACCTTTGATGGTCAGCGTGGCAGTACCGCCGCGACCTACCTGGCCGCCGTGAAAAATGCCCCGAACCTGACCATCAAGACCGGCAGTTATGTCTCCCGCATTGTATTTAATGCCCAACGCAAGGCCACCGGGGTCGAGCTGATCGACAAAAAGACCGGAGCCCTGAGCCAGATTGCCGTGAAAGAAGAAGTGATTCTGACTGCCGGAGCCCTGTCGACACCCAAGATTCTGATGCTGTCGGGCATTGGCCCGAAAGATCACCTGCACGAACACGGCATCAACCTGCTGCACGATGCTCCTCAAATGGGCCAGAACTACCAGGATCACCTGGAAGTATCGATCTACGGTCGCACCCGAGAACCCATCAGCCTGCTCGGTAACGACAGCGGCCTGAAAGCCCTCAAACACGGCATCCAGTGGTCTTTGTTCAAAACCGGCCTGCTGACTTCCAACGTGGTTGAATCCGGTGGATTTGTTGATACCTCCAACTGTGGCCGCCCGGACATTCAGTTCCACGTATTGCCAACGCTGGTGGGGGATGTCGATCGAGAGCCGATTGAAGGCCATGGTATTTCCATCAACCCCTGTTTTTTACGGCCAAAATCACGCGGGTTCGCCAAATTGCGCAGCGCCAATCCCGTCGATTCAATGATCTTCGAAAGTGGTGCGCTCCAAGAACAGGACGATGTCGACACCCTGATACGCGGCGTCAAACTGGCCCGCAAGATTCTCCGCGCTCCGGCACTGGCCGAACTGGTGAGTCACGAACTGCGTCCATCCCGTGAAGAACACATCTCCGACGCCGAAGTGGAAGCCCACGTCCGCAGCCATGCCAAAACCGTCTATCACCCGGTAGGTACTTGCCGAATGGGCAGCGATGCGGACGCCGTGGTTGATCCAACCCTGAAAGTGAACGGCGTAGCAGGCGTACGGGTATGCGACGCCTCGGTGATGCCCGCGCTGGTCTCCGGCAATACCAATGCACCGACCATCATGATTGCCGAACGTTGTGCCGAATTCATCCTTGGTCTGGAGGCTTGTGCCAATCGCCCTCAGCAGCACAAGACAGGCTGATTGTTCTATCCCGTTGGCACTCGCCCGTTAACTAGCATGTTTGCTCGACCCGGCCTGCCGCACCCTGTACTGACTGGCAGGCCGGTTTTTTTGACCACTAAAACAACAACAATACGGTGTACTCATGAACGTTAATACCTATGAAAATCGGCTGTTGCTGATTCTGTTCGTTTGCTTTGGCTTCGTCTTTTTCGACCGCCTGGCACTGTCATTCCTGTTTCCGTTTGTGGCGGCAGACCTGAATCTGAACAACAGCCATCTGGGCATGTTGTCGTCAGTATTGGCACTGATGTGGGCACTGTCTGGTATGACGCTGGGCCATATTGCCGACAAGAAAGAGTCAAAAAAATACATTCTGGTGATTTCCGTCATCGCCTTCACTCTCTGCTCCGCGTTGTCGGGTCTGGTCACCACGTTTGTCAGCCTGCTGATTTTCCGAGGCCTGATGGGCATCGCCGAAGGCCCGGTACTGCCTATTTCCCAGTCGCTGCTGGCAGCAGCCTCCAACCCCAAACGTCGTGGCCTCAACATGGGGCTGGTGAATGCCTCTGCACCGGGTTTGATTGGTGCCATCATTGCACCCCCCATCCTGATCTGGCTGGCGACGGACTACGGTTGGCGCACCGCCTTCTATGCCACCCTGGTGCCGGGATTAATCATTGCCGCGCTGATCATGCTGTTTGTGCGCAACAAGCATGTGCATGAATCCATGGCAGCGACCCATCACCTGGGAGGCAAGGGCGACATCAAGGCCTTGCTGAAAAACCGCAATATCCTGCTCTGTGTACTGATCTCCTGCTTTTACATCTCCTGGTTTATTACCCTGATTTCTTTTACTCCCACCTTCCTGATGCAGGCACGTGGATTCGCACCAGACGCCATGGGCGGCATCATGGGCTCCCTGGGCTTTGCCTGGATGATCTGGGGCTTTGTCATTTCGGCGCTGTCTGACCGTTTTGGTCGCAAACCCATGATGATTCTGTTCACCCTGATTGCCACCGCCTGCCCGATGGTACTGCTGTACGCCGATGCCGATTCCATGCTGCCGCTGGTGTTCCTGACCTACACCGGCCTCGGCTGTTTCACCCTGTTTATGGCGACCATTCCCGCTGAAACCGTCCCGGCCTCACAAGTGGCCACGGCTCTGGGTCTGATTATGGGGGTTGGTGAGCTGTTTGGAGGCTTTATTACACCAACCGTGGCGGGCTTTATGGCCGATGCCTATGGGCTGGACATCGTCATGTGGATTGCTTCCGCAGGCTCACTGATCGCCATGGTACTGGCGCTGTTCCTGAAAGAAACCGCACCGGCCAAGGTCGGTCATCTCACCGCAACCGAAGCCCTGGCCACAACCCATGGATAACCACCGCTAACGACGAGAGGCTGCCTGTTTGCCAGAAGCTGGGGCTGGCAGTCCTGCTGATTATTAAATTTTACCGTCATCGGGCAGACAAGCTGCCCAAAACAACAAAAACAAAAACAAAAACAAGGAACCACCATGGCTAATCACACCTACAACGCAATCACTCTGACTGGCTTATTGAGCGCCGGATTGCTTTATTCTGTCTCAACCCAGGCTCTGGAAATCAGTGTCGGTGACTACGAGCCACTGCCAGACCAACTCAACCTGGCCATTTTGTACCTCAACACCACCTCAGGCTCCGATTACTACAACAAGGGCAAAAAAGTATCCGACAACTTCAAGCTGGATAC
Source organism: Oceanobacter antarcticus (assembly GCF_044962685.1). Taxonomy (NCBI): domain Bacteria; kingdom Pseudomonadati; phylum Pseudomonadota; class Gammaproteobacteria; order Oceanospirillales; family Oceanospirillaceae; genus Oceanobacter; species Oceanobacter antarcticus. Next base: position 28,044 of record NZ_JBBKTX010000008.1, read on the forward strand.
CCAGGTGGCCATTGTCCGCTTGCTACACAACATTGAACTGTCCAATGGCGTCATGATGGAGCCACAAATTGTGGTGCCCTACGGCTCGCTGACCACCTCTGGAGAGGCCAATGTATTGGGTGACGCCGATGGTCAGGGCGATGCCATACTGGGCCTGCCGTTCAAATGGACACTCAACACAGCCAACAAGGACGTCTTGGCACTGGCACCCTTTCTGTACACCCCGAGCGGCAACTACGACAAGAGCCAGGAGCTGAACATGGGGGAAAATCGCTGGCGCTTGCTGCTGCAATCGACCTACATTCGCCACTTCAATGCCCACTGGGCACTGGATTCTGCGGCAGATGCTTCCTGGTACAGTGCCAACAATGACTACCAAAATGGCACCAGCAAACTGGAACAGGGCATGCGTTACGAACTGCAGAGCTACCTGCGTTACAAAATAGACGACAACACCATGCTGGGTGCCGGTCTCGGCCATATTGGTGGAGCAGAACGTCGCATCAATGGCGTCAGCCAGAACGACTCACAGTCGACCACTTACCTGCGGGCAACCATCAGCCACTTTGTCGCACCGCAATGGCAACTGCAGGGATTATTTGGCAAGGATCTGGAAGTAAAACAAGGCATCAAGCAAGACACCCAGTTCCAGCTGCGGATTGTCAGAGTGTTCTGATCTTACCTACCTCCTGATCCGCCCCCTTCCAGGATGTGATCGACTAGCGGGACATGCCTTGCTGAACGTTGAGCAAGGCATGTCCCGCCAGGTCTGCGTTACGCCCGCAAGAAGAGTAAGAAACAACACCCCAATGTCTGACGGATTCCGCTAGCAAACAGCCTCTGCCGTAACGGCAATACCACTGTTTGCTACGGCGATTTTCAGTGCTTTACACGGAACACTGTCGTGCAAATGATGGCGGCAATTAATTCCGGTATGGGGATGCAAACACAAACCGCTGGAGGGAAATAAAAGCGTCCAGGCAGGTTGGCGGAAAGCATTTGGGTATTTTTTGCCCAGCACGCCAGGGAGGGAGGGGCCAACCCCGCGTTGATTATCTTCAAGCTGTATTGGTAGTGATTCTTCTATTTGCTGGTGTAGCGAATCATGTAACGACGAGGGGAGCAGCGTGACCCGATCTTTTCCCCCCTTGCCATCGTGAACCGTCAATGACCCTGCGTCGAAATTGATATCCTTGACTCGAAGCCTCAAACATTCGGTGATCCGCAACCCGGAGCCATAGAGCAGTGCAAATAACAGACGGTTACGGCCGTCCAGTTGATTAAAAATCGCCTGAACTTCTGAGCGATTCAAAACGACAGGAAGACGCCTCGGTTTGTTCGCTCGATTGAAATCCAGCCCGCCCAGAGGACGCTGAAGAAACTTGTCGTACAAAAATACCAGAGCATTCAAGGCACTCGCTGGGTATTCTATGACTCATGCTGGCGATGACACCTGTTGGTCAGACGCCAGGTGATCCAGAAAACCCATGACCTCAACAGGCCCATTGCATTCGGGTGCTGGCGTTGATGAAAGCGTATGTAGGCTTTGATCCAGTAAAGGTAAGTTTTTTCTGTTCGAAGGCTGTATCCATTCAGCCGCATGAAACGAGAGATCTGGTTCAAAAACGGACTTTTACTCATGGTTCTACTCCTCCTTAAAAGACTGTATGCATGAACAGTACAATAAAATCGAAGAGAAAATCCATGCTCGTATTTCCAGAGAGGTTGCGCATTTTTTCGGTTACTGTTAGCGTAAGCCCATGACGTTCAATGGTTTTGCGCTTTTGGCGTAGAATTAATGCGCACGTTAAAACAGAAAAACGCGCATGCGTTTTTTTCCAGGGAGGAGAGTTCGTGAAAACGGAAATCATCAGTCAATTCAAATACCTGCCCTCCTCTCGCAACAAATCGTGCCACCAGATAAAACGCGCATGCGCATGAATAAACTATTATAACCCCTAATTCACATCGGAGAAATCATGGACGATACGTCTAACAATGAGCTGATATCTCAACTAGAAGAAAATTTAAAGTGTTCAGAATTAAATTGGCTGTTAGGTGCAGGTATTAGTTATGATGCAAAGCTGCCATTAATGTATCCACTTACAAATCGCGTAAGTAATATATTAAAAATAAATAACTTTAAAGCATTCAATAACTGTTTGTCACCACTCAAATCTGAATTGCCAGATGATTGTCATGTGGAGCATATTCTCAGCCATCTAGGTGATTATATTGCTCTCGCAGAAAGGAGTAAGACAAAACAAGTTAACATCGACGGCAAAGTATTTTCCAAAGATGGCTTAGAATTAATTCATCACGAAATACTTCAAATTATATCCGACACTATTAGATCTGGTTATGTTGAGGATGGGTCTGGAAATGTTATAGAAGAAGGGAGCCCTGATAGTCCAATCGTTTCGATAGATGCGCATTACAATTTTATTGAAGTACTTTTCAAGTATCAGCAGGCCGGAATTCAAGATAGGCGAAAACCTGTAAATTTATTTACCACTAATTACGACACTTTAATTGAAGATGCTTTAGCTCTAAATAGGATCCCATATTGGGATGGTTTTTCAGGTGGTTCAGTAGCTTACCGCACCGTAACGTATGGAGATACATTACCTTTAGGTGGGCAAAGAGCAAATATAATTAAAATGCATGGTTCGATTGATTGGTTTCTCTGTGACAAAGGATACGTTTGGCGAGTAAGGTCAAATGATAAATATCCTGAAGCTGCAAAGCGAGTTTTAATTTATCCACAATCAACAAAATATATTGCTACCCAACAAGATCCCTTCTCGACACAATTTGATTTTTTTAGAAGCTCATTAAATTCACAAGCCCCCAATGTATTGGCAGTTTGTGGGTATAGCTTTGGTGATGAACATATTAATAATGAAATAGAAGTTGCCATGTCAAAAGTTAACAACAAAACGGTACTGTTAGCTTTTGTTGAATGCAGAGAGTCAATTCCCGAATGCTTGGAAAAGTGGCGTAACTCTTCTTTTGGCAAACGAGTTTTTATTGCAACAACTAATGGTCTGTATGTCGGTACTGATGGTCCTTATAAAAGAATGGAAACCGATTATTGGTGGACATTCAAAGGCATGACTGGAATTCTTCAAAACGGCTGTGAGGTATAAATATGTTTAACCCTATTGATGAATTGAAAATTGGTCATGTTGTAGAAGTATCTGGCACATCTGTAAAGGTCGAGTTGTCGAATAATATATCTGAATTATCTAGCACATATGAAGGTCGTGTATACCCTATCGGTCAAATTGGGAGCATGATTAAAATTCACTATGGACGAAAGGTTATTTTCGGAGTTGTTACCATGTTACGCATGCGTTCAGAGGAGATATTAGAGAGCGGGCAACAAATAACTGAAGATTCAGATCAACGGATAATGGAAGTACAGCTGCTTGCCGAGGGTCACTGGAAAAACTCGACAGATAAGCTTTCTTTTAAAAGGGGCATTAAGACCTATCCACTACCACTTCAAAGTGTTTATATTTTAACTAGCGAAGAAACATCCAAACTTTATCAATCTGCTGAAGGTGCTGTTGATGATGCAGTTAATCCTCTAGTTCCTTTTGCGACATACAGCGCATCTGAGTCATCAGTCTGTAGAGTGAATATAAACAAAATGTTTGGAATGCATTGTGCAGTTCTGGGATCTACAGGTTCAGGAAAATCAGGAACAGTAGCCGCAATATTACACAGTGTCCTTGAACACAAGCATGAAGATAAGTTTTTATCTCCTCAAATAATAATAGATCCACATGGTGAGTATGGTCAGGCATTTAAGACAAGAGCATTATTATTTCGGGCTTATGGTGTGCTTGCTGATGATGTGGATGGACAAAAAGAAATAAACCTACCTTACTGGTTAATGTCTAGCGATGAGTTAGCTAATTTGATTATTGGCAAAACAGATTTTAGTGCAACAAGCCAAAATAATGTTGTGCATAAAGCATTAAGTCATGCCCGTATGGTTGCTGCAGGTATTCTCAAGGCGTGTCCTTCAGAGTTTGGAACTGAAGCTTTGAACGGTGTTACTAATATTGATGACCCTCAATTAATAGATGGAAAGGATATTACTGAAACCCTTTCTTTTGATAGAGATAAACCGTGCCCATTTTCACTTTATGAGTTTGAAAACCACATTAGATATATACAGGCTGGCCGACTAAATGCTAAGAAAGTGCATGAAACAATACCAGCAGGTGAATATTCGAAATCTTCAGCAGCATCCGTTCTAGATAAATTAAAAGTACTTAGAAAGGATTCAAGGTTAGTATTTCTAATGAAAAACTGGGAAGAAGGTGATGATTCTCTTTCTAAAATTTTGAATCAATTTGTTGGTGTTAGTACAGAAGCTGATAAAGACGTAAGAATTATTGATATTTCTGGTTTGCCAAATGAAGTTGCAGGGCCATTAACAGCCGTAATTGCTAGGTTGTTATTCCAATACAAAGTGCATCAAAAGCAGAGTGAAAAAATAAAAGATCCTATCCTGATTGTTTGCGAGGAAGCCCATCGGTATGTTCCAGATAAAGGCGAGGCTCAATATGTGGCAGCCCAAAATGCAATCAGAAGGATTGCGCGTGAAGGCCGCAAATATGGTATTGGCCTTATGCTCGTTAGCCAACGCCCAGCAGATGTAGATAGTACTGTTATTTCTCAGTGTGGAACTTGGGTCGTACTTCGATTAACAAATTCAGCTGATCAGCAGCATGTTGCACGTTTTTTACCTGATGGGCTATCAGGAATGGTGAGTTCACTTTCTATTCTATCTCAACAAGAAGCAATTTTTGTCGGTGAAGGAGCTGCTATACCATCAAGGATAAAAATTAGAGATTTAGATGAGGATAAGTTACCTAAATCCAGCACGATTCCCTTCGCTGAAGGTTGGTCTATGCCACGCTTAACTGCAACCGAGTTAGACGAAATAACCAAACGGATGACGAGTTGAACGGGGTTATAACAAGCGCTTCCACTGGGACAACTTTTCGCTTCGCATTTTTGTGTTGCCGCTGCGCGTCAGTATCACACAAAAATGCTTCACTACAAGTTGCCCGTGAAGCGGGCGTTAGAGTGCAAGGAGAACAACCATGAGAAGCCTTTTCGTTATTACAACAAGCATCGTGCTTGTCTTACTATCCGCAAATGTCAGCGCTACAGATTCGTGGCCCAGAGGTGCCAAGCTTGCTTACATAGATCGATGTGCAGAAAGTATGTCATCTCAAGGTCTTCCCATGAAGAACGCAAAAGCATATTGCACATGCACGACAAACGGCATGGAAGCAGAATTTGGAATGAAAGAATATGATCAAATGATGAGGGCAGAAGCAAATCCAAACGGCGGAGAATATGACCGCCATTTATATAATGTGCTTATGGCCTGTAAAAACCATTTGCCCAGATAGGAGGAAAATATGTTTGGTTTCGGAAAGAAAAAAGAAGATCCCAATCGTAAAGCGTTGCGAGAAGAGTTCGAATCTGTCACGTAGGCATTACGGCAAGCTGACGACGTTGTTCAAATTTCAGTAGGTCACGCTATCAATATGGCAAATAGCATCTTCCACCAATCATACAATAGCCCTTCGGAGTTCCAGGCACTATCTAAACCACAGCAAATTGAGTACATAAACAAACTCACCAATATGGAAGTGGGGTTGCGGGAAGAGAAAAACGATCCGCATTCTTCAATAGGCTTCGGGCTGTTCAAAATGTGGGTGGGCGCTGTTTCCGAAAATGATACAGAGCTTATGAATCAATTCAGTTCAGAGTTAGCGCATTTCAGCAGGAAAGGTGATCTGGGCCTGTAAGCAATATGCACTCTAACAATCACATGCACTCGGGAGACTTCCGGCACCGAGCGATTATGAGGTGGCAACAGTTTCTTCAGAACGGCTTCACGACGTTCAATGGAATAACGGGCCATGGTCAGTTCCTGACCGCCCACTGTTGGTTTTAACGTGAAAAATTCATCGGACAACGATGCTGACATAGCGGGATCTCTGGAGAGCAGGCGTTTGCAACGCATATTCCCTTCCTCTTATTCGATACCAGAGCGCCCGCACAGCAGTATTGGGTAAATAAGGACTGGAGAGGAATCCTCTTCAGCCCTGTCCTTCTGATGCGATTCTCACCTTATTGCACCAAATTGCCCAACTTGCACCAACGATCAAAATCTCACCTGGCAACCACAGGTGCAGGCCCGAATTCCCGGATTTCCAGCGACTTGTCAATACTGGCCCACGTCGGCGCACTGGAACACCAGATATTCGATGACGGCCTGATTGCTGAAGGATTATCCAGCGTGCCCATTCTGACAACGGTAAGCCCCATACGGCCGGTGGAATCCGAAAACAGCTGGGTGCCACACTGGTTACAAAACCCCAGTGTTACCTCGTTGCCGCTGTCCGCTACCCGTATAAAACGGCTCACTATCCCGCTTACCGCGATTTTATCGGTCGGGAAAACCACATTGGCCGTGCCGTTAGCGGCAATACTCTGACAATCCCGGCACCAGCAAATCCGCGATGGACCTGGTTCTGCGCTGATCTGATATCGAACCTGTCCACACAGACAGCCGCCAGTTGTAACACTCATTCTCAACTCCTATACCCAAACAACACCCCAATGTCTGACGGATTCCGGTAGCAAACAGCCAACTACGTTCTGGCACGCATTGGCTACAGGACCACGACGCCTTACACCCTGATGCCCACTGCGGGCATCAGGCTGAATTTTTCTCTGCCATATCACCCGCTGTACATGAGTTAGTCAATACTTTGCAATCAGGGTCAGGCTGCAAACCCTCTACCGGGTTTTCTCTAAAACCGGACCCAGTTCATATACCGGAACTGACATTTCACCCACACAGGCCATAGACCCTGCCATTAATTGACACGCCTTTAATGAGGGATATGCTGGCCAGCTCATGAATGCCATGTTGCAGATTTGCAGTCATGGTGGATTAGCCCATGTTAAATGGCGAAACACATGGATAATGCCATGACACATTCTGTTCTGAATAACTGTCCCCTGAACACTACTGAAAGCGGTTCATCCCTTACCATTACAAACGGCATCGTCTTCAAAGATCTGCCGCTGCAGGATGCATCCGAGCAAGCCTCGGCACAGGACTGGGTGCCAGTTACGATCGACCAGATCGGTAGCGGTACTTATGCGGGCCACTATCAGGAACTGAATCTGCCAGGCATCAAGATGGTGATCGAGCGCCAGAACTGCACTGTGCACAAACGCGGCATCATGGACGAGAAATATTGCACCCTCTCCTATGTCAGAGGCACCATCGACGCCGCTAGGGTCTCTGAACATCAGGCCAGCCATAAGGCGTTATTCCTGATCCCAGCCGGAACCGAAGTGGATGTGCAGGTCGGTAGTGAAGCCGAGACGGTGTATTTTCGTTTTGATCAGGAGCATTTTCAGCAACAGGCGATGATTATTGATCCAGAACGCTGGGAAGGATCCTACGACCCGGAGTTGATGTGTTTTGAAACGCTGGGGCAGGCTCAGCTGGATCAGAATATCAACCAGTTACTGAGGCACTTTTCTGCTGGCAAACCATACCTTACGGGTGACGGTATGGAGCGTTATATAACCGACAATCTGATGCTGATGTTGCAGTCGTCACAGCCGCTCTCCACCCTGCCCTTTTCAACCATAGATACCCGCCGCCGGGCAGCACACCTGGTGCATCATGTCAGTGCCTATCTTGAATCTGTACCCAACGCCCAGTCCTGCCCCGGCATTATTGATCTCTGCCGTGAAACCGGCGTCAGTGAACGCACCCTGCAGTACAGTTTCAAAGCCCAACTCGGGCTTACGCCCAATACCTATCTGCGCATATTCCGGCTCAACCGGGTACGCAAGCTGCTGCGTAATCCGTCTCATGCCACGGTCACGGTAACCGAAGCCGCCATGCGTTGGCATTTCTGGCATCTCGGCCGTTTTTCCCGCGATTACGCTGCACTGTTTGGTGAGTCTCCCTCTATTACCCTGCGTAACGCGCTTGGCTGAGCAGTGTCTTCATCCAGCACGCCTCCTTGCGTATCAACCCCCATCTCACGCTTTGCGGAAATGGGATAGTTCCCTTTCCACCCCGCTTGCTAGTCTTATCAGCTGATTTCTGATGCCCGCCTTGGCGACGCCAAGCGTTGGCAGCACTCACCAGGTATCACTCATTACCCCTATAAAGCATCGCCAAAGCCGAGAACGCGGGCACTGTGCCCTATGCTCGTGCCAGGCATATGGACTCTGCTATGAATTCTGTCTTCCGTATTATCTGGTCTCACGCCCACCAATCCACCGTTGTGGTCAGCGAGCTGGCCAGATCTTGCGGTAAAAAAGCTTCAGGTAAAGGCAGCCGCCATAGCCTGGCCACATCGGCTGCCGCCACCAGCATTCTCTTGCTGGCGGGTGCATCGCCGCTGTACGCAGCCCCCTTGGTGTTGCCAACCGGTGGCAGTATTACCGATGGCAGCGGCAACATTTCCAGCAGTGGCAATACCCTGACGGTGGAGCAGCTGACGGACCGTATGATCACTAACTGGGACAGTTTCAGTATTGGTGCCGATGCCACGGTAATTTTTGATCAGCTCAACAGTGACAGCGTGGCGCTGAACCGGGTAACCGGTGCTGATCCGTCCTCGTTACTGGGACAGCTACAGGCCAATGGTCGGGTTTATCTGGTTAACCCGAATGGGGTGGTGGTTGGGGCCGATGCTCATATCAACACTGCCGAGTTTCTGGCTTCGGCACTGGATATCAGTGATACCAACTTTATGGAAGGTGGTGATCAGGAGTTTTCCGGAGACTCGCTGGCCAGCGTGGTCAATCTGGGGGAGATCACCGCTGCCAATGGCGATGTGATCCTGATTGCCTATCAGGTGCGTAACGAGGGCACACTCTCGGCACCAGAGGGTGTCGCCGCGCTGGCTGCCGGTAACAACGTAGTATTCCGCCCCGATGAAGACAGCCATATTTTGATCCGGGCTTCCGTCGTCGCCGACAGCAATCTGACCGGTGTTGAAAACAGTGGTGTGATTGAGGCTGCCCAGGCGGAACTGAAAGCCGCCGGTGGCAGTGTCTACGATCTGGCGATTAACCAGACCGGTGTGGTGCGCGCCAGAGGCTCCGCCACTCTTGATGGCCGGATATTGCTGACTGCGGAAGAAGGTGATCTGCAGCACAGCGGTACGCTGGCGGCACACAACAATGATGGCAGCGGCGGCGAAGTATGGATCGGCGACAACGACACGGGTTATGACAGTGCCAGCTCAACCGTCAACGTAACCAGCACGGCGGTGATTGATGTCGCCGCAACGTCAGTCAGTGGCGACGGTGGCTCGGTACTGGTTACGGCACAGGACAGCACGATTTTTGACGGCCAGATCAGTGCCAGCGCCGGTACTATTGGCGGCAATGGTGGCTCGGCCAGTGTCACCGGTAAAATGGCGCTGCAATTTGGCGGCAGTGCCGATCTCAGTGCAATAGCCGGTGATACCGGCACCCTAACCATAACAAGTGCTGACCAGACCATTGGCAGCAACGCCGGAGACCTTATGGCAGGCGCGGATCTGGCCAACCTGCTGACCACCAGCAATGTGGTGCTGGACACCTCTTATGTCTATGACTCCGACACGCTGGTCACCGACAGCTCGATTGAAATCAATGACGATGTCAGCTGGAGTTCCGGCAATAACCTGACACTCAACTCGGGTAATGAAATCCGGATTAACGGCTCGCTGGAGGGGATTGGCAGCCATCTGGAACTGGGCCTTGGGCTGCTCTATGAGGCCGACCTGATGGGTGACGGCATCAGTACCAGTGGTGACCTGAACGTCGATAGCAGCGCTACGATCACAGCCGCTTCGGTGGTGATCAAACGTAATACCGACGTTGAAATAGCAAGATCCAACAGCAGTCTCGGGCCAATGGGCAGTATCCAGATTGACGGCACCCTGATCACCGATACCCTCGATATCCAGACCGATAGCCGCCAGCGCAATGGGCATGATGTCGATGAAGGCATTGCCGGTTCGGTACATATCGACAACAGCAATAACCGCATCGGCACTCTGACAGCCACGGTTGCAAACGGTGTGATTGAGGGGGATTTTTCGCTGACAGAGGGCGGAGATGGCCTGATCGTTGACGGCGATTTTTCGAATATCAGCGGAGCCATCAGCCTGGTGACAACGGGTGACCTGACCCTGGCTGCTGGCACCGTCATCGCCAGCGGCGCAGACCAGAATATTGTGCTGGCCGCGCAGTCCGGCTCCTTTATCAACCAGGCCGGAGCCAATGCCGTCACCACCACCGGCAGCGGGCGTTTTCTGATCTATTCCGATGACCCGGCCAATACCGTCACCGGTGGTTTGATCGGCACCCCGGTGTATAACAAAACCTGGACCAACAACTCACCAAACAGCATTACCCAGACCGGTAACCGCTTCCTCTACAGTCTGGCTCCGGTATTAACCATTACCGCCAATGAGACCAGCCGCAGTTACGGTGATAACAACCCGACCTTTACTTATACCGTCAGTGGTCTGGTGGATGGCGACCTTGTGGCCGATGTGTTCACGGGTACGGCCAGCCTCACCACCAGCCTGAACACCAGCAGCAATGCCGGTGTTTATAGCGATGCCATTACGGTATCGCTGGGCAGTATCCTGTTGTCAGACTATGACTACCAGTTTGCCGGTATAGCCGCCGATTTGACCATCGATCAGGCGTTACTAACCGTGACCCCAACCGCCGCTAGCCGTATCTATGGGGATGCAGATCCGGCACTGACCGGCTTGATCACTGGTTTTAAAAATGGTGAAGCAGAGGCCGTGTTAACCACCGGACCGAGTTACACCACTACCGCCGTTCTCGGCTCCAATGTTGGCAGTTATGACATCATTGCCAGCGGCGCTGTTGCCGATAACTATGCCTTTGATTACCAGACCGGCACCGGGCTGCTGACCGTCACCGCCGCACCTCTGACCATTACCGCCAGTGATGCCAGCCGTTTGTACGGTGACAGCAACCCGAGCTTCAGCGCTATTTTCTCCGGCCTGAAAGCGGACGACACTGAGGCCGACTTTCTGACGCTGGGTTTTGCTACCCCGGACTCTGAAATCACATCGGCTGTCGGCACCTACGCTATCCGCCCGGAAGGCGCGACCAATGCCAACTATACCTACACTTATATCGATGGTGCGCTCAGCATTACCCCGGCCGAGCTGACCGTCACTGCGGCTAACCTCGCCCACGTTTACGACGGCCTGACACCGGATAGCAGTGATTATTCGGCCACCCTGTCTGGCCTGGTGGCTGGTGATCTGGCCAGCGATTACAGCAGCCAGTTGTTGTTCAGCACCAACGCGGATGGCAGCAGCACGGGTACTTTTGATATTTATGCCTCTGGCATCACCGACGGCAATTACAACGTCAGTTACGAACCAGGCACTCTGACCATCAGTAACCAGATCCTGTCGATCATGGCCGATGACCTCAGCCGGTTCTATGGTGAGGACAACCCGGAGTTCACTGCCAGCATCAGCGGTTTTGTCGATGATGACGATGCGTCTGTATTGCTTACCGAGATCAGTTACTCCACCACGGCGACCTCCAGTTCCAACGTCGGTACCTATACCATCACCCCGTATGGAGCCAGTGCCGAGAACTACGACGTCAGCTTTACCAGCGGTACTCTGACTATTGATCCAGCCCTGTTGACCATCCAAGCCAATGACGCTACACGTATTTATGGCGCATCAGACCCGCTGTTCAGTGCGACCTATATCGGCCTCACCGCCGGTGACGACGCCAGTGATATTAATGGCCTGTCGTTCACCACCAATGCGGTGGTCACCTCCTCTGTTAACGGTTCCTACAGCATTACCCCGGCCAATGCTTCCAATGCCAATTACAGTATCCATTACGAAAGTGGCAGCCTGAGCATTACTCCAGCGGCTTTGACCATTACTGCCAACGATCAGTCACGGATCTACGGAACCGATGAGCTGTTATTGGATGTCAGTTATGCCGGTCTGGTGGCCGGAGACGACAGCACCGACATTAGTGGCCTGACCGTGGAAAGCACCGCCGCCATAGACTCGGACGTGGGTGATTATCAAATCAACGCCACTGGCGCCAGCAACAGTAACTACGATATCCAGTACGTCAGTGGTGTGCTGGCGATTAACCCGGCGGCGCTTACCATCAGCGCTATCGATACCAGCCGGGTGTATGGGGATAACAACCCGGATTTCTCCGCTCTGTTCAGTGGTTTGGTGGCTGGGGATAAATCCGAAGATATCAGTGGCCTGGGCTTCCTCACCAGTGCCACGGTGCAGTCCGATGTCGGCACCTACGGTATCACTCCTACCGGAGCGGTCAACGATAACTACAGCATCAGTTATCAGTCTGGCTCGCTAACCATTGATCCCCGCGAGCTGACCATCAGCGCGAATGATCAGAGCAGTATTTTTGGTGACACGCTCTCTGCCTATACCCTCAATTACGTCAACCTGGCCAGCTTTGATACCGCCGCCGATATCGGCACGGTAACGGCCACGGGAGTCAGCGGGATTTACAATGATGTCGGCAGCTATGCCATTAGCGTCAGTGGTGGCAATAACAGCAACTACAGCATTACCCGTATCAACGGGTTGCTGACCATTACCCCGCGCGCCGCGACCGTCACCGTGGTAAACAGCAGCCGTGAATACGGCGATGACAATGCCGATTTCAGCATCCAGATCAGTAATCAGGTCTCTGGTGCAGCCGTCGGCACCGATGGACTGGATTTCACCACATTGGCTTCGGCCAGCTCGGATGTTGGCAGTTACGCCGTCAGTGCCACTGGCATAATGAATAACAATTACGACCTCACCTATGTTGACGGCACCCTGTCGATTACCCCGGCGACGCTGGTTTTTAATGTCAATAATCAGAGCCGTGAATACGGCCTCGATAACGCCGAACTGACCTATCGAGACGCCAGTGGCTATAAACTCGACGACAGCATTGAGGATGTACTCAGCAACCTGAGCCTCAGTACCAACGCCACGATCGGTTCCAACGCAGGCAGTTATGCCATCACCGCCACAGCCGATGTGATCAACTCTAACTATAACGTCACCCTTAATAACGGCACCCTGACCATTACCCGCGCCAACCTGCTGATACTGCCAGAACTGTCTTCCCGTTATTACGGTGATGATGATCCGGACTTTGTGCTCACCGCCGTTGGTCTGCGTAACGGCGATAGCGCAGCGGTGGTCACCGGTGAACAGTTTGTCAGCAGCGCCTCAACCCAGGCCGGGGTTGGCAGTTATAACGTCAGTGTTGTGGCCGGCAGCGCCAGTAACTACAACCTGACCTTTGGCACCGGCACCCTGAATGTGCTGCCACGCCTGTTAACCATTAGCGCCGACAATGTCAGCCGTGAATACGGCGAAGACAACCCGGTGTTTACCGTCAGCATGGACGGCTTGGCCAGTTTTGATAGCGAGGACGATATTGCCGGTGTTGTCGTCAACACCACCGCAACCGCCTCTTCCGGTGTATTGGAAAGTGGTTATGGCCTGACGGCTAGCTCGTCAGCGGCCTCATCAGCGGCCAATGCCAATTACGCCATCACCTATAACAGCGGCCTGCTGACCATTACCCCGGCAGCGATTTCGCTGATTGTGGATAACGCCACCCGCCAATATGCCACGGCCAATCCGGAGTTCAGCACGACCCTCAACAGTGATCTGAAACTCGACGACAGCCTCGACGATCTGTTCCTGTTCTACAACACTGCGGCTGACCCGACGTCTGACGTCGGCAACTATGCCATCAGCGTCAGCTCGGCCAACCCCAACTACAACCTGAACGTCAGTAACGGCAACCTGGCGATTACCCCGGCAGCGCTGGTACTGCTGCTTGATTCTGACTTTGATCTGACTCGCACCTACGGTGATGACAGCATCGACTTCAGCAGCGCCCTGAATGTGGCAGGCTTGCAGTTTGGAGCCCTGGCCGCCGATGTCGTCAGTGTTTATGACCCTACCGATGCCACGACCGATACAGGCAGTTATTCCTTGCAGGCGACGGTGCTGGATGGCAACTACCAGTTGCAGTCATTTGCCAATAACAGCTTTGTGATTCAACAGAAATCGGTGGATTTAACCTTCTCCAATGTCAGCCGGGTCTACGGTGAAGAAGACTCCGACTGGCGCTTTTATCTCGATACCACCGATCTGCTGGCACCGGGAGATACCCTGGACAGCGTTTTCACAACCGCCAGCACCGGCACCAATATCGCCAGTGATGTCGGCAGTTATGCCATCAATATCAGCAGCATCAACTCCAACTACCGGGTTAACAGTGTGACCGGTGAACTGACCATTACAGCACGGCCACTGGCCATTACCCTGACCGAACTGGAGCGTATTTACGGAGAAAGTGATGCGCTGAACCTCGGCAGTTATATCGACAGCGACCTGTCTTATGGATTGACCGCGTTTGACCCGCTCAATACCGTATTGGACATCACCATGCCAGACACAACCGCCAGCGTTGGCAGCTATAACCTCAGCGCCAGCCTGATCTCTGACAATTACACTTTTATGGGTTTCAGCGGTAATCTGACGGTCACACCCCGTGCACTGGTACTGGGAATATCCGACGGTTACAGCCGTGTTTATGGTGAAGAGAACCCGGATGGATCACTGATCACCGTCTACAGCGGCGACGTCGCTGGCACCGGTTTGGCATCCTTCGACAGCATTGATGACCTGCTCACCTACAGCCTGCCAGACATAGAAGCTGACGCTGGCAGCTATACCATCACCTTCAATCGCGGCAGCCGTTACAACAACTACGCTATTGATTACGGCAGCAGTCTTTCGACCACGGTGGAAATCACGCCACGCACCATCGGCCTGACCTTCTTCAATCTCGACCGCTTGTATGGTGATGCCAACAGCACACTGGGCGACCTTTACCGCATTGACGAGGTAACCAGCGTTAGCGAAGCACAGGGAGTGGCCAGTTTTGACAGCATTGATGACCTGCTGGTATTCAGCCTGCCCGACCAGTCGGCCGGTGTCGGCCTGTATTCCGGTTATTACACATTGCAGAACAGCAACTACAACATTGTGACTCTGGATCCAGGCAGCCTGAACATTCAGACACGTCCGATGACCCTGACGCTGACCAACGCCGTCGAACGCCTGTACGGTGATGCCAACCCCGACTCAAGCAATGAGATAACCATCAGTGGCGTTGGCCTGTCTGATTTCGACTCACTCGAAAGCGTCATCCAGATCGCGGCGCTGCCGGATCAATATGCCGATGCTGGCACCTATGAACTGGTCACCCAGATCAACCCCAACTACAACATCAGCTACACCAGCGGCAGTGAAATGGTCATCACACCACGTACCCTTTCCGTTGGTGGCAACACCCTGTATTCCTGGTACGGCGACAGTGATATCAATGCCATCAGTATCGGTGGTGACGGCCTCGCCGAAGACGATTCCCTGACCAGCCTGCTGGTGCTGGATTTCCTCGAATCGCCAGACAATGCCGGTTATTACAGTATTTGGGGATACCATCTGAGTGACAGCACCAACTATATTCTCGACGGTAGCATCCCCGGTGTTTTCACCATTCTGCCACGTGCTATCACGCTGGATATCAGCGATCAGGATCTCGGTTTTGATTATGTTGAAGAACTGAACAGCTTCCTCAATAACGAGGATCTGGTACTGGATGCCACGGTCGGCAACCTGCCCGACGTCGAAGATATCGACGATGCCTTCCCGATTATTCGCTACCAGATTGTCAGCAGTAACCAGGTGCCGACCCTGCCCACCGTCCCGACGCTGGATAATATCTATATTCCAACCGCCGCCGAGCTGTTTGAAAACCCGACACTGGTTGGCAGTGGTGTGATCCTCAATACCAGCAGTAGCGAATCGTCCAGCATCAGCCGGGTGCCTGGCACCTACACCTCGACCGACGTTGGCACGGACGGCCTGACACTGCAGCTCTACATTACGGTATTTGATGGTTACAACACCGAATCCAACTATGTACTGACCGACGTCAGCAACGGCAATATCACACTGAATGTCGCGGCGGCCAGCTATCCGCCGAATCTGGACGAAACCAACAACAGCATCGACCTGTCAGGCTTTCGTTTAACAGAGAGCGATGATCCCACTGTATCCCGTGATCCCCTGGTGGTGAGTGGCAGTGATGGCAGCTCGTCTTCCAGTGAACCCAGTGGCATTCAGGCCCTGATCGCCGATGGCAACAGCCAGCTCGGTATCGACATCATCAGCAGTTTCCTGCAAAGCATCATGGAATCCGGTGAAACCTACACCTATGAATCCGGCAGCCTGCTGGCAGAAATCACCCGAACCAGTGGTGGCAGTATTGAAGATGTCACGCCCTTTATGATCCAGCGCTGGCTGGAACGCAACGCCGACAATCCGGAAGCCATGACCCTGCTGGCAGAACCCCTGGCGTATTACAGCACTGAATTTCTGAGCAAGGATCCGGCGACCTATACCGAATCGGAAACCGTATTTTCCGATTTCCTCGCCGAACACCTGGAAAGTGCCCGCGATGATATCGTTGACAATGCCCAGCAGAACTATGACGACTGGCTCACAGCCAAACAAACCAATGGCAGCAATATGGCCGACACCCTGGGAGCCGATGTTCCCTGGGATACCTTTATGAGCGAGGCCGCCGGTGACTACCTGGTAGATGACGTGGGAGAGCGCATTGCCACCACCACCGCCATTGCCGGAGGTGCAGGGGCAACCACTGCTCTGGTTGTTGGCGGACTGACGTCCTTTATCATGCCGTTTGCATCCGGTGCCGCCGGTATGGTCAGTACCGCAAGCGTTTCTGTTTTTGCCGGAGTTAACGCCGCAGTCTCTGTCGGGGGAGTAGTAGAAGGTGGCGCTGCTATTGCTGCCGAAGCGTCAATCTTTACCGGAGCCACCGGTGCCGGTCTGGTAGCGATACCCGTCACCATCGTGGTGACCGCCGTAGTTGGTAGCATCGCCCGTGGTATTGAAGTGTTTGACAACCTCGAGCAAGAAAAACAATTCGACACACTCCTCGCCAGCAAGGGTGACAGCATCACGACTAGCCAGTTCAGCGTGACAGACAGCGAAGGTGAAGAAGATGTTCTCAACAGCACCATCATGGTGGGCGCACTCGCCTCCATGCTGTTTCCGGGATAAGGCAGACACATGAAATATCTGAATATGACCAACAGACTGCTGAATTCCGTGCGCGCTCACCAGCACCAGGATCACCGGATATCGACCAGAGCGCTGTTACTACTGCCATTGTTATCAACGCTGGGCATCAATCTTCCGGCAGCAGCCCAGGATCTCGACCGCATCATGCCGGAACCGGTGCCACCCCAAGTAGAAGCAGAAGCACTAGCTGATGGGCAGCCACCAGAGTCACCAGCCGCAGCCATAGAACGCTTTCGTAACGAGGCCCTTGGGGCATTGCCGGATGAACAGCGGTTACTGGATAAACTGGTCGATGTAGTGTTACTGGAAGATGAGACAGAATTGGACAACCACAGCCCTGCTCACCGCTGGGATACTCCCGCCTTAAACGCCATTACTCACGTTTTTATCGGCTTGCCAGTGTCCCGGCAATCGCTCGACCGCATGATGATGGCCATCCGTTTGCAACTGAGCAGTGAAGGCAAACCCTTCTCACTGGTCTACACCCCACCCCAGGATATTACCGACGGGGTTGTGCGTATTGTGATCAAGCCCAGTCTGGCCGGACACATCCGCGTCGAAGGAGCCCATTATTTCTCCGACGACAGCTACCTGTCGCGTCTGCGCCAGCAACCGGGTACAGAGATTAATACCCAGGCTCTGAATGAAGATATTGAGCGCATTAACCGCAACCCCTTTCGGGCAACGGCACTCCAGGTAGAAAAAGGCAGCGAACCGGCCACCACCGACATCGTCATCAAAGCCAAAGAGAAATACCCGCTACGGCTGTTTACCGGTTACAGCAACAACGGCTCAGCCACCACCACCATGGATCGCCTCAACGCAGGAGCCAACTGGGGTAATGCCTTCGGACTAGGCCATCAGGCATCGCTGCAATGGACCACCGATTTTGATATTCATCACTCGCGCTCAGTCTCGGGGAATTATCAGATCGACCTGCCATGGCGGCATTACCTCACCCTGTTCGGGGCCTACTCACGCATTAATGCCATCACAGACCCGCTGTTTAATCAGGAAGGCAAAAGCTGGCAACTGGGCCTGAACTACGAAATCCCGCTGCAAAAAATCGGCACAGACTACACCCAGAGCCTGATTCTCGGCCTCGACAGCAAAGCCAGCGACAACACCCTAGAACTGTCTTTACCGCCGATCATTATCCCCATCAGTGACAACCTGACACGCATCGTCCAGTTTCGCAGCCGCTACCAAGGCAATTGGAAACAACTGCTCAGCACCAGCCGCCTGGGTCTCCAACTGACAGCGTCGCCCGGCGGGCTCGGCAGCGATAACAACGACGCCACCTTCCAGCAAACCCGCGCCGACGCTACCGCAGACTATGTTTACGCCAACCTCGACCTGTCACGAGACACCACCCTGACAGGATTGTTTGAAGGCTGGAACTGGATGATACGAGTAGCCGCCCAAAAATCCTGGGCCAACCTGCTCAGCAGCGAACAGTACAGCACTGGCGGAGCCAACTCGGTACGCGGCTATGAAGAAAGTGAAGTGGTTGGCGACAACGCCCGGCTGTTCAGTCAGGAACTGATTCTACCGCCGTTTGCCCCAGCCCAGGCGCTGTTCAACAGCCGGGCACCAGAGTCCTTGCGATTCTACCTGTTTCAGGATGCTGCCCGAGCATGGAGTACCGACCCATTGGTTGGAGAAAAACACTTTGTGCTGCACAGCATGGGAACAGGCCTGCGTTACCAATTATTCCCCAACCTCAACGCCCAGATCAGTTATGGCTGGCAACTGCGAGACAGCGGCAGTAACGACTCCGGCGACCATGGCCGCCTGCATGTATCACTACAAGCGAGCTATTAGAGTTATTAAGCAGAATAATGGACTCAGCAGAGAGACGGGCAGCTCACTCGGATATTGCACGAGCAGCTGCCTGACAGAACGGGCTTATATTGACACACCGGGCAGTCAGTATATTAGGGGCTGGATAAATTACTTTGGGGGGCATCTATTTAAGCCGGTGCTCACTCTGGGCTAGCGGATGGTTTCGAATTACGAAGCCGACTTGCAGGCCTGACGGGTCACGTCAAACGTCGGCGACACAGAATCGAGATCATCCGGCAGCCCCCGCAGGGCGTGGGTTGCCGCCGTCCAGTGCGGTGTTGACGAGTGTGAAAAGGACGCGTCATTTCACTGCATTCGCCGCCTTGCCCTGAATAACGGCAACACTCGCGCAGAGCCGTGCAGGATTAAATAGAGGTCCCCTTTAGGGTAGCTGAATCTCAAGGCTGATTTGTCTCCCGATGGGCGGGTTTCAATCACAATCCGAATTGCCAACCCAGTCCAAAGCGTACTTCTGTGCCTGTCACCGAATAGCTGTAAACCCGGTTGCTGGAGTCCACAAACTTGTCGAAGGCTTCGTTGGTGATGTTGTTGATGTCGAGCGACAGCTGCAGCTCGGAGGATACCTGCCAGCTGCCGTAAGCCCCCAGTATGGCAGAAGCATTGACGCCTTCCCGGTCGTTGTCGTTGTTGCCAGGCACCAGCGTCAGATAGCGGGAACGGGCACGCAGGGTAACACCCGTTTCAAGGTGGTCGCCGCGATACCAGAAGGCACCATTAAAGACATGGCGCGACAACCCCGGCGGCGGCAGGGTGACGTAACCGTCATCCAGCGGATAACGAGCGACCGCATGGCTGAGCGCATAACTGCTATCGATGCCAAAACGATTCAACGGGTAAGGCAACCGTGTAAACGGCAACTGGATATTGATTTCAACACCCGAGATGTCGGTGCCTGGGCCATTCACTGGTCGGCGGTAAGAGTAGTCGCCTTCGCCGTCGTCCTGAGCTTCCCACTGTGGGTTGTAATACGGCAGCTGGTCGAGAGTGACCTGCTGTACTTCTTCAACAATCAGGCTATCGATGCGATTGTAGAACAGTCCCATGGCGACAAATTCATGTTGGCTGCCATACCATTCCGCCGACAGGTCGAAGCCATGGGAGCGAATCGGTTTCAACTCGCTGTTGCCGTTGGTCACAATACGGGCACTGGTTCTGAGCAATAACGGCGTGGTGAGGGAATCGATGGATGGGCTGACGATTTCGCGGCTGTATCCGGCTCTGAACAGCAGATTGTCACGGGCCTGAGCCACCAGGTGCAGCGAGGGCAGCCAGTTACCGTAGCGGAATTGCGAGTTAACGGCTTCCACGCTTTCACTATCGTCGCCTTCAACCAGCAAGCTGCCCTGTACTTGCTGACGCGTCGTGGCGTAACGCAAGCCGGCATCGCCCCGGACGGGCCAGGGTAGTTGCCAAACCTCGAATACAGTTTGCCACCAGCCTGCCCAGGTATACTCGTTGAGCTGTCGCTGCTGGGTCGGATCACGCACCAGCAAGCTGTCATCCAGCCCCAGCGACGGGATGATGCCCTGATTGGCAACCACCCAGCCCGTTGGCAACCCACTCAAGCCGAAGCCCTGGCTGAAGTTACCCGATGTTTGCTGGGAATAACCATTCACCAACCCATCTGGGCTGTTGTAGGTATACGTGGCTTCCTGACGGTCGTTAGTAAAGGCTTGATATTGAATACCAAACCAGTGCTGCAAGGTGTTTGACTGATTAAGTTCAAATTCCAGCTCGGCCACTCGATAACGGTTAACGACCTGATCTTGCGCCAGGCTGATACGCCACAGCTCCCATTCACCGGGATCGGTAATATCAAAACCATAACGATTCACCGACAGGCGGTCGTTCTCTCGCAAGTCAAAACTGAAGTCCTGACCGTAGGCCAGCAGCGAGATGTTGTCGTGGGTTGGGCTATCAAAGATGGATGCTTGATAGCCCAGGGCAGATCGCACTTTCCAGCGTGTCGACAGGGGGAGACTCCAGTCCAGTTTGATCTGGCCAAGATCCGTGATGTCCACTTCATGGTTGTGTTCCGAGCGGATATTCACATTGGAGAAGGAGCCGTACACCATCCCTTGTGCACCCACCTCATACTCATTGACCTGGATATCACTCAGATCCTGGGTACGAATACCGGCAGAGCTGATGTGATATTCGTGCATGTCCTGCTTGTGGTGCGAGCCAACCAGCGTCAGATCCAGCTGACCCCAGTTTTCATCACGCCATTGCAACACCGCCGTTGCTCCCAGTGTCGTCAACTCGCGGTTAATAATGTCATAACGGTTATGGCGGGGATAAAACAGATCGTCAGCCAGGGTTTGCTGCTGCTCATCAGACAACGAACTTTGTTCTCCCCAGTCGGCCACTTGCCAACGCACGGTAGAATAACCCCGCTCCGACGTGGTGCGTTTACGCACGCTGAAAGCGACCAGCCAGCCGAACGAGCCATCATCAACGCTGCCCTGCAAGCCACCAGAGATTGCCCCGCCATCGCTGCCGTTGCTGATATTGTTTTCGCGCTGGATATTCAGCCACTGGCGGTGCGACACCAGTGCATCGGTAGCACTCGCGGGCAGGGGTTTCGGTGTGCTCATATCGACCGAACCGCCAATCGCACCCTCGTTGATGCGGGCGTTACTGGATTTGGTGACACTGATTTCACTGAACAAGCCATCCGGCAGGACATTAAAATCAAAACTGCGCGAGTTGTTCACTGCACCACGGGAATCAATACTGGTGCCCGTCGCCAACATTGGCATGCCGTTCACCGTAACGCGGGTAAAGTCAGAACTCATGCCCCGCACGCTGATATTACGATCGACCCCCGCTTCCTGGCTGAAAGTTACCGCCGCACGGCGGCCGATGGCGGCGGTAAGGCCGTTATGCCCACCCAGCTGGCCCGGTGGCAACAGCGCCACTTCCGTCAGAGTATTGCTGGCATAACGGCTGACCAGCGCCGGGTCATGAATAAAGCGGATACCCTTCACGACGACTTCTTCCCGCTGATCATCAAGCGGTTCGGCTGATGGGGTTGCAGATGGTTTGGCCACGGCAGGCTGACGCGGAGAATAGTAGAACACGACTCCGGCATCTTGCTGCCGGAATGCCCAATCGGCTTGCGCTGTCGCCAGTGTCAGAAACTCATCCAGGCTGCAATCACCCAGCGGTTGGGATAAACGCACCGTTTCAGGCTGGCGACTGGTGGTGATGACTCCGACCTGATACCGTTTCGACACCTGTTCGATAATGTGCGCCAGAGAGGTTTGACTGACTCCGTCATAAAAGCAGCCATCGTCACTCCAGCTGTTACCAGATGTCAGCAAACACACCAGCAACGCCCAACCGCAACGCTGGTCATTCATTGATCGCTCCGATATCAAAACCAGTGGCCGTCGCTTTTATAGTCTGAATACATCGCACCTATGAATCACACCCATGAACCACACCCATGAATTGTATTTATGCATAATACTGATGCAGCGGTATAACAACGAAGAAGAGAACCTGGAACCCTGCCATCGGCACGTCCAACAGAACCAGCACGATCGGGCATGCTACGCCCGCAACCATGACAGGGCGGTTAAAAACCTGCAGGGGAGCGTCACACAAGCCAGGCAGAGATGAAGATCTGCGGGTGGCCATGGTCAGACAAGTCATGACCCATCGCGAGCATCGATTACTTGTCATACACACATCGTCGTACACTGATCGTAGCGCCTCATTCGTAGCCAAGGCGACTGTCTCAGGTACTGGGGCATCCGTTCTGTTCTGATACGCCAGAGTCATTGCCTGAATCAACGATGGCATACTATTGTACAACCGTTAGGCTCCATCAGATTCCAGATCCGTTTTTTACCTTTTACAGGAGCGAACATGAACGCTGACACCAACCTGCACCCAGACAACGCCTTACAACATATCGTTATCGTCGGCGGTGGTGCCGGAGGTCTCGAACTGGCGACCCGACTCGGTCACACCCTCGGGCGCAAGGGCAAAGCCCGTATTACCCTGCTCGACCGCAATCGCACCCATATCTGGAAACCGCTCCTGCATGAAGTCGCCACTGGCACACTGGATACTGGCACCGAGAGCGTGTCTTACCACGCCCACGGCGCTCGCCATGGCTATCAGTTTGAATTGGGCGAGCTGACCAACGTCAGCCTGGCCAACAAAACCCTCACGCTGGCCCCCCGTCGCAATGCGGAAGGGGAAACCCTGATGCAGCCACGCAACATAGACTACGACACGCTGGTGCTGGCAGTCGGCAGTATCAGCAACGACTTCGGTACACCAGGTATTCAGCAGCATTGCTATATGCTCGATTCCCACAAACAGGCTGAGCGCTTCCATACCGCTCTGATTGATCAGTTCACCGATATTCACCAGAACCGTCCTGGTGACAGCCTGCGAATTGCCATAGTCGGAGCAGGTGCTACCGGCGTTGAACTGTCCGCCGAGCTGCACCGGGTGACCGAGCTACTGCGTTCCTATGGCATGTCGGGCATGTCGCGGCACCAGCTGCAAGTGACCCTGGTAGAAGCCGGGCCACGGGTATTACCTGCCCTGCCAGAACGCATTTCCACCGCCGTGACTCGCGAACTGCGCGAGCTGGGAGTCTCGATCCAGACATCCGTGATGGTCAGTGCCGCCGATGAGCAAGGACTGCAAACCAAAGACAGTGGCCGTATCGATGCCGACCTGATGGTCTGGGCGGCAGGCGTCAAGGCACCGGATTTTATGCGTCAGATTGAAGGGCTGGGACTGAACCGCGCCAACCAGATTGAAGTCAACGATTTTCTGCAAGCCAACAACCCGGCTGGCGACCCGCTCAAGGATGTCTGGGTGATCGGCGACTGCTGCTCCTTCACCATGGCCGACGGCAACCGGGTGCCACCTCGTGCCCAATCGGCGCACCAGATGGCCAGCTGCGTGTATAAAAACATTATCAACGAACGCGATAACAAACCCCTCAAGGGCTTCAAATACCACGACCATGGTTCACTGGTCAGCCTGAGCAGCTACAGCGCCGTCGGTAACCTGATGGGCAACCTCAGCAGCAAATCCATGTTTGTCGAAGGCAACCTCGCTCGCTTGTTCTACGTGTCGTTGTATCGCATGCACCAACTGGCGATACACGGCAAATTCCGGGGTACCATTATCGTGATGCTGGACTGGCTGATCCGGGCGATCAAACCAAAAATGAAATTGCATTAACCGCCCGAACGGCCACGGAGGGCGGGTGTCCTATTGCGGACGGCCACGGAGGGCGTCCCTACAAATCCCCAAACAAATTTTTCAGCCCGGCCAGAGTCTCTTGGCCGCGCTGTTTTTGCTGTTCTGGGGTGGTTTCGGTTTTGCCTTCCCATTCAATATCGTCCGGTGGCAGTTCGTCGAGGAAGCGGGAGTGGGTGGTGTCGGATACATCACCGTACTGGCGGCGCTTACCGGCATAGGTGAGGGTTAGCGAACGCTTGGCGCGGGTGATACCCACGTACATCAAGCGGCGTTCTTCTTCGATGGTGTCGGCTTCGATGGCATTACGATGCGGCATCAGTTCTTCTTCCATGCCGACGATGTAGACGTGCGGGTATTCCAGTCCTTTGGAGGCGTGCAGAGTCATCAGCTGCACCTGGTCAGATTCGTCTTCGTTTTCCTGTTGTTCCAGCATATCCCGCAGGATCAGTTTGCCAACAGCATCTTCGATGGTGACTTCGTCGCCCACTTCTTCAGCTTTGTCGATCATTTTCTGAATGGAATCGACCAGAAACCAGACGTTTTTCATCCGCCGTTCGGCCTGGTTCGGCGTCGCTGAGCTTTGCGCCAGGTGGCCTTCATAGTCGATGTCTTCGAGCATTTCCTTGATCGCGGCGATGGCATCGTCGGCGTAGGCATTACGGGTGATGCCCGCCAGCCAGTGACCAAAACGACGCAGCCGATCCACGGCTTTGGGCGTCAGCAGTTGTTCAAGCCCCATTTCAGTGGTGGCCGACAGCATGCTAGTGCCGCGTTTCATGGCGTATTCACTGAGCTTTTCGATGGTGGTCGGGCCGATTTCCCGGCGCGGGGTGTTGATAATGCGCAGAAAAGCGGCATCGTCGCTGGGGTTAATCAGCAACCGCAGATAGCCCATGATGTCTTTGATTTCGTTGCGACCAAAAAACGACTGGCCGCCGCTGATTTTGTACGGCACCTGAAACGCTTGCAGTTTCATTTCCATCATCCGGCTTTGATGGTTGCCGCGATACAGTACGGCAAAGTCCTTGTAGCCAGCGCCGTAACGCAGTCGGCGCTCGACGATTTCGGAGGCAATACGCTCCGCTTCGATTTCGTCATTGCGACATTTGAGAATACGGATCGGGTCGCCATAACCCATATCGGACCAGAGCCGTTTTTGAAATTCGTGGGGGTTATTGTCGATCACGCGGTTGGCGGCATTCAGGATCAAGCCGGTGGAACGGTAGTTTTGCTCCAGCTTGACGATTTTCAGGGTCGGAAAGTCCTGTTTCAGCAGCGACAGGTTTTCTGGCCTTGCCCCGCGCCAGGCGTAGATGGACTGGTCGTCGTCGCCAACCACGGTCAGGCCGGTGCGATGTCCCACCAGCAATTTGACCATTTCGTACTGCGAGGTGTTGGTGTCCTGATATTCGTCTACCAGCAAGTAGCGGATTTTTTTCTGCCAGCGCACCAGCACCTCAGGATGATCCCGGAACAACAGCGTCGGCACCATGATCAGATCGTCAAAATCCACCGCGTTGTAGGCTTTCAGCATGCGCTGGTAAATCGAGTAGGTCTGGGCGATCAGCATTTCCTGCTGACTTTGCGCCTGATGGATGGCGTCGGCCGGGGTGATCAGGTCATTCTTGAGGTTGGAGATGGTGTTTTGAACCAGCTCGACCATGTCGCCATCGTCGCCGTGTTCCCGTTGCATCACATCACGAATAATGCCGCGACAGTCATCCTGGTCGAGAATCGAAAAACCGGCCTTGTAGCCTGCGGTTGCCAGTTCCTGCCGGATAATATTGAGGCCGAGATTGTGAAAGGTCGATACCGTCAGCCCGCGCGCGCCGCCCTTGCCGGTCAGTGCCGCGACCCGCTCTTTCATTTCGCGGGCGGCCTTGTTGGTAAAGGTCACGGCAGCGATATGGTGAGGCTTGATACCACAGGCATCGATCAGGTAGGCGATCTTGCGGGTGATCACACTGGTTTTGCCGGAACCGGCACCTGCGAGTACCAGCAGCGGGCCATCAACGTATTTGGCAGCTTCGCGTTGACGGGGATTGAGTTGGGTTAAATCGACCACGACATGTCCTCTGAATCAGGCCTGCATTCTAGCTCAGAGGCGCAATAAAATCAGGCTCAGCTGTCGGCTTTGCGAGCTTGTCCGTCGAGCGGTTCGGCCGCATCCGACGGCCCGAAAAACAGCTCGTTATGAAATGGGCTGGGCGTATTCTCGTGATAGCTCAACAACAGCCAGACGATGAGACCCACGACGCCCAGCAAGATCATCAGACCCGCCAATGGCCCGCGTGGCGGTTTCGGGGTTGGTATGTGCTTGCCCTTGGGGTCATCCGACATGGGGGTATCCATCCACACTGTTTTCTACAGTGTGGATCAAGCGCCAGCGATTGCCAGTATCGACAGCCACCACCAGGGAGCCGCGATCGTCGTGCTATGCGGTTGACGCGTGCGGACGGTTTTCCGGTTCCAGCCAGTGGGTCAGCACTAACAGCAACATCCCGACCATCATCACCGCCGTTGTAACCAGCAATGCCATTTCGTATTTGCCCGTGAGCGTCATAACATAACCGGTCATCGCCGGAGCCACCATTTGCGACACGCTGTAGCTCAGTGTCAGCCCCGCCATGGCACTGGCGGGATTATGAGGGAAGCGACGGCCAATCAGCGTCAGCGTCAGGTTCACAATGCCCACAAAGGTGCCACCCCAGAGCGCAGCACTGATCAGATTAACCGCCAGGTTGTCGCTGATCGCGGGCAACAGCATCGACAGGGTTTGTAGGCCATAAGCCAGTAACAGCGCCGGAATTTGTCCGAGACCATGGGCCACCTTGTCCCACAAAAAGGTCGATGGCGTCGCCGCCAGACCAACGACAATCCAGACCCAGGCACCATTACCCGACAGCAACGGCAGCGCCTCCAGAATATCGACGATAAACGTCGCGCCGACCACATAGCCACATCCGGCACAGAAGTAAGCTGCCACCATTAACATCAGCCAGCGCCGGGAGGTGGCAGTCGTCGGTGTATGAGCGGGCGCACTGCCAGCTTGCAGCACTTCCGGGCGCGGCATCCAGCGCCAGGCCGGAATAAAAAACAGCATGCCCAATATGCCCAGCCCGATCCATTGCTGATCCCAGCTGAGCCAACCCGCCATGCCCGTGACACCCAGGCCAGACACGATAATCCCCAGCCCGGCACCGGTAAAATGCAGCCCCAGCTGGGGCCGATGCCGATGGCGTATCAGCCAGTTCAGCACCAACCCGGAAGCCAGCAATAAACCGGCAATGCCGGAAAAGCCCCCGACCAGGCGCAACAACATCCAGCCGACCGGATGACTGACAACCCCCATTGCCAGGGTACTGACCACCGCCAGCACCAGACAGAGCCGATAAAGGTAGTACTTGCGCAACGGATCCTTGATCAGGGTCGCCATCAGTGCACCAGCGGTGTAACCGATATAAATAAAAGTCGCCAGCCAGCCACCGATCAAGGGCGACATGCCCGCCTCCAGCTGCATTACCGGCAGCAGCGGGGTATAAGCAAAACGCGCCAGACCGACACTGAGAATCAGCGCACACACACCCGCAAAAACAACGCGGTAGCGCTCTGCGTCGCTGGTCAGCGGCGCGTCATGATCGGATGTTTGCACAGGATATTTCCCTTTATTGTTGTTATCGGATACCTACGTGAATAATCACACGACCACGTCAGCCACCAGAGTGTACGGCTCCCGTCCATTATCTGCATTAAAATGCAGGGTCACGTAGGGCCCGGCTCCGTCCGTGGCCGTATTACGGATTCGTATTGCGTGGCCGTTATTAGGACAGCCACGGAGGGCGTCCTTACACCCGTGGCCGTATTACGGATTCGTATTGCGTGGCCGTTATTAGGACAGCCACGGAGGGCGTCCCTACACCCGTGGCCGTATTACGGATTCGTATTGCGTGGCCGTTATTAGGACAGCCACGGAGGGCGTCCCTACATCCGTGGCCGTATTACGGATTCGTATTGCGTGGCCGTTATTAGGACAGCCACGGAGGGCGTCCCTACGCCTCGGAGGCTCGGATAAACCGATCCAGACTGCGATAACCAACCGCTTCCAGTAAATGCGGACGACCAATCTGCTCGGCCCCATCAAGGTCGGCAATCGTGCGCGCCAACTTGAGTACCCGATGATAACCCCGCGCACTGAGGTTGAGTTTTTCCACCGCCGCCAGAAACCAGGCACTGTCGGCCTCGGCCAGCTGGCAGACCCGGTCACGTTCGTTGCCGCCCAGTTCGGCATTGCAGCAACCCTGTCGGTGCAACTGCCGTTGGCGTGCGACCAAAACCCGTTGCTGAACCGCCGCACTGCTTTCGCCAGGGGCCGACTGATGCAGCAGCGCCGCCGGAATCGCGGGCACCTCGACATGCAGATCAATACGGTCGAGCAAGGGGCCGGATGCCTGGCCCTGATAACGCCGTACTTGTTCTTCGTTGCAACGACACCGGCCAGACGGATCACCAAAATAGCCGCACGGACAGGGATTCATTGCCGCCACCAGCTGAAACCGGGCCGGAAAGGTGACGCTGCGCTGCGCACGACTGATCACAATTCGGCCACTTTCCAGCGGCTCTCGCAGTACATCCAGCACCTTGCGGCTGTATTCTGGCAATTCGTCCAAAAACAACACCCCAGCGTGTGCCAGTGAAATCTCTCCCGGCCGGGGGTTACTGCCACCGCCCACCAGCGCCACCCCCGAGGCGGTATGATGCGGTGCTCGAAACGGCCGCCGCCGCCAGCGTTCGAGCCAGCCCTCGCCCGACGTGGAGATCGAATACACCGAGGCCGATACCAGCGCATCTTCCTCGTTCATTGGCGGCAGAATGCCGGGCAAGCGGCTGGCCAGCATGGTTTTTCCTGTACCCGGCGGGCCGATAAACAGCAGGTTATGTTGCCCCGCTGCGGCGATTTCCAACGCCCGGCGTGCTTGTGGCTGGCCCCGGACATCGGCCAAATCCGGAACATCCAGCAGCCCTCCGCTACCTCCTGGCGTCGGCAAGACGTCCGTCAGGGCTCCCTTGCCAAGCAGATAATTAACCACCTCCGTTAACGAGCGAGCCGTCAGCGCCCGGCCGGTATGAGTCAGAGCAACTTCACCGGCATTGCCGTCACTGAGTACCAACGTTCTTTGTGCCTGTCCGCATTGCACCGCACTGGGCAAAGCGCCACTGATCGGCCGCAATTCACCGTTCAGTGCCAGTTCACCCAGAAATTCATGATGGTCCAGTGCGACGGCGGGAATCTGCCCGGATGCCGCCAGAATGCCCAGCGCAATCGCCAGATCAAAACGGCCACCGTCTTTGGGTAAATCGGCGGGTGCCAGATTAATCGTGATACGTTTGGAAGGAAATTCGTAATCACAGGTGAGCAGCGCGCTGCGGACACGGTCTTTGCTTTCTCGTACCGCCGCTTCCGGCATGCCGACCAGACTGAGTGATGGCAGCCCACCCGACAGGTGCACTTCGACCCGAACTTCGGGAGACTCTACGCCCAGCTGGGCGCGGGTAAATACCGACGCAAATGACATACGCGTTCCTTGCCTGTCAGATAGAGACGTCAAAGACTAGCGCGAGTGCACCGCAAGGAACAGTCGCAGCGACTAAAAAACGCCTTTGTCCGGCGTGTAAACAAACATCAAGATGCCCGCGCAAGGGCAGGTTTGTTGTAACGATTATGGTAAATTCACGATCTGTGATGACTGTCCGGCGTGTGAATTTCTGAGTACGACACCACACGCCCCAATATCCCCGGAGAAATTTATGTCGGCCAGACGCTGGTTCATCAACCCTATCATCCTGAGCCTTATAGCCGTTGCTCTACAGGGCTGCGGCAGTGGCAGTAGTGCTATTACCAGCAGTGACGATGACGACGGCAGCGGCACAGAGCCGGAAACCCATGCCGTCAGCGGTACCGTCAGTGCCGCCAGCAATACCCTGGTCGATAGCGACATCAACGACATTTATGCCGACTACAGCAGTAACAACTCCCTCGCAACCGCGCAAGCCATTACCAACCTGGTGACGGTACAGGGGTTTGTCACCAAGTCCGGAACCCGGGGCCGGATTTCGGGAGCAGCCTCACTGGAACGGTTTGCCGATAGCGCCGACCAGGAAGATTATTACGCTGCCAGCCTGCAAGCCGGACAGACCATTATCGTCCATGTCGTCGATGACAGCAGCAACACTAATGCGCTCTACAACGGCGATGTGGATATTCAGCTGATTGATGACACCGGCAACAGCGTTGCTTCGTCGATTTCCACCTCCACTTATGAATCGATGACGGTGCCCACCAGTGGTGACTATTACATTCGCGTCTATGCCTATGACGGCACCAGCAAATATGTGATGTCGATTACCACTTCCAGCAGCTCGGTAGCCAACCGTCTGGCGGCCACTAACACGACCACTGGCACGGCCATCAGCGACGATTTTGTCAGCAACCAGATGCTGATCCAGATGAAACCGACCAGCTCGCTATCCGCCAGCAATCTGGTCAGCAACAAGCTGACCAACAGTGGCATCAAGACCTTATCGACCAGCACAATGGGCAAGCAACGACCTGCCCTGCTGAGCTTTGATGCCTCTGCCAGCAGCGTTCTGGCCCTCGCCACCACCACGTCTCAACTCCCGGCAGAAAGCGGTAACTATCAGCAAAAATTTGCCACCCTGATGGCGATCAAACAGGTGGCAGAACAGGATGATGTCCTGCTGGCCGAACCTAACTACCTCCGCACCGCCTTCGCCACCCCTAACGACCGCCGTTACAACGAACAATGGCACTACAGCGCCATCGACCTGCCATTGGCCTGGGAGTTGAGCACCGGTGAGCGCAGTGATGGCACCGACGTTGTTGTTGCCGTGGTCGATACCGGCGTGTTTCTCAGTCACAGCGACCTGTCCGGTCAGTTAACCAGCGACGGCTACGACTTTATCTCGTCCAGCAGTAATGCCAACGACGGCGATGGCATCGACAACAACCCGGATGATCCCGGCGACAACAGCACCGCCGGACTCAGTTCATGGCACGGTACCCACGTGGCAGGCACCATTGCCGCCAGCACCAATAACAATCTTGGCGTCGCCGGTATCGCCTGGGCTGCCAAAATCATGCCGGTGCGGGTACTGGGCCTGCAGGGTGGCACCAGCTACGACATTTTGCAGGGCATGTATTACGCGGCGGGACTCAGTAATGACAGCGGCACGGTACCGGATCAGCCAGCCGATATTATCAACCTCAGTCTCGGCGGCACCAGCCGCTCCCAGGCGGAGCAGAATGCCATTACCGCAATTCACGATGCGGGGGTGATCATCGTCGCGGCATCGGGCAACGACGGTAATTCAACAGTGAACTATCCCGCCGGTTATACCGATGTCATTGCCGTTGGTGCCACCGACGCGGCGGATAATATCGCCTACTACTCCAGCTATGGCAGTCACCTCGATCTGGCGGCACCCGGTGGCGATACCAACCGCGACCTCAACAACGACGGCTATCAGGACGGTATTCTCAGCACCCTGGTCAACGACAGCAGCGGCACCCGGCGCAGCAGCTACGGCTACTACAATGGCACCTCCATGGCCGCGCCTCATGTCGCCGGTGTGATTGCCCTGATGAAAGCAGTCTATCCGGAACTGACCCCCGACAACCTGGACAGCCTGATTGCCAGTGGCAGTATCAGTGATGACCTCGGCGATAGCGGCCACGACAACGACTTTGGCTATGGCCGGATCAACGCTCTGAAAGCCGTTAACGCCGCACTGGAGCTGGCCACCACCGGCACCGTGGTGCTGCCGGTCTTGCTGCAAACCAGCCCCTCGCTGATGTCGATTGGCAGCACTGACAGCGCCCGCTTTACCCTTACCAATGCGGGCGGCGGCGAACCCGCCATCACCAGTGTCAGCGCAACCGCCAGCTGGTTGAGCGTGACTCCCGAGACGATCGACGCGCAGGGCTTTGGCAGTTATCTGGTCAGCGTGACACGGACAGACCTCGCCGATGGTTACTACAGCGATAAAATCACCATCACCAGCGACACGGGCAACAGCGTGACGTTAAGCGTCAATATGACCGTGGGCACCATCACCGGAGACGGTGAACTGACCATACAATACGTTCTGTTTATGGACAGCAACGGCGATGTGGTTGAGGAAGCCGTCACCAACAGCGACGGCAGCTTTACGGCAAGCGTAACAGCCGGAGACTACGTGCTGTACGTGGGTTCGGATATTGATGTCGACTACGTGATTTGTACCGATGGTGAGACCTGCGGTGCTTACCCGACGCTCAACAACCCGGAAACCGTGACCGTGAGTGATAGCCCGGTGAGCGGACTGGCCATGACCGTATCGATTCAGACCCCGACGGTAACCGACACCGACACCAGCAGCTCGGCATCCGCGCTGCTGCAACGCAGTGGCAGCCTGGCCCGACAGCGATCCCTCACGCTCCCGTGAGACCAGAACAACCGCAGAGGCTCCGTCCTCTGCGGTTAGCAAGTTTTATAGCGGTTGCGGTATTTCAGTAACCACCGGTACTGCCAGCGTTTCCACACCAGAACGTGGCAACGCGAGATCGACTACACAGCCAACGCTATCTTGACCATCTCCGCCAACGGTGTGGTCGGGCGTCCGATCAGTTGACTCAGGGTCTTGCTGTCATCAAACAACCCGCCTTTTGATGCGCCGGTATCCGACTCCGCCAGCAGGGTCGCGATATAATCGGGCAAACCAGCCCCCATCAAGGCCGCAGCGTAGTCTGCTTCGGGCATATTCTGATACACAATGGCCTTACCAGTCTGGCCTGCAATCTCGGCTGCCAGCGCGGTCAGCGTGTAGGCGTCATCACCCGCCAATTCATAGACCTTGCCCGCCTGCGGCGCAGTGGATGTCAGCACCGCAGCGGCAGCGGCAGCGTAATCCGCCCGTGCTGCCGAGGCGATACGACCTTCCCCGGCGCACCCAAAAACCATGCCGTGCTCCAGTGCCACCGGCACGCTGGCGGTATAGTTTTCGGTGTACCAGCCATTACGCAGTAACACATACGGCACACTGGACTCGGCCAACGCCTGCTCGGTTTGCTGGTGCTCCAGAGCCAGCGGTAACGGTGACTCGGCAGCATGCAGAATACTGGTGTACGCCAGTAATCCAACCCCTGCCGTCTGCGCAGCAGCAATCACATTCTGGTGCTGGGGGAAACGCTGCCCCACTTCGCTGGAAGAAATCAGCAGTACCTTGTCAGCGCCTTCAAACGCCGCTGCCAGTGTCTCTGGCTGGCTATAATCCGCCGCTCTCACGACCACCCCCAGAGCCGCCAGGTCGGCCACTTTTTCAGGGTTGCGTACCGCCGCCACAATCTCTGCCGCAGGCAGTGTTTGCAGCAATGCGTCGATCACCAGACGGCCCAGCTGGCCGGATGCACCTGTTACAACAATCATGATCATTCCTCTTTTTTGGTTGGCGAGTATTCATCGAATGACAACAGGCTAGCTCTAATGCTAACTTTAAGTAAGTACCAACAAAAAGGTAAGTATGGAAATACATCATGACGAATACAGAACCGAGCACCACTCTCGACCAGGATCTCCCCCTTACCGAACGGTTAAGAACCGGCAACCTGTTCGCTGTTCCTTGCCCTTCAAGGGATGTACTCAAACACGTGTGTAGCCGCTGGGGAGTGCTGATACTGATCTCCCTGCGTGATGGAACACACCGATTCAGCGAACTCCGTAAACGCATCGGGGGCGTCAGTGAAAAAATGCTGGCCCAGAGCCTGCAAGCACTGGAGCAGGATGGCTTTGTTGAACGGATTGCCTATCCGGTGGTACCGCCTCATGTTGAATACAGCCTGACAACCAGCGGCGAAGAAGTCGCACGCCTGGTGGCCACTCTGGCCGACTGGATCGAAGTGAATATGTCGCAAATTGCCGCAGCACAACACCAACACCAGAGCAGCCAGATCAGCGCTGGCGAGAGTTCACGATGAACAAACGCCTGCTCATTGTGTATACCGGCGGCACCATCGGTATGGCCCAAAGTGCTCAGGGTTACGCCCCAGTGAGTGGCTTTGGCGAACAACTGGCGCAGTATCTGCCAACAACCCGCTACCCGGCACTGCCCGAATTTGATGTGCTGGAGCTTGAAACCCTGATCGACAGCGCCAACCTGACGCCCGCAGACTGGCCAAGAATTGCCCGGCCACTGCAACAGCATTGGCACCACTATGATGGCTTTATCGTGCTGCACGGCACCGACACCATGGCCTACACCGCTTCGGCACTGTCTTTTATACTGGGAGCCATCAACAAACCCGTGGTGATTACCGGCTCGCAGATTCCTCTGGTCGAAGCCAATAGCGACGCCGTAGACAACCTGCTCCACAGCCTGCTACTGGCGTCATCAGATGCCTTGCCAGAAGTGTATCTCTGCTTTTATGGCCGGGTATTACGCGGTAATCGCAGCGTCAAGGTCAACGCCAACCAGCGGGACGCCTTCGACTCTCCCAATTATCCCTGGCTAGGGACGGTCAATAGTAACCACGGCTGCCAACTCCCGCAGACACAACGCCGCTTGCCGTCGACATCTTCACCAACCACTCCGATCCCGACTCCAGCACCAGCAACCACGGTCTCAGTAAAACCACACTTGGACACTGCGGCGGGGGTTAACCTCCCGGCGTTTAACCTGCCAGAGTTTCAGCCTGACGCTGTCACCGTACTGACCCTGTACCCTGGCATCAGCGCCGACATCGTCAAGGCCATGCTGAATGCAACACCCGTTCGGGCAATGATCCTGCGCAGCTATGGCGTTGGCAACCCACCGGATAACAACCAGGCACTGATCACGGCACTGGAACACGCCAGCCAACGCGGCGTGGTGATTCTGAACCTGAGTCAGTGCCAACACGGCCGAGTGATTCAGGGAACCTACGCCACCGGCGCAACGTTAAACCGCATTGGCGTAATCAGCGGAGTCGATCTGACCCTGGAAGCCGCCTTCGCCAAACTGCACTGGCTGCTAGCGACAGGGGGCAGCACCGAAGTTATTCGACAACAGATCGCCACTCCGATCTGCGGGGAATGCAGCCCGAGGATTCATGAGACAGGCTAATAAGCGCTAGCGAATTCCATCTATATCATCGACAAAAACAGCCTGTGAGAATGATGGCCGAATCAGGCGTTGATGCAGAGCTTCTCAACGCCTGTTTTTTGCATGATCAACTCCCCGTTTGCAGCACGACCAGAAGCTCCAATGCTGAATCGCTGGCAGGCTCACTCATCAAAACACGCCGTTCCACCAACAGGCAGTGTCGGATATCCACAAGGTGTGCTGCACTGGCGATGCAACAGCCAGTCCTGTTCAGCCGTGCTAGCCAATACCACGTCATAAGGGAAAGCTCATGATTTCACTCACGATCAACGGCACACCGCATCAGCTAACCGTGCCTGAAGACACCCCGATCCTCTGGGTGCTGCGCGATACCTTAAAAATGACGGGCACCCGCTTCGGTTGCGGCATGGCACTGTGTGGCGCTTGCACCGTGCATATGGATGGTCAGTCGATTCGTTCCTGCTCGACACCAATCAGCTTCGCCAACGGAAAACACCTTACCACCATTGAAGCCATGGCAAATGACACTGTTGGTCGACACGTTCAGGATGCCTGGATGGATGAAGCTGTCGCCCAGTGTGGTTATTGTCAGAGCGGTCAGATCATGAGTGCGGTTGCCCTGCTGAAGTCCAATCCCAATCCGACAGAAGCCGATATTAGTAACGCCATGAACGGCAATATCTGTCGCTGTGGCACCTATACCCGCATCCGCAAGGCCATTCATCGTGCGGCTTTATATAAGGAGGTGAAGGCATGAACTCTTCATCCAAGACGGATACGCTATTACTGGCCAATGTCAGCCGTCGGGGCCTGTTAAAAGGCCTTGGGGCTGCAGGTGCTCTGGTGCTTGCGGCCCGCTGGGATCTGGTCGCGGCTGACGTGCCAAAATACGGTGCGGATGCCATGCCGAATGGCTGGGTAGACAACCCGAATGTATTTATCAGCCTTGCCACCGATGGCAAGGTCACCATTGTGAACCATCGTGCCGAAATGGGTCAGGGCATCCGTACCAGTATCGTGATGGTCATTGCCGATGAGATGGGAGCGGATTGGTCAGAGGTAAAAGTCAAGCAAGCGCTTGCCGACGAAGCCCGCTATGGCAATCAGAACACCGACGGCTCGCGCTCCATGCGGCACTTCTTCGAGCCGCTACGACGCTGTGGTGCTGCTGCCCGAACCATGCTGGAGCAAGCTGCAGCACAGCAGTGGCAAGTTGCCGTCACCGACTGTAAAACCACCGTTCACCAGGTTGTTCACACCCCAACCGGTCGCACTTTATCGTTTGGTGAGCTGGCCACGCGGGCGTCGGAACTGGCCGTGCCAGAGCGACAGGCGCTGACGTTAAAAACCCCGGATCAGTGGCGTTACATCAACAAACAGCCTGAGCAATTTCCGCAAGGCACCACAGAAAAAACCGGTCAGCCCATGGCTATTGATGGCCGCGACATCGTCTCTGGCAAGGCCGTTTATGGGGCAGATATCATACTTGATAACATGCTGTTCGCCGTGATTGCCCGCCCCCCGGTGTACGGTGCCAGCCTCCAATCGGTCGACGCTAGCGCAGCATTAAAAGTTACCGGTGTCGTTAAAGTCGTGCAACTGCCAACCGCCAGCATGCCATCTGCATTTGCTCCTCTGGGCGGTGTTGCTGTTGTGGCAGACAGCACCTGGGCGGCAATGAAGGGCCGCAACGCCCTGTCGATCGAGTGGGACAACCGTAGCGCCGGAGACAATGCCCACTACGATTCTGTCGCGTTCAAGGCGGCCATGGAAGCCGAGTCGTTAAAACCTGGCAAGGTGGCGCGTTCAACCGGCAATATTGAACACGCGCTGGAGCATGCAGATCGCCGTCTGGTCGCCAGTTATTATGCTCCCCACATGGCTCAAGCTCCCATGGAGCCACCGGTGGCGATTGTGCAAATCGAAGGCGACCGTGCCGAAGCCTGGGCACCGGTCCAAAACCCGCAAGCGACCCGTGCCGGCATCGCCGGAAGGCTGTCTCTCAAACCCGAAAACGTAACGGTTCACTCAACCTTGCTGGGCGGCGGTTTTGGCCGCAAAGCCAAGCCGGACTTTGTCTTTGAAGCCGCAGACCTATCCCGCATCATGGCGGGACGCCCTGTACGGGTGCAGTGGAGCCGAGAAGACGACTTGCACCATGGCTTTTTCCATACCGTGTCCCTCGACCGCCTGGAAGCGGCCTTGAACGACGCGGGCAAAGTCACGGGCTGGCGTCATCGGTCGCTGTCTCCCAGTATCATGTCCCTGTTTGCGCCAGACTCCGGTCATATGTCAGATATGGAACTCGCCCAGGGCATCCGCAACATGCCGTTTGATATACCCGCCATTCAACAAGAATCCGGCGAAGCCATGGCTCATCTGCGGATTGGTTGGTTCCGTTCGGTGTACAACATTCCTCACGCCTTTGCGATTCAGAGTTTTGTTGCCGAGCTGGCCGCTGCTGCCGGTCGGGATCATCGTGAATTTCTGCTGGAGCTGCTGGGGCCAGATCGGCAAATTGATCCCCGCAGCCAGAACGAAAGCTGGAATTACCGGGAAGACCCCAAACACTATCCGATCGACACTGCTCGCTATCGGGGCGTGATTGAACGTGCTACCCACGCAGCGGGCTGGCACTCGTCCAGCGGCAGCCAGCGCGGCCCACGCCGGGGTCTTGGCCTGGCGGTACACCACAGCTTTATGTCGTACGCGGCGGTGGTGATGGACGTCGCCGTCAGTAACCGGGGCGAGGTAACGATTCACCGGGTCGACATTGCATTTGATTGCGGCCCTCAGGTTAATCCAGAGCGGATTCGTTCGCAGCTGGAAGGCGCTTGCCTCATGGGTATAGGCATCGCCTTGATGACGCAAATAACCACCGCCGAAGGTAAAGTGCAACAGGATAACTTTCATAACTACCTGGTGCCGCGCAACAGCCAGGCACCCATTGAAATCCACATACACCCCGTCAATGACCAGCTTAATGTCCCGATCGGCGGGGCCGGTGAGCCAGGGCTGCCACCCGTAGCACCGGCCTTGTGTAATGCCATTTTTGCCGCCACCGGCCAGCGTATTCGCACCTTGCCTGTCGCCGATCAATTGCAAACCGCCGGAGCGACAGTCAACAGCAGAGATAATGGCCATGCAGTATCTTGACCAGCAGGTTGTCGAACAGGCATTAGCCTGGCTGCGCAGCGGGCAACCGGTCTGGCTCTGTACTGTCTTGTCGACCTTTGGCTCGTCCCCGCGCGAACCCGGTTCGATGATGGTGGCTCGTATTAACCCTCGGACGCAACAGACTGAGCATATCGGCTCGTTGTCGGGTGGTTGTGTTGAAGACGATTTTCTCGATCGGCTGTTAGCCGGTGAGTTTGCAAAACCGGCCGAGATCCTGCGCTACGGTGCCACTTTTGACGCGCTGTCGACGACGGGTGCCAACAGCAAAATCCAGCTGCCTTGCGGGGGGACTCTGGACGTATTGATTGAACGCTGGCCACCCAATGCGGACTCCCTTCAACATGCTCAGGCCATGCTTGATTGCCTGACGGGCAGCCAACCGGCAATTCGGGAAGTGACCCTGAACAATATCGTCGGGGCCGTCAGCAAACGTCAACTGACCCCGGCCCATTCCGCTTTAACCTCACCTCATGACATCCCGATCCACCAGAATAAAACAGGGCGGGTGCAACGACTCGACGGCAGAGTTCGAATACTCATAGGCCCGGCCTGTCGATTAATCATTGCTGGCTTATCTACCGTTGCCAGAGCCTGTGCAGAATTTGCCGTGGCGCTGGGCTATGAGGTGATTGTGTGTGAACCACGCGAAGAAGAACGCCTCGGTTTTAACCTGCCGGGCATTAGGCTCGAGACCCAGATGCCATCGTCGTTTATCCGCCAGGCGGGCCATTGTCATGCGGCTACCGCAGTGGTGGCCATGACGCACGATCCCCGCATTGATGATCTGGCGATGATGGCAGCGGTCAAAACCGCTGCGTTTTATATTGGCGTGATGGGGTCGCGCCGCACCTCGGACGCCCGCGCCGCACGCTTGATGAGGTCTGGCGGTTTGACTGCCGAGCAGGTCGAACGCCTGCATATGCCCATTGGTCTGGCACTGGGCAGTAAGACACCGGCAGAAATTGCTTTGGCGGTAATGGCCGATGTCGTACGCGTACAAAAAGGCCAACCCCGTGACCAACTCTGAAGCAACCGTCGAAAGCCCTCACCGTCAGATACTCGGAGTGGTTATGGCAGCCGGTTACTCCAGCCGGTTTGGCGCGGGTGACAAGCGTATGGCACGCTGGCCCGCGACTGGCCGAACACTGCTGGGTGAAACGATTCATCAGCTCCGACAAGTCTTGGCTGACGTGGTGGTGGTAATTAGGCCTGACGATCAGCCTCAGTCTCTGGGGATACCCGACGACAGCGATATCATCCGCGCACGCCATGCCGAGCAAGGTCTGGGGGCCAGTATTGCCGATGCCCTTGGCGCCATTCAGGCGTCTGCCACATGGAGCCAACGGCACAGCCTTGCCCTGATGCTGGGAGATATGCCCACCATTCAGCCGACCTCTGTGCGCCAGTTATTACAGCGTGCCAGCAGGCAACACATTGTACGTCCTACTTATCAGGGCAGGCCTGGCCATCCGGTGGTATTTGGTAGGACATACTGGCCGGCGCTGCAACAATTACCAGCAGCCAGCAGCGGCGCCCGGCAGGTGATTCAACAACACCTGAGTCACGTTCTGCACATTGCGGTTGATGACCCTGGTGTGGTGCAGGACATCGATACGCTTGAAGCCCTGACAGCGGCATCACGTCGATCAGTCTGACGGGCGACTTCAGCTTTAACGTCAAGACCCACATCGCCTTCCCATTTTCAACCAGCTCCAAGCACAGGTAACGATTTTATGTCCCGCGACCGCTATGGCGAACTACAAGCCTTCCTCAACGTTGCCCGTGAAGGCAGCTTTACCAAGGCTGCCGCGCTGCTGGGCGTTTCCCAATCGGCTCTGAGCCATACCATTCGAGGATTGGAAGCCCATCTGGGAATTCGCCTGTTACACCGCACCACTCGTAGCGTATCGCCCACCGATGCGGGACAGCGGTTGCTTGAGCGTATAGCGCCTCATTTTAATGATATTGATGCTGAAATTGCCGCTATCAGCGCCCTGCGCGACAAGCCTGCTGGCAGTGTGCGAATTTCCGCCAGCGACAATGTCGCTCAAAGCCTCCTCTGGCCCCGACTGGCACCGGTACTGCGCCAATACCCCGACATCCAGCTGGAAATCAATATCGATTTTGCCCTCACCAATATTGTCGAGCGACGTCTGGATGCCGGTGTTCGCCTGGGAGAGCAGCTAGAAAAAGACATGATTGCGGTGCCTATCAGCCCGGCGGTACGCATGGCCGCGATTGCCAGCCCCGGCTACTTCCAGCGCAACCCGATTCCCCAGGTTCCACAAGATTTACTGGCGCATAATTGCATCAATTTCCGCCTGCCGACTTACGGCGGCTTGTACGCCTGGGAGTTTGAGAAAGATGGCCGGGAATTGAATATTCAGGTCAAGGGACAGCTCACCTGCAACACCAGCCAACAGGTCGTTGCGGCAGCATTAGATGGCACCGGCATCGGTTTTCTGACTGAAGACACCGCCATCCAATTCCTCCGTGAAGGGAAGTTGATACGCGTACTGGAAGACTGGTGCCCACCCTTTTCCGGCTATCACCTGTACTACCCCAACCGCCGCGAACCAACCCCGGCTTTCCAGATTGTGGTGGAAGCCTTACGTTGGCCACAGCGTTTCTGACGATGATGCCCATCCGTTGGTATTGGTTGGTATTGGCAGCCGTAAACCAAATGAGGCTACTTCACCGCTTCCCACCAGCGGGTAAACGCTTGCTCGGTATTTGCCGGTTTAACCCGCTCACCGATCACGGGCATCAGCAGCCGATAAGGCTGGTTGATGCTGGCGGCAGCCAGACGCTCAAACAGGCGACGGCCATCAGCCTTCGAAGGCTGGCATCGATGACATATCAATCACAAAACGATAACGCACATCGGACTTTTCCAGTCGCTCGTAGGCTTCGTTGATTTGATCCATACGGATCATTTCCACCTCTGGCAAGACACCGGTTTTGCCACAAAAATCGAGCATTTCCTGGGTCTCGGCAACACCGCCAATCAGCGAACCAGCCACCCGGCGGCGGCCCAGAATCATCGGGGCTGTGTGCAATTCCTGCATTAACCCCACCTGACCAACAATCACCAGCGTGCCATCCAGTTCCAATAACGGCATATACGGGTTGATATCGTGTTTTACCGGTACGGTATCAATGATCAATTCAAAACGATCAGCGGCATGCTTCATGGCAGCCGTATCGGTGCTGATCAGCACGGCATCGGCCCCCAAAGCCTTCGCTTCGTCGGCTTTCGACGCACTGCGGGTGATGGCCGTTACGTGTGCGCCCATCGCCGCCGCCAGCTTCACCGCCATATGGCCAAGACCACCGAGGCCAATCACCGCGACCTGACTGCCTGGCCCCACGTTCCAGGTACGCAGCGGTGAATAAGTGGTGATACCGGCACACACCAGCGGTGCGACACGGGCGGTATCAAGATTTTCGGGCACGCTCAGAACGAATTCTTCACGTACCACCACATGGTTGGAATACCCCCCCATGGTATGACCCATGGCGCTGCCATCCGGCGTATTGTAGGTATCCACCCGGTGGCCACAGTATTGCTCTTCTCCGGCATGGCAGGGTTTGCAATGCTGGCAGCTGTCGACCATACAGCCCACTGCAACCAGGTCACCAATGTTGTATTTGGCCACCTCGCTACCCACCGCCGACACCCGACCAACAATTTCATGACCCGGTACTGCCGGGTATACCGTCCAGCCCCAGTCGTTACGAGCGGTGTGTAAATCCGAGTGGCAGACACCGCAATACAGAATATCAATCGACACATCATTGGCATGAGGTTCACGACGTTCAATGGTCATGGGGGCGAGCAGGGATTCTGCAGCTTGGGCAGCATAACTTGCAGTTTTCATAACAATTCTCTCTTCGATGTCATTTGATAAAAGCGAGCGGTACGTTGTGGGCACCACTGCGGTGCCTTATACGGATTATTCTACGGATGGGTATTGCTGATCCGTCATCTGTTCCAGCCATTCCACCACTTCGCCATCCAGCGCTTCCTGCATGGCAATATGTGTCATGGCAACGTCTGGGGCAGCACCGTGCCGGTAAACCAGTCGGATGGATCACGCCAGGACGGCTGCGAAGCATTTTTGATCACGGAAATCATGAGTGGATTCTCCTGTGGGGCAATGGTTCGGCGTATCAGCCGTCATATCAAGGCAGACACAATGTGCTGGACATCCGAACGGCAAACACCGATCCGCAATGACGCCAAGCAACGATCGAGTAATCGAATAATAGTAAGGGGAATCCGCGTTATTGATTAGGCAGGGCAGCTGGGTTGCATTAATGCATTCAGCTCATGAAACAAACAGATTTTTTATCTCAGTAAGTCGTAGAGATGCTGCGCTGACTATATCCGCTCAGACTTCATCGGCCATAATTCATGAATTACTCACACAAGCTCAAGCGGTTTACCCCAGTATATTGATAGATATAAATCTCTTAGCATGGCCGTTCACCCAACTTTTTCAGCTAACGCTTCCATATAGCCATACACTCTTTTGGATCAAACCGCGATGAAGATGCAGGCATCAAAGACAAGCTTGTCGAACTCCAACAACACCCACACTACAAACAACACAAACAACACAAACACCAAGAACACCACCAACCCCAATCAGGTACTTGCACTGGTACTGGCCTGTTATGTGATGATTATTCTGGACATCTCCATTGTGATTACCGGCCTGCCGGAAATTCAGGCCGAGCTGGAGTTTTCCAATGCCATGCTGTCCTGGGTTCAGAATGCCTACACCCTGACCTTCGGCAGTCTGTTATTACTGGGCGCACGCAGTGGTGATCTGCTGGGTCGTCAGCGTATGTTAATGATCGGGCTGGCCTTGTTTGCCCTTTCATCAGTGCTGATTGCCATGGCTCAATCTCCGCTGGTCTTGTTGGGGGGACGCGCCCTGCAAGGTTTTGGTGCAGCCATTCTTGCGCCCTCCACACTGGCCTTGCTGTCATCCTACTTTCCAGAAGGCCCCAAGCGCATCAAAGCGCTGGCCTGGTATGCCGCTACCGCCGGTATCGGAGCCAGTTTGGGGTTGGTACTTGGAGGGTTGTTTGCCGGATTGTTAAGCTGGCGCGTTGGTTTTTGGGTGAATGCCCCCGTAGGCCTGTTATTGATGCTAGCGACCTGGAAAATATTGCGCGACCAGAGTGCCCAGCCTCCCGCTGGTAAAAAATCGCTGGCCGATTACGATATCACCGGAGCCATCACTTCAACGCTGGGAATGAGCGCTCTGGTGTTCGGCACCGTACATTCCACCCAGGCAGGCTGGACAGATGCGACAACTCTGGCAAGTCTCGCCACAGCCGTGCTTTTTCTGGGCTGGTTTCTGCGTATCGAATCTCGCCACCCCACCCCGCTACTCCCCATGCGTTTGTTCAAAAGCCGTGAACGAGTCAGTGCTTATCTGGCCCGTATGATGTTTTTAGGCGCCATGGTTGGTTTCCTGTTTTTCGCCACTCAATTATTGCAACGGATTCTTGGCTTTTCTCCGGTTGAGGCTGGTATTGCCTTTCTGCCGTTCACCGTACTGACTTTTGTTGCCTCCACTCAAGTACCGCGCCTGACGCGTAAACTCGGCAACCACAACGTGGCATTGTTGGCGCTGGTTATCCTGGGTATTGGTATGGCCTGGCTGGCGATGAGTGATGGCAGGAGCGACTACTGGCTGGCCATTGGTTTACCCATGTTGCTGATCGGTTTGGGTAACGGTGCGGTACTTGGGCCACTGACAATCGCCGGCGTAGCTGGTATCAGGGAAGAAGATTCCGGCGCAGCCTCCGGTATGGTTAATGTTGCCCACCAGCTTGGTGGCACCCTGGGTCTGAGCATTCTGGTAGTCATTGTTGCTGCAACCGAAGCGGGTAGCAGCTCAGCGCTGACCGATGAAGCGCAACTCGCTCATCAGCTGACCGTCGGCTTCGAAGGTTGCCTGGTGTTTGTGATTCTGGCCGGTGTGATCATGACAACCCTTAACCGCAAACCCGTAGCGCAAACGGTTTGAGCCGCCCATCTTTATTACTCATCAAAAAAAACCGGGGAGAGACCGCCAAGCCGGTTTACATTAAACTGCCGGTTCATGCACATGCCACAGCAGCATGGCTGTCTGACACAAAATAAGACTCCAGACGGAATATACCGTCCTATTGCCGCGCCCCCCGTACGGTTGTTTTCCCACTTTCTGAT
This sequence comes from Oceanobacter antarcticus, assembly GCF_044962685.1. Taxonomy (NCBI): domain Bacteria; kingdom Pseudomonadati; phylum Pseudomonadota; class Gammaproteobacteria; order Oceanospirillales; family Oceanospirillaceae; genus Oceanobacter; species Oceanobacter antarcticus. The sequence continues at coordinate 73,020 of NZ_JBBKTX010000008.1, forward strand.
GTTGCATAGTGATGCCCGACAGCCACCACCTCAGGAGCACTCCCGCCATGCCCAGCCTGTTCGATTCCATCCAGATGGGTGATCTGGAATTAGCCAACCGCATCGTTATGTCTCCCTTGACCCGCTGTCGGGCACCCGGCCGTATTCCCAATACCCTGATGGTTGAGTACTACCGCCAGCGGGCCAGCGCCGGACTGATCATCAGCGAAGCCACCGCCATCATGCCAATGGGAGTTGGCTACCCGGATACACCAGGCATCTGGTCGGATGAGCAAGTCAAAGGCTGGCAACTCATCACCGAGGCAGTGCATCAAGCAGGCGGCAAAATAGTTTGCCAGCTGTGGCATGTCGGCCGGGTCTCGCACCCGCACTACCTGGACGGAGCAACACCGGTATCCTCCAGCGCTGTTGCCCTGCGCAGCCATGTCCGGCTACTGCGCCCCCAGGTCGAGTACCCGGTACCACGCGCACTGGCAGCCGATGAAATACCCGCCATTATTGAGGCTTATCGGCAAGCGGCTGAAAACGCCAAAGCCGCCGGTTTTGATGGCGTCGAATTACACGGAGCCAATGGCTACCTGCCCGACCAGTTCCTGCAAACCAGCACCAACCAGCGTACCGATGCCTACGGTGGCCCGATTGAAAACCGCGCCCGCTTTATGCTCGAAGCCACCGATGCCCTGATTGCTGTGTGGGGAGCCAGCCGCGTCGGCGTCCACCTGTCGCCCGCTTGCGACACCCAGGATATGGGCGATGACGACCCGGCAGCCACTTTTGGTTATCTGGTTGATGCCCTCAACCAGCGGGATATTGCTTTTATTTTCAGCCGCGAAGACCTCAACCAGACCGATGCTCTGACTCCCCAACTACGCAAACGCTTCAACGGCACCTGGATTGGCAATATGAACCTCAGCCCGGATAGCGCCAGCCAATTACTGGCCGACAACACGGTTGATGCTGTCGCCTTTGGCCGTGACTACATTGCTACCCCGGATCTGGTGGAGCGGTTACGCAACGGCAGCGCCTTGAACGAAGGGGACCACAACACCTATTACAGCCCCGGCAGTGCCGGTTATACCGATTACCCGACACTGGATACCGCGGACTGACGATTAACCGGCCCGATGCACGGTCGATAATAACGACGCAGCCCCCACAAACATCACCGCAAAGCTGCGATTTAACAAACGCTGCTGACGCGGTGATTGCAAGTAACGTAATACTTTCGCAGCCAGGCCGGTGTAAATCACCATCACCACCAGATCTACCGCCACCATGGTGATCAGCATAACGCCATACTGAAGTGGTAAAGCCACCTCTGTATTCAGGAACTGCGGCAACACCGCCAGTATAAATACGATGGCTTTGGGGTTACTCATATTCACCAAAAAACCTTTCAGAACCAGTCTGGCTGGTGATTCACGCCGGGTGTCCCGAGCGTGCTCCACCTCGTCATCCAGATTTGCCGGAGTGGCGTGCCATTGCAGCCAGCCCAGATAGACCAGATAGCCCACCCCAAACCACTTGATGACCTCAAAGGCCCAGGCAGACGTCGCCAGCACCGCACCAACGCCAGCCACTACCACCCCGATTTGTACAACCAGCGCCAGCTGTAACCCAATCACATTCCAGTAACCGTGACGAAACCCATACTGCAAGCCGCTCGACATCGACGCCACCGCTCCGGCGCCAGGAGAAAAACTGATCACCCAACAGGCAGTTAAAAAACGTTAGCCAAATATCCAGTGCCATAACAACCTCTAACCTCTCAAACAGAATAACAAGCAAAATAGCCAGCCCAGACACAGAGTCTCTGCCCAGGTGACAAGACAACCCACGGGGTGCAGGATGATGACGCCAACGATCGTCGAGTGGTAGCATATCCCGTCCCGGAACAACACGCGCCAGCGCCCGCAACCCCCCGCTGACACGGCTTATTGCACAGGGTAACCATCATTGGAATGTCTTTTACAGGCAATACGACAGCACGAAGCAGAACTCAGGGCTTTTTTACAGCAACGAGTCACCGACAAAACGATCGCAGATGACCTGCTGCAAGAAGTACTGCTGCGTACACTGCAACAAGGTGCCAGGTTCTGCGCCGTACAACAGCCCCGTGCCTGGATGTTTCGTGTTGCCCGCAACGTCATTATTGATAATCATCGCCGACAACATCCACTGAGCGAGTTGCCGGAAGATATAGATATACCACAGCCGGACTCGACCCCGGAGCTGGATGATATCGATCTGCTCTCGGAATGTCTGAGCCGTAATCTTGCCCGTCTGAATACCACAGACAGAGAGATACTGGAATATTGCGACCTCAATAACCAGACGGTGAAATCCTACTCCACCAGCGCAGGGATCAGCCTGTCGGCAGCCAAGGCCCGCCTGTTACGCGCACGCCAGCGGCTGCGTCACTCGCTGGTTGAACACTGTCATGTCCAGTTTGATGAACAGGGCAAGGTCTACAGCCATCGTCGGCCGTCGTCCTCCAACTGACGGCATCCGGCTTGAGCCAGAAGCCACAATCCGACTGCGGCATGATCCATAAGATATCAACCATAAACAGTTATAAAAAAACCTGCATCCTTTTGCTGGCCCATGCGTCTTCAGTAACAGACACACGTAAGAGAGCGCACGATGTTCCAGATATTCACCGATTTCGCCAGCTGGTTGATCTACGACCTGCTGGGCTTCCTGCCCGAGACCAAACTCGGGGATGCGTTACATTTCTTTGTCGAAGACGTCAGCAAGATCTTTGCACTCTTGCTGGTGCTTATTTACATCATCGCCCTGTTACGCGCCTCGCTGAATGTCGAGCAAGTGCGTGATTATCTGGCGGGCAAAAATCGCGGCATTGGCTATCTGTTGGGTTCCGGCTTTGGAGCGATTACTCCGTTCTGCTCCTGTTCCAGTATTCCCGTGTTTCTCGGCTTTACCTCCGCCGGTATTCCGGTCGGGATTACCATGTCGTTTCTGATTACCTCCCCGCTGATCAACGAAGTCGCGGTTCTGTTACTGCTCAGCCTGCTGGGCTGGAAATTCACCGTCCTTTACGTCGTGGTCGGCATGATTGTGGGTATGCTCGGCGGGCTGTTTCTCGACAGTATCCGCGCCGAACGCTGGCTGCAGTCCTTTGCTGCCAAAGCGCTGGCAAATGGCCGCGCCCAGCAAACCGGCAACGACAACTCAGCTGAAGTTCAAGCCATGTCATTCCATGACCGCCACCTGTTCGCCAAAACCGAGACCCTGGAGATTTTTGCCCGAGTCTGGAAATGGGTGATTATCGGTGTCGGTCTGGGCGCTGCGCTGCACGGTTTTGTCCCCGATGGCTGGATCGAACAGCACCTCGGCGCTGGCCAATGGTGGACAGTGCCTGCCGCCGTGCTGGTTGGCATTCCATTATATTCCAACGCCACCGGCGTCATTCCGGTGATGGAAAGCCTGATCACCAACGGCTTGCCGATTGGCACAACCCTGGCGTTTTGCATGAGCACCGTGGCTGCCAGTTTCCCCGAATTTGTATTACTCAAACAGGTCATGCAGTGGCGCTTGCTGGCGATTCTGTTCGCTATGTTGCTGGTGTCTTTTACTGTCATTGGCTGGATTTTTAACAGTGTGTTATTTCTTTTATAAAAGAGGTTGTCGATGAAAACCATCAAAGTACTGGGCACCGGCTGTGCCAAATGCAAAAACACCGTACAAGTGCTGGCAGACAGCGCCCAGGCGCTGGGAATAGAGGTCAAGATTGAGAAAATTGAAGACCTGCCACAGATTATGGCTTATGGCGTTATGTCGACCCCTGCGGTCGTTATCGACGAAACAGTCGTACACAAAGGTGGCGTACCCACTCAAGACCAGGCCACCCAGTGGCTGCAGGGCTAACCGCCATCAAGGCCTGCCACGCATCACAGCCTATCTGATGGGTTCACCAACCCCAGATTAACGGCCTTGAGCGTGGCTTCGGCACGGTGACTGACCTGCAGTCGTTTGCATCGTTTGCTGCGGCTCCCTGGCTGTTTGGCATCTCATCGACGAAGACGTGTTACGTTGCCTTTAATTCAGAAGCAAACGATGTGCCATGCCATCCAGCTTTTCTTTCACTGACTGCCAACCAGGCATAATCTGGTTCATCAAACGGTAAAACCGTTCACTATGATTGTGTTCCGCCAGATGACACAGCTCATGCAGCAGCACATAGTCGATGCATTCGCGTGAGGCTTTCACCAGATAAGGGTTGAGGGTCAGACAGCCCTTGGGTGAACAACTGCCCCAGCGGGTTTGCATCACCCGAGTTCTGAACTGTGGCCGCTCAGATACCCAAAGCGTGTGCTCCAGCATGGCATCCAGTCTGCGAGCGAAAACATCGCGGGCCTTGTCCTTGTACCACTCCGCCAGCAGAGTCTTGACATTGCCGGAGTGGCGCTGTCGAACGGACACCTCCAGACTGCCGCGCAGCAGCTTTACCTGCGGAGTGTGATCCTCCGATTCAATCACTTTCAGCATGTACTGTTTGCCCAAGTACAAGTGGCTTTCTCCACTGATGTACTGGCGTGGAATCAGGTGCTCATATTGCTGGCGGAAGTCACGCAACTGCTGGTGAATCCAGCGCGCCCGTTTTTTAACGGCCACCAGCACAGCATGATCATCGATATCTGAGGGAGCCGCCGCCACTACTCGACCATCAGGGTACACCTTGATCTGCACCCGACTGGTGACTTTGGGCCGGTCTTCCCGGCAAACCAGGATGCGTTCATCGCCATAGACAAAGCTCAATGTGCGCCCCTGCGGATAGATCATCACACTCATGTTTGCAGCACTTCATATCGACACATGGCTTCTGGCCATCGCATCGAAACCCAACGCATGAAACCATCGTCTCTCCACATCACTCAGGACTCAGCCTGGCTCAAACCGACACGGGTAATTTGTACGACCTTCTCCACCAGCTTCTTGGCCTGATCCATACCGGCACCCACCCCTTTGGCTTCCCTGAACAATAACGGCAGCAGTTTCTTGCGAATATCCGCCTCGATGTTCTGTGGATTAATGGAGTTTTCAGCAACGGATTGAGTAACCGCTTCATCCATTTCAAAGGCCAGCTTCACCCACTTATCCTGAACCTGCTGATCCATCACGATGAATACTTCCGGCAGCACCTGCTTGAACAAACCAAAGTAGGCCTGAGCGTGACGATGACCCGCAAAAAGATCAGGAATATCGTCCAGCTGGCGCTGCGCCACTTGCTCGGTAAACTCCTGAAATAGCAGGTACTGTTTCATCGGATGATCAAACAGCTGTTCGGCTTCTTCAAGCACCTTGCGCAGCAGCGTTGAAAACGTCTCCTGCGCATAAGGGTCATCTTGCAATTCCTGCTCGATCATCCGGGTGACGCGGGTTTTAATGATGTCGGTTTCGTTGCGAGTCTTTTGTTCCGTCCAGTCTTCTTGTTTCTGCTGTCCCATCTTGCCAACCTCGTAAACACCATCGGGTTCACGCACTTCCACGCCAACCACATGCTTATCCAGCAGCTTCTTCACCTGATCCGCATAATCATCGTAGTCCACCTGCTCCCCGTTATCCTGTTTCACCAGCTGGCGCAGGCTGGATAGCTGTTTGACGGTTTCCTTGTAGTGACGGCGATCATCGTCACTGAAGCTCTTGTCCTCAAAGAAAGTGGCCGACTGCAATGCAACCTTCAAGCAGCTGGCAAAGGCGGTCAGGGCTTCATAGAAGTCCTCCCGTACCTTCAGATGCACATCCACCAGCTCTCCATCTCTGTCTTCAATCTTGGGGACCAGCACCTGGCGCAACTGCTCAATATCATTTTTGTTCTTAACGCCATCAAAGATCGCCCATAGCTGCTTGTACAGATGTGGCAGGCGCTTGTACTCGGTGCTCATCTGCTCGTACAGGCCCTTGATATCGTCGATGTCATATCCGCCCTGCGTGCGGGAAGCCAAGTCCTGATACTTCTGGATGGTAGTATCCAGCTCAGCCAGAATGCCGCGATAGTCGATCAGCAAACCAAACTGCTTTTTAGCGTGCAGGCGGTTCACACGAGCAATCGCCTGAATCAGGTTGTGTTCTTTCAGTGGCTTGTCGATGTACAGCACCGCGTTTTTCGGTTCATCAAAGCCGGTCAGCAGCTTGTCGACCACGATCAGCAGTTTCAGCGGATCTTTATCGTCACCGAAGCGCTTGATCATACATTGGGTGTAGTCCTGCTCATCTTCCGAACCAACATTGTCTTGCCACCACTGTGTTACTGCTGGCATGGCAGACTCATCCACCGAGGTGTTGCCTTCGCGGGTATCCGGTGGGCTCATGATCACCGCCGATTCAAAGCGGCTGTCTGCAGGCAGCAAGCCCTGAGCTTCATCCAGGTATTTTTTGTACCGGATAGCCGAAGCCTTACTATCACACGCCAGCTGACCATTCAGCTCGGCATCCAGATTGTTGGCAAAATGCTGGGCTATGTCGTTGGCAATCAGCTGAATACGATCAGAGGCCTGATACAACTCACCTTTTTTGGCGTACTTGCGTTTCAGGTCGGTTTTTTGTGCATCGGTCAGCGTCGTCGCTATACGCTCGAACCCGGCATCTATCGCCCGTTCGTTAATATCCATATCCGGGATACGTTCTTCGTACAGCAGCGGCGTAACGGTTTTATCTTCTACTGCACGTTGCATGGTATAGGCATGTACGATCTTGCCGAATTTGTTTTCGGTCTTGTCGTCTTTCAGTAGCGGTGTGCCAGTAAAGGCAACAAACGCAGCGTTGGGCAGCGCCTGACGCATACGAATGCTGTTTTCACCCCCCTGACTGCGGTGACCTTCATCGATAAGCACGATAATGTCCGGGCTGGTATTCACGCATTCGGGCAATTTGGTCGCGCTATTAAACTTCTGGATCAGCGAGAAAATAATTCGCTCGTTACCCGTACCGATTTGATCTGCCAAGCGGCGGCCAGAAGTCGCCATGGCAGCGGCTTTGTCTTTCTTGTCCGCCAGCTCACCACTGGATGAAAAAGTCGTACTGAGCTGGTTTTCCAGATCTACCCGGTCAGTGATCACCACAATCCGGCATTGCCTCAGGTCGTTATGCAGAATCAGGGTCTTACTCAGGAAGACCATGGTCATCGATTTTCCCGATCCGGTGGTATGCCAAATCACACCACCCCGACGCGCTCCAGATGACTTACGGGTATTGATACGCTCAATCAGCGCCTTGATACCAAACACCTGATGGTAGCGCGCTACCACCTTGCCAACTTTTTTATCAAACAAGGTGAAGTAGCGCACCATTTCGAACAGGCGCTGGGGGCTCAGCAGGCTGATCAGCAATTCGTCCTGGCCGGTAACCGCCAACTCGCCAGCGGCGATGAGGCCTTCATACCATTGGCGGTCATCGGCTTTTCGATGACCAAATAACTGATCCAGTTGTGGTGCAGTCAGTGTGCAGTTCTTGATGGCGAACTTTTCAGGCTCAGAAATAGCCTCCTCACGCCAGGTCGACCAGAACTTGGCCGGTGTACCACAAGTGCCGTAGCGTCCCTCATTGCCGTTGATCGATAGCAATAGCTGGCTGTAGGCGAACAGCATTGGGATCTCATCATGGCGCTGATTACGCAAACATTGCGAAACTCCTTCCGCCATGGTTGGCCCTTTTTTTCCGTCTGGCCGCTTGGCCTCAATCACCACCAGCGGAATACCGTTCACAAAACAGACGATATCCGGGCGGCGCTTATCCTGATGAGATGAACCGGCACCACCGGAGCGACTCACGGAAAACTCTTCGGTAAAGGTAAAACTGTTATTGGTGATACTCTGCCAATCGATCAGAGGAATGGTGGGGCTGACCTTTTTACCCTCTACAAATTCCGTTACCGAGATACCGTAAAGCAGATGGTTGTAGATCTTTTCGTTGGCACTCAGCAGCCCTTCATTCAGCGCAGGGCTGCAAACCTCGGCAATCAGATTATCAATGGATTGTTGCGACAGGGGGTACTGCTGACCAGCATAGGTAAAGCGGCGCTTTTGCAGCTCTGCCCGTAGCACATCGTGCAACACAACCTGATCGCACTTGCCACCACGGGTGGCCAGCGCCTGACCCGGCGACAGAAACGACCAGCCAAGATTGGTCAGCAACGCCAACGCAGGCAGTTTGGCGCTGTATTCTTCCTGGAATTTGGGGACGGTGTAAGTGGTCATTCCTTGGCCTTTTTCTGCTGCTGCAAACGCTGTTGCAGCTTCTCTAGTTCAGCTATTTCTGCGGCGTCGGTTGCCTTTGCTTCTGCTGATTTTCGCTGTTGGTCAAACTGCTGATAACGCTGGTTGGCAATCTGTTCCATCCGGGAGCGACTGATATGCCCGGCGTTATTCAGTAGTGGCTGTTCGTTGAACGCCATAAAGTTGTCGACATACTTGCGCCAGTCATCGAGCTTAAGGTGTTGTTTGCTGTTTGCCCGGAACTCAGCAAATTCGAGAAACATGCTGACCAGGCGATTCAGTTGCTCCAGCTCATCCGCTTGCAGATAGTTTTTGGCAATCACAACATCCGCCTTGCGAACACGCAGGCCTGAAAAGCTGGTCAGATTCATATTTGGCTGACTTGAATCTGCCCGCTGTACAACCAGCTCTGCTGCTGTATGTCCGGTTACAGCGAAGAATAATTTGTTCTGCACTTCAGCAAAAAGCTGCCCAGTCTCTTTTTCATTGGCTCGGTAGTCTTCAGACAGCGCCAGAAGATCACGGACTTTTTGATAGAAACGCTTTTCGGACGAACGTATGTCACGAATGCGTTCAAGCAGCTCATCAAAATAGTCCCATTTGGGGTCTTTCAGGCGTTCGTCATCCATAGCGAAGCCTTTGGTCAGATATTCCCCCAGAGTACGAGTGGCCCACTGGCGGAACTGAGTCCCACGGGTTGAACGAACCCGGTAGCCCACCGCGATGATCATGGGCAGAGCATAAAGCTTCGTTAGGTACTCTTTACCGTCATCGGCAGTTGTAAACTTTTGGTTTACAACTGCCCCTTCAGCCAGCTCACCATCTGACAATACGGCTTTTACATGCTTGCTGATATTCTGCTTGCTGGTCTGATACAGGTCAGCCATTTCCAGCTGGGTCAGCCAGATCTGGTCTCCCAACTCGCGTAATACGAACTGGGATTGACCATCGTCGGTGGTGTAGAGGATTAGGTCGTTATCCATTCGAATGTCCCGATCAATTCGGTTGGTAGTGATAAGCAGTCAAGTCTGCATCCAGTGACCAGATGAAAATTTCCGTCATGGGGAATCGGCTTTTACAGGTATTAAATTCTTCAATAATGCTCAAATCACCCAAGCTGGTGCCTTCTCCCCGGCGAGTCTCCGACTTGTTCTGTCCCGCCAGATCAGGGAACTTGTTCAGCCATTCCATCACTTCCTTATTTTTGGGGAAGTCACTGGTTTGATAGGGGGCATTGCCATGAAAGGATTCGGACACCGCCTCGCAGAACTTCTGCGCCACCTGACGGCGCGTTCTGCCATCGCCATTCTGGGCGATATGATTACCGGTCTCCAACACCGTGGCCATCGGTAAAATAAAGGTGCATGCCATCTCGATATACTGGGCAAAATCCTGAAAAACCTGATTCTTTTGCTGATTTCTACCGGGTACATTCAATATATTCAGAAACACGCTGGTATCCAGAATAATGACGCTGCTCATTCATCATCCCCTTGCATCCTTGCCAGCCAGGCCAGTGCCTTCTGTTTTTTCTGTTCCGGCGTTTCTGGGGATTTGACAAAACGGTCAACGGTGCCGCTCGTAACCAATTCACCCAGCGGGCCTTGAGCTAGCAAACCAGGAAAGTCATGTAAATCCATCAGACGGATCAGTTTGCTGGCACCGGTTTCCGGACAGCGATAACAAAACACCACATCACCCAAAGCCGCATCTGGCAAGGCATCCATCAGTGCAGGATTGTGTGTTGATAGCAGCAATCGCACGCCCCGTTGTTGGGCTTGCTCACGCATGGTATTTAGCAACTGGCGAGCACGAGAGGGATGAATACCGTTGTCCACTTCTTCAATCACCACGGTGCTGCCGGGCTCGGCAGACAACAAAGCCGCCGCAATGGCCAGCACGCGCAAGGTGCCATCGGAAAGCAAATCGGCCGTCCAGCGACGCTGTTGGCCCCCAAAACTTTCTACCAATTCAACCAACCGAGCCCCCCGTAACCCCTCTTGAAAATTGAGGGTTGTTACATCCTGCTCGGGCAGGCTGCGAATAAATGCAATCACTTGGTCTTTGGTTGCCGAGTCTTGGCACAGGCGATACAAAACGCCAGACAGGTTGGAACAATCCCCTTTCAGGCGTTTATCCGGGTAGCTGGCTTCCCGCATCTGAGAGGGCACAGGGTCAAGAAACAGCGTATTCGCCAGCAACTTCTGATAACGGCCGGTTACTTCAGGAATGACTTCCTGAGCTTTTTTATGACCCGCCTCAAACAATGCTGAAGAGGCCAGCTGGTTCAGTACGGTGATTTGGTCGGTACAGCTGAGCTGAGGTTTTTTCCCTCCCCGCGCAAAATTGTTGTAAGCCACCCGAATCGTATTGGTCAGCCCCTGCGAGGCCTGTTCAATTCGGTACAGGGGGAAGTTCTCCGACGGTGAACGGATGCTTTCTTGGGCGATATGCAGCTCGTCATCCCGCAGCGCCAGTTCGATCTCCAGGCGATTCCAGTCGTTATCATCCGTTGAACACCCCAGTTTAAAGCTATCGCTGCCCAGATAGCCCAGATCCCGCACCCTCCCCCGCACGACCTGCTCGGAATCCTGCACCTGATGGCGAAGGACATCCAGCTTCTGCCCTTGCGCCAGCCAGCAGAGAAAACGAAAGGCTTCAATGGCATTGCTTTTGCCAGAGGCATTGGCTCCGATCATCAACGTCAAGGGGGATAGAAGCAGGGATTCTTGCTGATAGCTTTTGAACTGACTAAGGTGAATGGCCGTCAGCATATGGACTCCTGTTCATCGACTTTAACTCGCCGTTTACCCGTCAGCAGCTGCTGCATCAGGGCTTTTTTCTCTTGTTTCAGGTGATCGAGCTGCTGTTGCAGGGTGGTGATTTCTTGGTCGGCGGTGGAGAGAACAGCAGCGATTTTTTGTTGCTCCTCCAGTATTGGAAGAGGCGCTCTCAGCGAGAAAAAGTCAGTAGGCTTCACGTTTAGAAGCCCGTGTGCTCGGCCGCCTTCATGAGCAACCTGAGACAGGCCTTTGTTCATAAGGCCAGACCCAAAGTAATGCTCCCAGTAGTCACTATCAGCCTTGCTCACGTCCGACAGTTCAAAGCAGATATACAAGGTGGTCACAACGCCATCGTCATACCGGTTCAGGCGTTTAATCGCCCCCATCGGATAGCCGTTTGAGTAGCTTTTGTTGTAAGCAAACTGGCTTTTTCTCAGCAAGAAGTAACCGTCGAGAGTATCAGAGGCTACCGTTTTCTTGAAAAAATCTTCTTGTCGAATCAGGCCGTGAACGCCGGAGATGGTCACAACGTTGGTACTTTGACCATTATTTTTCTCTGTAACCCGATCAAAAATCGAGGACAACTTGACCTCAGACCACTCCCCACTAAACCTCTCTCCATTCTCATCCAGCAGGCGTTTCTTACCCGTCAGTAGCTGCTGCATCAGGGCTTTTTTCTGCTGCTGGCTGTTGGCGAGCAGCTGCTCTGTGGTGGTGATGGCCTTATCCCATGTAGAAAGGATTTGGGCGATTTTCTTTTGTTCGGGGAGTGGGGGAACAGGAACTTGTATCGACTTGACGATTCCACTACTCAAGTTTTCTTGGCCTCCACTATTTGCCATTTCCCGTATGTTTTCATATTGGCTTACGAGAAATTGATAGTAGTAATCAACTTCATAACCGGGGTTTAAAACTATCGCTGCACATGCCTGATTGGTTGAGGCCTCAATACCTAACTTGGCAACTTGCCCTCTCGTTTTCCCTTGCCCGTACATCGCCATAAGAATGGTATCCACAGGAAATAACTTGGCAGACGAGTTTGCAAGGCCTTCTTCCGTAATCTTTTCAGAGGTGTCTTCTATAATCTTATATTGAACCTCAGAAGTTGTTACCCAAGGAATGTTGCCATTCCAATATGCGTCATTTTTTCTGCTGGGAGTCCCACCAGAAGAAACATTGGATATTTCCTCAATGGTGCTTAACTTCCACCCCTCAGGCACCATACCTCAACTCCTCCAGATAATTAGCCATCTCGGTTGCAAGCTCAGTCAACCACGCTTTCAGTTGTTCATCCCCTGAAAAATTATTCATCGCTACCGTCCTGATCGCCCAACGTATCAGGGTTCTTAAGCGACTTCTTATCAGCGGATACCAGCCGGCGCTCGACCTTCTTTACATCTTCAGCGGGCGGGAGGCTTTCCGGCCGTATGCCTCGGCTCAGCAAAGTATCTCGTACAGCCTGGTTATTGGTAACGTGCTCGCTGGAGATTTGCTGTTCCCGTGTCATTTGTTGAGCGCGGGCATTGTGAATGGTGATCTCGGTAGCAAAGTCCTTGGCCTTGAGGATGATGGTTGGCGCAAAATCAGCCAGTGGCTGGTTATCGGGCACTTGCCATTGGGCTTTCATGGCTTTGGTGTTACGGCCAAACAGAGCGGTATCACCTTTACTGCGGATCAGGGCAAAGTTTTGATTACCCCCGGCTTGCTCAAAAATGACATTGGAGAGCTCTTTCTCTGTAGTTGATAGCTTCTGCCGTGCTTGTACGCGTTCTGTTTCAAGAAGGCGCTGCTCGATTAACTCGGCTTTGCGGGTTTGCATGGCAAAGTAGGTTTGGGCGAAGGCAATCTCTTGCTTACGGGAATCACCATTCTGAGCAATCAGGTAGCAGGCGTAGCGGGTGAGCATCACATCGTCGATTTCACGCTGACCGCCCTTGCCGAGCTCGATCATTTTCCCGACGTCGGCAAAATGATCAGAAACGCCGTGACCACTGACTTCACAGGCGGTTTTGGCTTTGGATATCACGCTGACAAAGTTATCCCACTTGCCATAACCCAGCAGGTGCTGAAGGTCTCGCGCCAACCAGTACTCAACTCCGTTTTCGGTCTGTTGGGCATGCCCTTCAAAGGTGATGGTAAGCGATTGAATTTGCTGTTGTTCCATACTCGAAACCTCCTATTCCGCGTTATCCGAATAACCCAACTCGGCCAGGTAGCCCTGCATTTCGTCTTCCAAACGGCTGAGTTGCGCTTTCAGTTGTTCACGCTCGGCACGCACGGCCATCAGGTCGATTTCTTCCTCTTCTTCAAAGGTATCGACATAACGCGGGATGTTCAGGTTGTAATCGTTCTCTTTGATCTCTTCGAGACTGGCAACGTAGGCGTATTTATCGACATCGTTGCCAGCGTGGTAAGTGGCCACAATCTTGGCGATATTCTCTTCCGTCAGCAGGTTCTGGTTTTTACCGGCTTTGAAGTCGCGGCTGGCGTCGATAAACATAACGTTGTCGTCGCTCTTGTTCTTCTTGAAAATCAGAATCGCGGCGGGAATACCGGTGCCATAAAACAGTTTCTCTGGCAGGCCAATCACGGCATCGAGCAGGTTTTCTTCAATCAGTTGTTTGCGGATTTTGCCTTCGCTGGAACCACGGAACAAAACGCCGTGTGGCACGACGACCCCCATACGGCCCCCGAGTTTACCTTGAGAAGCAGGTTTTAGCGTTTCGATCATATGCAGGATAAAGGCGTAATCGCCTTTGGTTTTTGGTGGTACGCCCCGGCGGAAGCGGCTGAACTTATCATGTTCGGCTTCGTCGTGGCCCCATTTATCCAGGCTGAATGGCGGGTTGGCGGTGACAATATCAAACAGCATTAAGTCGCCATTTTTATCCAGCAACTTGGGGTTACGGATGGTGTCGCCCCATTCGATTTTGTGGTTGTCTTCGCTATGCAGGAACATGTTCATTTTGGCCAGCGACCAAGTGGAGCCAATGGCTTCCTGTCCATACAGGGCATAGTTTTTACTGTCGTGATTTTTGCGAACTTTGCTACCGCATTTCATTAACAGCGAGGCGGAACCGCAGGCCGGATCGCAGATGCTGTCACCTGGTTGCGGGTCTAACAACTCGGCGATCAGGTCACTGATTTCTGGCGGGGTATAAAACTCACCGGCTTTCTGACCACCGCTGGCAGCGAAGTTTTTGATCAGGTATTCGTAGGCGTTACCGATCACGTCCAGCGTGCCGACTCGGCTGGGTTTTAGGCTTAACTCGGGTTTGGCAAAGTCTTCCAGCAGGTGACGCAAGATGGTGTTTTTCTGCTTCTCTTCACCCAAACGGTCGGTGTTGAAGGAAATATCCTGAAACACGCTTTTTCCGGCGTCTTTCAGTTTGGTGCCGTTGGCTTCTTCAATGGCGTGTAGCGCCTGATCGATACGCTCGCCATTGCCGGGTTCGTGGCGGCGCTCGTACAGGGCATAGAAGCTGGCCGCCTTGGGTAGAACAAAACGTTCGTTTTTCATCATCTCTTCGATGAGTTCTGGCTCGTCGCCGTATTCGGCCTTGTAGCCATCGTAGTGATCCTGCCATACGTCGGAGATGTACTTGAGGAACAGCATGGTCAGGATGAAGTCTTTGTAGGTATCGGCGCTGATGGTGCCCCGGAAGGTATCGCAGGCATTCCACAGGGCTTTGTTGATGGCGTCCTGGCTGATTTTATCGGTGATGCTCATGGTCAATTGTTCTCCTTCAGCAGTTGCTGATACATGCCTTGCAGCATGGCTTCACGATTTTTCAACAAGGCTTGAGTCAGCAGTTGTTCCTGTTCCCACAACCGATCAAGGCGCAGGATTTTGTGTTGGGTTTCCAATCTTGGGATCTGCAAAGGCAGCTCGAGCAAATCCTTTTTTTTCAGCATGGGCATGCTGGTGCCCAAGCTACCTGAACGGAGAAAATTTTGCGCCGCTGTTTGATTGAGTAACCAGCCAACAAACTCGGTTAAAATCCTGTCATCAATCGAGCGTATAACCATTAACTGGCTACTTACCACGATGGGGAGTGCCCCTGCACCGGTCACGGTCACGGACTCAGGCCAGTAGAAGGCTTTCAGAAACTCGCCTCGGGAAGGCAGCAAAACACAGCCGGGGTCAGCAAACAGGCGGGATTTACCCTGCCACTGAATGGCTGGGAAGTTCTCTGTTGATACCAAACGACTTCCTGTTTCATCCCAGCGTTTGCGCAGGTCTTTGACCTGGGCAACCCTAGCGTTGCCACGCTCGGGTTTCACTTCTTCGACCTTTTCTCTGAAGGTGTAACCAATACTGATATCGGCAACTTGGCCGAGTAAGCAATCAGTGTTTGCCATACCGACTCCTTGGAGAGGCCTCACTTACATCGACCTTTGTGCAGTGTTTATCCGCAGCAACATCCAGAGTGAGCCGCTTCTTGACCAATTCATTGTTTGGAGCCAGCAGTGTGATTCCTTCATCCGTACCTGCCTGATCGGCTGGGGTTTCGATCGCATTAGCCCATCCCATTCGCAATGCTTCGCCTATAAACCAGTCCTTGACAGGCTTGGTAAGCTTTTTCTGGCTACTCCTTTTGTACTTATTAAACAGCTGCAGAATTCTGCTTTTAGAGCAAAAAGCCAGTCGAGTGCCATGAACTAGCTTATCTGGTGTTGGAAACACA
Organism: Oceanobacter antarcticus; assembly: GCF_044962685.1. Lineage (NCBI taxonomy): Bacteria > Pseudomonadati > Pseudomonadota > Gammaproteobacteria > Oceanospirillales > Oceanospirillaceae > Oceanobacter > Oceanobacter antarcticus. Next base: position 88,725 of record NZ_JBBKTX010000008.1, read on the forward strand.
AATTTCTCTCTGGTAGTTGCAGTTGCTGACTGAATCGCTGGGCTGCCCTGAAGGCAGCTCCTCATCAACATTGAACCTCCTCCAGTGTCTTTCCCGCAAGATCGCTCTTGCAGTAACCCGTGGAGGTTCGGAAAGGTGGCTTGATCGACGTGCGCTCCCAATAGAGATAATGAGCAACCGGGTCACCGTTCTGGCCCAGCTCATAAAACTCTTTGTAATCATCTTGCTGGAGTGTGCCTTTGGAATAGCTCTTGATGAACTTCAGGCAGTGCCCGGTGGGCAAAGTGATGTGTTGTGAAAGTGAATAGTTCTGATAGTTTTGGGTCATTGAATCTCCTGTGTTACTGGCATTGCATTGTGAGTTCAAACCCAGCAGCAAGCTGATAACTTGCTGCTGGACTCTTCTTTTGGTTCGAGCTTTTCAGCTCCAATCTCATTAAAAAAAACCGCTAATATCCTTCTACGATAATATTAACAAGGCCACAATAGCTCAATATTTACACACAAGTCAAATTTTATTTTACTAATATTAATCTACTGCAAATCAAGTAGCGTTCGGGCAGCCACTTTGTACTCAAGGCCGAGTCCACCAGGGCTTTGTTTTCGGACAAGCCAGGAGGGGTTCTATCGATACCACTGCTGGAACTCTCCCTGACCACCCCTATCACTCCACCGTCACGCTTTTGGCCAGGTTCCTCGGCTGGTCGACGTCGGTGCCTTTGATAATGGCGACGTGGTAGCTCAGCAATTGCAGCGGCAGGGTGTAGACGATCGGGGCGATGAGGTCGTCGCAGTGGGGCATCGACAGCACGATCATGTTGTCGGCGGGGGTGATTTCGGTGGCTTGTCCGGCAAAGACGTAGAGTTCACCGCCACGGGCGCGGACTTCTTCGATGTTGGATTTGAGTTTTTCCACCAGGTCGTTGTGGGGTGCCACGACGACGATGGGCATTTCGGCATCAATCAGCGCCAGTGGGCCGTGTTTGAGTTCTCCGGCGGCGTAGGCTTCGGCGTGGATGTAGGAGATTTCCTTGAGTTTGAGCGCACCTTCCATGGCAATGGGGTACTGGTCGCCACGGCCAAGGAACAGGGCGTTGTGTTTGTCGGCAAAACGTTCGGCCAGTTGTTCTATTTGGTCGTTCATTTCCAGCGCTTGCTGGATCAACCCTGGCAGTTGTTCCAGGGCGGTGGCAATACGCTGTTGAATGCCGCTGGCATCCGGCTGTTGTTGCGCCAGCCCGGCAGTAAGCAGTAACAGTGCGGTGAGCTGGGTGGTGAAGGCTTTGGTCGAGGCCACGCCAATTTCTGCCCCGGCGCGGGTCATCAGCGCCATATCGGATTCCCGCACCAATGATGAGCCGGGGACGTTGCAGATGGTCAGGGTTTTGCGAAAGCCCAGTTGTTTGGCCAGTTTCAAGGCCGCCAGGGTGTCGGCGGTTTCGCCACTCTGGGAGATGGTCACCAGCAGGGTGTTGGGTTTGACAACGGGTTTGCGATAGCGGAATTCGGAGGCAATTTCGACGTTACAGCTGATTCCGGCCAGTGCTTCGATCCAGTAGCGGGCGGTGACGCCAGCATGGTAGCTGGTGCCGCAGGCGATGATCTGGACGTTGTCGATACCGCTGAGGTCACCCAGGGCGGCGAGGTTGAGCTGGCCATTGTGCAGGCGGCCTTCGAGGGTATTGGTGATGGCCTGGGGCTGTTCGTGGATTTCCTTGAGCATGTAGTGGCGATATTCGCCTTTGTCACCGGCATCGTGTTCGACGGAGGTTTCGCGGGTTTCGCGCTCAACCCGTTCGTTGTCGATATTGAATATCTGTACGCTCTGACGGGTAATTTCTGCCACGTCGCCTTCTTCCAGGAAGGCAAATTTGCGGGTCACGGGCAGCAGTGCGAGCTGGTCGGAGGCGATGAAGTGTTCGCCGATACCGTAACCAATCACCAGCGGGCTGCCGGAGCGGGCAACGACCATCCGGTCTGGGCTGGCACGGTTGATGGCGACCATTCCGTAAGCACCGTCAAGGCGCTGGCGGGTGTTTTTCACGGCATCCAGCAGCGAGGCACCGGTGTTTACTTCGCGGGCAATCAGGTGGGCGATCACTTCGGTGTCGGTCTGGGATTGGAAGTGGTAGCCGTCAGCCTGCAGTTCACGACGCAGGCTGGCGTGGTTTTCAATGATGCCGTTGTGTACCACGGCAATGTCGCCGGAGACATGGGGATGGGCGTTGGCTTCCGAAGGTTCGCCGTGGGTGGCCCAACGAGTATGGGCGATACCCAAACCACCGGGAAGACCGTTTTCCGCCACGGCGTCGGCCAATGCCTGTACCTTGCCCAGACGCCGTACTCGGGTTAGCTGGGGGTTGGCAGCGGTGGCATCAATAATAGCGACTCCGGCGGAATCGTAGCCCCGGTATTCGAGGCGGCGCAGGCCTTCCAGCAATATTTCGACAACATCCCGCTGGGCCACGGCTCCGACAATGCCACACATACCAATACTCCTGAAGATAACCCGACACACTGAATTGGAAGGCGAGAGGTTACCACAATCCGCTATTTTCGATGCGCAGGGATCTGTGGAATCGCGCTAGATAGTGTGCAGTACGCACCCTCTGGTGATCTGAGGCCATGCAGGGGTCGTGATGAGGCCATGCAGCGGCATGGTGAGGGTAGAACCGGAAGGAAGGCAAGGGATTGGCCCAATGTCTCCGGCCAACCCCTCTGTGTCACTATTTTGTTTGTGCCACTATTTGGCGGCGCGTTCTTTTTCGATGAGGAAATCCACCACGGCGGTCATTTTATCCTGACCACCTGCGGTGCTGGCAGAGACCACGTATTTACCGTCAACAATCAGCGCCGGTACACCGCTGATTTTGAACGAACGAATACGTTTGTCAGCCTGGCTCATGCGGGATTTGACGGCAAAATTGTCATACGCCTTGTCAAATTGTTCCGCCGTAATGCCACCATGCTTGACCAGAAAATCACGTTGGTCATCCTTGTCGAGCAAGCGCTGCTTTTCCAGATGAATGGCGCGGAAAATCGGGGTATGTACCTGGTCGAGAATGCCCAGCACATCGGCAACGTAATATAATTGCGCATGGGATACCCAGGCACGACCAAACATCGCGGGGACGCGGGTAAATTCGACATCAGCGGGTAAGCTGCTTACCCATTGGCTTAATGATTCATCGAGGTGAAAACAGTGTGGACAGCCATACCAGAAGGCTTCTTCCACATGCACTTTGCCATCTGCCATGACCGGTACAGGATCGGCCAGAACATCGTAATTCACACCGGCTTGGTATTCTGCCGCCAGGGTGAGAGAGCTAATCAACAGCAGCGGGACTGCCATCCATCGTTTGATCAGCATAAGCATAAACATCTCCATTCAGAGTTAAAGTCGCCAGTCAGATTGGCCAGTTAGGTGCATTTTCACACAAAGGTTCCAAATCACCTACCCGGCCAGCGGCCATGTATTCCGTTTAGTGTCAGATCATTCAGCCAAAAAAATACAGAAAAAAAGCGGCCAATGCCGCTTTTTTTGTCAGGCTGCGATTAACGCAAACCCTGAATGTAAGACGCAACTGCCGCGATCTCGGAATCGTGCAAACGGTAGGCGGTGTCACGCATCATGCGGCTGTCACCGTCGTTGGTACGGGCACCGGAGCTGAAATCATGCAGCTGTTTGGCAATATACGCTTCATGCTGGCCCGACAGCATAGGGAAGGCAGCCAGTTCGATGCCCTTGCCACTCGGCCCATGACACGCCATACAAGCCGGTACTCCTTTTTCTTCGATACCTGCGCGGTAGATTTTTTCGCCCAACTCAACCAGCTCCTCTTTTGCACCTGCACCAGTTGGTGCCTGAGCATCGAAGTAAGCGGCCAGGTCGGCGATATCATTGTCGGTCAGTCCAGCAACAAAAGCGGTCATTTCAAGCACCTGACGACGACCATCACGTATATCCTTGAGCTGCTTGGCCAGGTAAACCTCGCCTTGGCCAGCCAGTTTGGGGAATGTTGGCACCATGCTGTTACCGTCTGCACCGTGGCAAGCAGCACAGGTAGCAGACTTTGCTTTGCCGGCATCGGCATCGCCCTGGTAGGCGGAGGCCGCTTCACCAGCGTGGGCCGCGGACATCAGTCCGGCTGAAACAATCAGGCCAATCAACAGGTTTTTCATCGTCAGATCCAGTTAGTAAGTTAATTCTTGTCGTCGCAGTCGACGTTCGTCGCTGCTGCTTTACTTGGGCGTCGACATGTAAGTAATCAGCGCTTTATAGTCTTCTGCGGAACAATCCATGCAGAGTCCGCGTGGAGGCATGGCATTAAAACCGTTGGTTACGTGGCTTACCAGTGTGTCCATACCTTTTTCCAGCCGAGGTGCCCAGGCTGCTGCATCAAAAGCGGTGGGGGAGCCGATCATCGGCGCAACTTGTGGGGCATGGCACGCACCACAAGAGGTATTGTATTTGGCTTCCGCATCAAATGCGTTAACGTTGGCAGACATCGCGGCGGCAGACACCGCAAGCAGGGCCAGAAGTTTGGTCATTGTGAAGTTCTCTCTCATCGGTCGTTATAAGATCAGGCTAATTTTTCACTATACTCGGCTTGCACCAGAGACTCCGCCCGGAATGTTACACCCTGTGGTAGACTGGCGACGCCTTTTAAAGGCCAAGCATTATATATCATCAAAAACCGGACGGTCATTACGTTTACCCTATGCCAAACCAGGATTCATTGACTTACACCAAGACCCACTACCTTCGTAGTGCCGCCACATTGAGCCAATGTCCTGGCGAAATTACCCGTGAAGTCGCCTTTGCCGGCCGCTCCAACGCGGGGAAATCCAGCGCACTCAATCGGCTTACGGGTCAGAAAAAACTGGCCAGAACCAGTAAAACGCCTGGCCGTACGCAGCTGATCAACTATTTCCAGCTCGGCGAACTGCCGCTGGCACTGGTCGACTTACCGGGCTACGGCTACGCCAAAGTCCCTATCGGTGTCAAAAATGCCTGGCAGAAAGAGCTCGGCAATTACCTGCAAAAACGCGATGCGCTAGCGGGTCTGGTACTACTAATGGATATACGTCATCCACTGACCGATTATGACAAGCGCATGCTTGAATGGGCCAATGATAACGGTATGCCACTGCATCTGGTACTGACAAAGTCCGATAAACTCAAGCGTGGCGCTGCCAAAAGTGCGCTGTTGCAGGTTTCTCAGGCGATTCGTAACAGCTCGACTGCCGTCTCGGTACAGATGTTCTCGTCACTGAATGGCGATGGTCTGGATGAGCTAAAACAGCGTCTGAACAGCTGGTTCTTGCCAGAAACCAACACCCCTGTTGATTCAGACCCTGAGGCTACGCCTGTCAGCCAGGCTATCGCTGATCAGTCCCCCGATCCCTGACGGCTGCGAACAGCGTCGCATCTTATTACAAAACGCTACAGAATTTCTGCCCACAGGAACTTTGTCAGCGTTTCCCTCTTCTATAGTGAAACAATTCCCCGCACGGAATGGTGACGCAGACAGCTGCGGCACAAACAGTTCTATCCTTCGGTCATTCCCCCAGAATCCGAAGTTGACCCGGACGTCATCTCCACTGCGTCCGGGTCTTTTTTTATCGGCCTGACTCAGTGTGCCTCGTCCCAGTTGTCGCCAATACCGGCTTCAACCAGCAAGGGGACGCGTAACTCGGCGGCGTCCTGCATCTGCTGCTTCAGCGCTTCGGCAAACCCCTCGGCCTGATCCTCTTTTACCTCCAGCACCAGTTCATCGTGTACCTGCATGATCATGCGAGCATCAAAACCGGAATCCGGCAACCAGTTGGCTACCCGGATCATGGCGCGCTTGATGATGTCGGCGGCACTGCCCTGCATCGGCGCGTTGATCGCAGTGCGCTCAGCGTGCTGGCGACGGGGAGCGTTGCGGGATTTGATTTCTGGCAGGTACAGGCGGCGACCAAAGATGGTTTCGACATAGCCCAGGTCTTTGGCGTGTTCGCGGGTATTGTCCATATAATCACGGACACCGGGGTAACGTTCGAAGTAGAGATTGACGTAATCCTGGGCTTCGCCACGACCAATGCCCAGCTGCTTGGCCAGTCCAAACGCCGACATACCATAGATCAGGCCAAAGTTGATTGCCTTGGCGCTGCGGCGCTGGTTGTCGGTGACGTCAGCTTCGCTAATGCCAAACACTTCCGCTGCGGTGGCGCGGTGTACGTCGCGCCCTTCGCTGAAGGCTTTCAGCAACCCGGCATCACCGGACAGGTGTGCCATGATGCGCAATTCAATTTGAGAGTAGTCAGCCGCCACCAGCTTGTAGCCTGGAGGAGCGATAAAGGCCTGGCGAATCCGGCGTCCTTCTTCGGAGCGAATCGGGATGTTTTGCAAGTTCGGATCACTAGAGGACAAGCGCCCGGTGGCCGCCACAGCCTGATGGTAGGAGGTGTGCACCCGACCGGTGGAACCGGCAATCATGGTCGGCAGTTTGTCGGTGTAGGTGCTTTTTAACTTCGATAAGCTGCGGTTTTCGAGAATGATTTTGGGCAGCTCATGACCTTCGTCCGCCAACTCGACCAGCACTTCTTCAGCGGTAGACGGCGCGCCTTTGGGGGTTTTCTTTTTTACCGGTAACCCGAGTTTCTGGTAGAGAATTTCTCCCAGCTGTTTCGGTGAACCGAGGTTAAAGACCTGTCCGGCAACGTCGTGGGCCTGCTGTTCCAGCTGTTGCAGCTTTTGCTCCAGCTCGGCACTTTGCTCATGCAGTTTATCCGCGTCGATCAAGGCCCCGAGAGACTCCATCGCGGTTAATATCGGCATGGCGGGCATTTCGATGTCGGTAAACACCTTGGCCAGCACGCCCTGTTGTTGCAGTTTTGGCCATAACGTCTGGTGCAGTCGCAGGGTGATGTCGGCATCTTCGGCTGCGTATGGCCCAGCGACGTCCAGTTCCACCTGATTGAACGTTTTCTGTTTGACGCCCTTGCCAGCCACGTCTTCAAAACTCGTGGTTTTGTAACCCAGATATTTTAACGCCAGGCTGTCCATATCGTGACGGGTCGCCACGGAATCCAGCACGTAGCTTTCCAACTGGGTGTCGAACTGGACTCCTTGCAGGCTAATGCCGTGATTGGCCAGTACGTGGGCGTCGTATTTCATGTGCTGGCCAACTTTTTTCAGTTTGTTGTCTTCCAGCAGCGGCTTCAGTTGCGCCAATACCGCCTCGCGGTCGAGCTGTACTGGTGCGCCTTCGTAGTCGTGCGCCAGTGGCACGTAGGCGGCCTTGCCGACGGCCACCGCAAACGAGACGCCGACGATACGGGCATCCTTGTAGTTGAGCGAGGTGGTTTCGGTATCAAAGGCAAACAGCTTGCTGGCCTGGAGTTGTGCAATCCAGCCGTCCAGGGCATCTTGCGTCAGTACCATGTCGTACTGGCCGGGTTCGGCACTGACGGTCACTTCTTCGTCAGCTTCCGCGCCTGCCATCGTACTGCTTGTCTTGGAGCTGGCTGTCTCGGAGCTGGTGGCAGCACTGGTGTTAGCAGCACGGCTCGTCGTCTCGTCCGTCAGCTCGGCAATCCAGGCCTTGAATTCCATATTGCGGTACAGTTCCAGCAACGCGGTCTTGTCGGTCGCTGTGCTTTTCAGCTCGCCGAGGGGCTGTTCCAGCGCGACATCGCATTTGATGGTCGCCAGTTGTTTTGACAAAAACGCCTGTTCCTGGTGCTCTTCCAGCTTTACGGCCATGGTTTTGGCACCGCGAAACGCCAGGTCTTTGACCTTGTCGAGGTTGGCGTAAATATCTTCCAGAGAGCCCAGCCCGGCCACCAGCCCGACGGCGGTTTTTTCTCCGACCTTGGGCACGCCGGGAATGTTATCGACCTTGTCGCCCATCAGCGCCAGGTAGTCGATGATATGCTCAGGCGGTACGCCAAATTTCTCTTTCACCCCTTCCACGTCCAAAAAGGTGTTGGTCATGGTGTTGATCAGCGAGACATGAGAATCCACCAGCTGCGCCATGTCCTTGTCGCCGGTGGAGACAATCACCTGACAGCCGCTCGATTCTGCCTGCACCGCCAGGGTGCCAATCACATCGTCGGCTTCAACGCCGTCGATAATCAGCAACGGCAAGCCCATGGCGTGAATGATGTTATGGATCGGCTCAATCTGTTCACGCAGCTCATCCGGCATCGGTGGACGATGGGCCTTGTACTCTGGGTACATGTCGTTGCGAAAGGTTTTGCCTTTGGCATCAAACACCGCCACCATCTGAGCGTCTGGATAGTCTTTTTGCAGTCGTTTGATCATGCTGATCACGCCTTTCACCGCATTAGTGTGAACGCCTCGGGAGTTGGTCAGCAACGGAATGGCGTGAAAGGCGCGGAACAGATAGGAAGATCCGTCGATAAGAACAACAGACTTGGACATAACAGAATTCCTGTAGACTCGGCAAAACCCGGACGCTAGCGCTGGGGTTCGCGTCCGGGTCGGCATACAATGAGGAAGAACTAAAATTGGAAGGCATCCTAACATGAAGACCCCGACTCGTCTGAACCTCCGTCGTATTGCCGCCGCGCTTGGCGTCACTCTGGCTTCAGCGCTGTTTTCAACCTCTGGCTTTGCTGCCGACCCGAGCGCTGAATCGGTCACGATTCGGAATGATGGCGACAAAACCTTCTACGAGTTCCGCGTCAACGGCAAGTTGGTCGAAATCAAGGTCGAGCCTAAAGTTGGCAAGCCTTACTACCTGGTGCCAGAAGCTCAGGGCGAGGACTTTGTCCGCAAGGACAACCCGGATATCGTCGTACCCAAGTGGGTGATCTTCCGCTGGTAAAGCGGATTCGATATAACCATTCTATGTCTGTCTATACCCCGGTTCCGCAATCATCCCTGGCAAGCTGGCTTGAACAGTTCGAGCTTGGCCCGCTGCTGTCTTTTCGTGGCATCGCCGGGGGGATTGAAAATACCAACTATTTTGTCACCACCACGGCCGGTGAGTTTGTGCTGACGCTGTTTGAGCACCATGCCGCCGATGAAGTCGAGCAGTTTGTGGCATTGGCCAACCATCTGGGTATGGCCAATCGGCGTCATCCCCAGTTGTCGTTACCGGTACCCGCGCCTGTCTCTAATCGTGACGGCCAATGGCTGTTTTGTCTGGAACATAAACCGGCCATTCTGTGTCCGCGCCTGGCTGGCGAACATGTTGAGCTTCCCACTGCCAGTCATACCTGTCAGGCCGCTGCCGCGCTGGCCCAATTGCATCTGGCCGCTGCCGATCTGAAGGTCCAACGCCCGAACGCTCGCGGCCTGGACTGGTGGATCACGATGGCGGGAACGCTGACAGCGGCGCTGGATGACAGCGATATGGCGCTGTTGCGCGATGAAATTGAGCAGCAACGTCTGATTCACAGTGACTGGCTGGCCTTGCCACACGGATGGATTCATGGCGACCTCTTCCACGACAATGTTCTGTTTGAGAATACCGCCGCTGGCCCGAAACTGGGGGCCATTCTGGATTTATATAACGCTTGTCAGGATGCATGGATTTTTGACCTCGCCATTGTCGCCAACGACTGGTGTTGCGATGTTGATGGCCACTGGGACGAAACCTTGTTGACGGCGTTACTGGATGGCTATCAATCGGTACGGCCATTCACTATGTCAGAGCAAAACCTCTGGCCAATGGCGTTACGTGCAGCAGCACTGAGGTTCTGGCTCAGCCGGATATTGACCCGGCAACTGCAAGCCGCGCAGCTGACGTCGGCAGACGGGCAGATGGCGATTTCCAAAGACCCGAATGAATACCGCAACAAGTTGTGTCACAGGCGACAGTCAGCGATAAGACAGATCACCCCAACTGGCGGGCAGCCCGATGCAACTCGCTGAGTTCCGCCAGCAGCCGGGTTCGATCCATCAACCCCTGTACGCCGTACCAGAGCACGCCAAAATAGTGCTCTTGCAGCAGCGCCTTTTGCCAGCCCCGATCCATCACATCAATACCAAACAGCGCGCACCATTGCCGTTGCTGGGCCGCATTCATATTGACTGACACGGCCAGCCCGGCGATATCCCAGTAACGATGGCCGATAGCGGCATATTCCCAGTCGATTAATAACCAGCGCTCTTGATGCAGCCGCCAGTTATGTGGATTCGGATCCATATGGCAGAGCGATCGTTCTGGCCCCGGTGCCTCTGCCAACCAATGCTGCAACGGTAGTTTCTGCTGGCTCCAGTCGCAGGGCCAGCGGGCTTCGATGCCTCGCCAGTAGTGATCGGCCTTGACCGCAACATGCAACTCGGGCAAGTCCGGCCCAAACGGCAATTGGTGCAGCTGTTTGAGTTGTTGCGCCAGCGCGATCATGGTGCCGGTGTCCAGACCGGCACTGATGCATTCCGCCAGTTCAGGCCCATTCGCCCGATCAATAATCCAGTAGCTGTCATCCGGGCTGCGATAACGCACTCGCGGTGCCAGTCCAGCCTGCGCGGCCCGTTGCTGAATGCGGAATTCGGCCTCTCGGCGAATATCCAGAGTCTCACTGTTGGTGGCACTGGCACGCACCACGTACTTGCCGGAATCCAGCGTCAGCGACCAACTGCGATTGGTCAGCCCGCCTTCGAGTGCGGCCATACGATGCGGCCCAGGCGGATGCTCACACAGACCCCAGCTTTGCCAGTCTGCCAGCATGCGCTGGCATTCTTGCCCTAACGGCTGTTGTGCCCGCCGCCGAAACAGCACGATCAGGCCTGCTGCCAGTCGGATGACTCAAGGCTATCGGCCTGCCGGGCACAGTGGGCACGGTAGTCGCGCTGCCAGAGAAACCAGCCAGCCACAGCCAGCACAACATAAATCGCCATCAATAGGGCGGTCAGATACAGCTCACGGTCGATGTACAAAAAGATAGCCACGGCATCAATCACGATCCAGTAGAGCCAGTTTTCCAGTACCTTGCGGGTTACCATCCAGGTGGTAATCACCGCGCCCCAGGTGGTAAAGGAATCCAGATACGGCATCACCGCAGTGGTATTTCCATGCAGCAAGGTGCCGCTGATCAGCGTCAGCAGTGCAATGGCCACCAGCGTCAACAGATGCTGTTTTAGCCCCCAGCGCTGTATTGGCAATTCTTGTTCACTCTTGTCAGCGGAACCATGACTGCCGTTGCCCTGTTGCCAGGCCCACCAGCCATACACGGCCATCACCAGGTAATAGACGTTTAATGCCGATTCCATCAGCAGGCTGACATCCCAGAACAACCAGCTGAAAATCGCGGTACTGCCAAAAGCGGCATACCAGCACCCATTACTCTGGCGCATGGCCAGCACCAGGTAGGCGACCCCCAGTACCACGGCGATCACTTCAGGGATACTTTGTGCAACAAACGCACTGACAACACTACTGAGTATTTCGTCCATCAGGACACCTCGCTATTGATACCGAATCGTCTTCAGCCGTGTGGCTTGAGCGCCGGATCCAGGTTCACGCCGGGAATCATTTTGTAGACAAAAATGGCTTTGCCATAGGTTGCGAACGAGTGTTTCATTTCGGTAGCGATGGTGTTCATGACCAGATCGTACTCACCAAATATCTGAGTGCTCATGGTGTTGCACACCACGGTCAGGCCAGCGGTGCCTTGCAGGCGCTCGATAAACATCTTGATGGCCGGGATGTAGTCATCGGCCAAGGGGTATGCGCTGATATCAACTGAGAGTTCCATAACCTGCTCCTGGAGTTAGGGTTAGCTTCAGACCAGTCACCAGTGGCCGGTCTGAACGGGGTTTGATCAAAAGTAGAATTTACCTTCCACGCCGATTAAACGCGGGTCACCGTACTGCACCCAGCGTTCGTTGGCGTAGCCATCACGGGGGTCGTTGCCGAAGTGGAAACCACGCACCTCCTGATCCACATCCGTCAGGTTGCGACCGTACAACGCCAGTTGATAGTTGCTGCCGTCGTAGGCCACGCGGGCATGCCACATAACGTAGGCTCTGGATTCTTCATAGTGGCTGTCGGAAAAGTAGAAGCTGTCCTTGGCTTCGTTTTCCAGTACCAGCGTCAGGCCGTTACCCACGGCATACGTCAGGCTGTTGGCAAAGCTGTAGGCCGGGGCCTGGGCTTGCTCACGACCGTTCATGCTGACGTTGCCAGCGGCGGTGTCGTACTGGTAGTCGATAAATTTGGTTTGCAGCCAGCCGCCACTGAACATCCAGTTCAGCTGTTCTGTCAGTGCCCATTCGGTTTCCAGTTCCAGCCCGTAGTTCTGACCCTCGGCGGCATTAGCCAGATAATCCTGAAAGGTAAAGCCTTGACCCGCGCCATTGGAAACGGCATAGGAGCTCTTGACCTGCTGGTTTTTGCGCTGAATAAAAAACGCCGCCACACGGGTTTGCAGGGCATCATTCAGCAAGCTGGATTTCAGCCCCGCTTCCAGCGCGTTGTTGAATTCGGTATCGAAGGTGCGGTTGTCTTCGCTGATGTCCGGGTCGGTATTCACCCCACCCGCCTTGTAGCCTCGTGCCAATGAGGCATAAGCCAGCTGGTTATCATTGAGCAGATACTCCAGTGCAATCTTGCCACCCCACAAGTCTTCCGTGCGGTCGTTGGCAATGGCGTTGCTGTCGTCGTAGTCCGTATGCCACTGTTCGCGGCGCAGGCCTGTGGTAATGGTCAGGTCATTGCTGGCCTGCACCGATAATTCACCGTAGACAGCCTTGGACTCTGTATGCAGGTCGCTATAGAAGGTGTCGGCATTCCAGGTATAGAAGCGTGTCATATCTTCTGCACGGGTCATGGAATACACACCGACTGCCCAGTCGGTGGAGTCTGCAAACAAACGACCGGCGGCGGTCGACGTCAACCGCACGTCCAGCTCGCGACGGCGATACTCACGCAAGTACTGGTCGGTCGAGCTATAGCCCCAGGCACCCTCCTGATTGGCCAGACAGGTGCCCGGCGTAACACAGGTTCCCGTGGAATCGTCGTATTCACCGTACGCCCAGTCTTCATCAAAGCCGTAGTCGGTTTTGCTGTTGCTGCCGGAAGCGTGTACCCGCAAGTCGAAGGCAGCAGATACTTCCGATGTCCAGGTCAGCGCGGCGGCGCGGGTGTTTTGTTTGTCCTGACCAGGATAGTTGGAATAGGTGGTGCGGGTGTTGTCGAGCGAGAAGCCGTCATAGCCATTGTCAACGTCGATATACAACCCGGTGAAGGCCAGCGTGTTACGCTCGTCCAGCTCCAGATTACCTTTCAGGCGCAGCAGTTGTTCATCAATATTATTGGTGTCGTCCCGGCCGGAATAGGCGTTGTGGATGTAGCCATCGGAGCGGTTCTGATGCGCAGACAAGCGCATGTTCAGGCCCGGCCCTACTTCGCCAGATACCACCACACCCAGAGCCTTGGTGTTGTAGTTTCCCATCTTGCCCGACACCATGCCTTCAAAGTCTGCGGTCGGATCATTACTTTCGATATTGATCATGCCCGCCAGCGCATTGGCACCAAAGCGGGTGCCTTGTGGGCCACGCAGCACTTCGACTTGCTGCACATCAAACAAACCCGCGCCACCGCCCAGTCCGGTCATATCGATGCCATCCACCCGCAACCCCACCGATGGGTTCACCGGATCGATAAACTGGGAGCGCTCACCAATACCGCGAATCTGGAAATAACGACCACGGGAAGCGCCGGAAGCGAAGTTGACGTTCGGAGCCAGCGCCAGCAGGCTTTCCAGATGATCGGCGGCACGCTGTTCGATGGCGGCCGCGCCAACCACGGTAGCGGCTTCGGCAATGGACTGCACATCGGACTGACGAAAATCAGCCGTCACGATCACTTCTTCGGTTGGCACCTGACTGACACTGTCGGCATGCGCTGGTATGGCAACTGCCATCGTCAACACGGCCAGAGATAACGGAGTTTTGCGGAATGACATCTGGGTCTGTCCTCTTAAATAATTCAAAAAGGAGACCCGGCTTGGTGTACAGGATAGTGCGTAGGTCGCTGATCAGATCAGCAACAAGAAGACTGTCGATATGCTGGTGAATAACCCGAGGCACTCGCCCATTCCTACGCCGGTACTAACCGGATCAGGTTCTAGGAGTTTATGCCGACTGGCAATTCTCAGGCTCTTGGAGCCACCCCCTGGGACTTGGCCATTATACGTATATTCAGTCGGATACCAATCGCGAGACCGGGTTTCATCCGCTTTCCCAACTCTTTTGCTTGAAATACGCCGTAATTGCCTCAATCTTGTGGTCATATAGCGAGTTCAATCTTTGCGCCCAACTCATTCCACAGGAGGAATATCATGTTGCGCATTATCCTGTTTCTGGCCACTAACCTGGCCGTGATTCTGGTTGCCAGTATCACCCTGTCGATTCTGGGAGTCGGCAGCTATGTTACCCAACAAGGGCTGGATTTCGGCAACCTGCTGGTGTTCTGTCTGGTCTTTGGTATGGCCGGTTCACTGGTGTCCTTGCTGATCTCCAAGTGGATGGCCAAACGCAGCATGAACGTTCAGGTGATCGACTCACCGCATAACTCTGGCGAGCAATGGCTGGTCAGCACAGTGCAGGAACTGGCAGAAAAAGCCGGTATCGGCATGCCGGAAGTCGGTATTTTTGCCTCTCATCAGCCCAATGCCTTTGCCACCGGCTGGAACCGTAACAATGCGCTGGTGGCGGTATCAACCGGTCTGCTGCAGCGGATGAGCAAGGACGAAGTCAAAGCCGTACTGGGCCACGAAATCGGCCACGTCGCCAACGGCGACATGGTCACGCTGGCGCTGATACAGGGGGTGGTCAACGCCTTTGTGATGTTCTTCGCCCGTATCATCGGCAACTTTGTCGACAAGGCCATTCTGAAAAACGAGAACGGCCCTGGTATCGGCTTTTTTATCGCTACCTTGGTGTCGGAAATTATCCTCGGCATTCTGGCTTCGTTTATCGTTGCCTGGTTCAGTCGTCGTCGTGAATATCGCGCCGATATCGCCGGTGCCGAGCTGGTCAGCCCGCTATCGATGATTAATGCGTTGGCGCGACTGCAAGAAAGTTATGACCAGCCGTCCGAACTGAATGGTGAACTGGTGGCGTTTGGTATTGGTGGCGAAGGCAAGTTATCGGCTCTGGCTGCCTCTCACCCTCCATTGGGTGATCGCATCCAGGCCCTGCGTCAGCGTTACGGTGTCTGATAGCCAGTAACAGCAGCCAAACAGCAGCCAAACAGCAACCATAAAAAAAACCGCCACTCTCGCGAGTTAGCGGTTTTTTTATACCGAACATCAGTCGACTGATCAGATATCAGCGATAGACTTCAGCGGATAGTTGGCAGGCAGTGGGCCAGTGGCGGCACCGGTATCGATCGCGGACTGTGCAACCGCGAGAGAGACAACACCCAGCAGACGAGTATCAACCGCCTTTGGAATAATGTACTCACGGCCAAAAGACAGCGATTCCAGACCGTAGGCATCCAGAACTTCCTGGGTAACCGGCTCTTTCGCCAGACCAGCCAACGCCTTGGCTGCAGCCAGTTTCATTTCTTCGTTGATACGCTTGGCACGGACGTCCAGAGCACCACGGAAAATGAACGGGAAGCCCAGTACGTTGTTTACCTGGTTCGGGTAGTCAGAACGACCGGTTGCCATGATGGCATCAGGACGTGCTTCCGCCACGATTTCCGGCATGATTTCTGGAGTTGGGTTAGCACAGGCAAAGATGATCGGGTTGGCCGCCATCGCCTTGATCTGTTCGCCAGTCACCATATTGGGACCAGACAGTCCCAGGAAAATATCAGCGCCGTCCAGTGCATCATCCACCGTACGCTTGTCAGTTTCGACAGCAAACATGGCCTTGTACTGGTTCAGGTCATCACGACCACTGTGAATCACACCTTTACGGTCACACATAAAGATGTTTTCAGGCTTCATGCCCGCCAGGATCATCAGTTTGGAGCACGAAATTGCAGCGGCACCGGCACCCAATACGCACATTTTGGCGTCTTCGATTTTCTTGCCGACAACTTCCAGTGCGTTCATGGCACCAGCAACCGTGACGATTGCTGTACCGTGCTGGTCATCGTGGAATACCGGAATATCACATTGCTCGATCAGGGTGCGTTCAATTTCGAAACACTCTGGTGCCTTGATGTCTTCCAGATTGATACCACCAAAGGTGATTGCAATGCGGCGTACAGTATCGATGAAGGCTTGTGGGCTCTCGCTTTCCACTTCCAGATCGATCGAATCAACACCGGCGAAACGCTTGAACAACAAGGATTTGCCTTCCATAACCGGCTTGGATGCCAACGGCCCCAGATTGCCCAGTCCCAGAATGGCGGTCCCGTCTGTAATCACGGCGACCAGGTTGCCCTTGGCGGTATATTTATAAGCGTTTTCTGGATCGGCAGCGATTTCTTTGACCGGCTCAGCCACACCAGGGCTATACGCCAGCGACAAATCGCGAGAAGTTGCGGCAGGCTTGGTCAGTTCGACACTGATCTTGCCGGGCTTGGGAAATTGATGATAATCCAGAGCTGCTTGCTTGAGATCTTCTGACATAGTGCTCATCCAGTCGTTTTTT
This sequence comes from Oceanobacter antarcticus, assembly GCF_044962685.1. Classification (NCBI taxonomy): domain Bacteria; kingdom Pseudomonadati; phylum Pseudomonadota; class Gammaproteobacteria; order Oceanospirillales; family Oceanospirillaceae; genus Oceanobacter; species Oceanobacter antarcticus. Next base: position 105,298 of record NZ_JBBKTX010000008.1, read on the forward strand.
GTATTGTAAATATCCCTGGGCTCGACGCGTAACGCTATTGCCTGACAAGACAACATCCGCGAAAGGGGCGTCTTTAATAGCAAAAAGCCTGAGGTTTTTCCACTATATCCTTGAAATAGGCTCAGCGGCTGCAGTTCTTTTGCGTTGATTTTATCTGTCCTGACATGCAGCAATTTCAGACCAATGCATTCAGACAAAAGTTGTAGGGATATTGACCGTCGGCAGCTGCAGAACCACCCGCAACCCCGGATAAACATTCTCAGCAATCACTTTGCCGCCGTGCAACTCCACGACCCGCCTGACCAACGCCAGTCCTAACCCATAGCCCATATCAGCAGCACCAGGACTGCGAGCGTGATCAACCTGGGTAAAAGGAGAAAAGATACGTTCCAGCATGTCGTCGGGAACACCCGGCCCTTGGTCCGTGACCGATATATCCACCCGCTGGTCAACCTCCATCACACGAATCGTCAAGCGCCCGGCGTCCGGAGAATAACGGATGGCGTTACGCAGCAGATTATCGACAGCCCGTTCGATCAGCACCCAGTCCCAACAGCACTGCTGTGGTGCCCCGGCATAGTCTCGACGCACGACAATGTATCGGGCTGCCAGCTCCAGCTCAGCATCCTGTAACCAGATATCCAGTTGTTGGCAGGGACTCCGTGTTTCCAGCTGTAATTGCCCGGAACTCAGTTGTGACAAACGAGCCAGATCGAGGATCTGACTGATCAGGTTCTCCACCTGGAAGGCAGCCCGTTCAATCCGGTTGTGTTCTGCGGCAACCACCCCCTGCTGATCTTTTTTACGGGCGATACCCAGCGCTATCTGCAGACGGGTCAGTGGTGAACGCAGCTCATGGGAGACGTCATGCAACAGTTGCCGATGGCTGTGCAACAAACCCTGGGTTGCACCGGCCATACTCGCAACCTCCGCCACCAGCACCCCGATTTCATCCTTGCGGCTGATATCGGCAGCAAGCGCGGTCACATCAAAGTTACCCTCAGCCATTTGCCGCACGACCCGCTGCAAGCGTCGCATTGGCAAGGTCAGGTTCCATACCAGTAAAAAACACAGCAGCGTCACTACCACCACAATGACCAGCGGTATGACCCAGCGGCGATTATCGTCCAGAAAATTTTCCCAGGCCTGGCGAGACACGCCAATATAAAGATAATCACCACTTTGTACCGGCCCAAGCATCAGCCAGCCATCGTTCTGGCCATACAGCGATACCCCGAGATCACCGGCGCGGTCGGCAAACTCTTCAAGGTCGTGGGGTAATTCATCCACCCGGTCGACGGGAACCGATACCAGATTCCAGCCCGGCTGCAGCTCACGCCAGAGCATCCGTCCCTCGGCGACAATTGGCGGTTGACGTTCCATCAAGCTCAACAGCAAACGGGAATCGGCCAGATCCGCCGTCCTCATAAAGTCATTATCGACCCAGTCACTGGTAGTCACCGCCAGCCCCATGGCGAGGAAAATGACCAGCCAGAACCAGACAAACACCTTGAAATACAGTGAGCGATACCAGCTTACCCGAGTGACAGCGGGGTATCTGGCCATGGCTCAGGATTTCACCAGCAAATAGCCACGACTGCGCACTGTCTTGATCCAGTCATTGCCGTCCTCACGGCGGCCGAGTTTTTTACGCAAGTTGCTGACGTGCATATCAATCGAACGGTCGTAAGCCATCAGCGAACGACCCAGTGCTGACATAGACAAAGTATCCTTACTCACCAGCTCGCCCGCGTGTTCCATCATGCATTGCAGCACACCAAATTCTGCACCAGTCAGCACCAGGTTTTCGCCATCCAGGCAGACGCCACGATCACTCGGTGTTAATACCAGAGTGCCGACCTGGATCGCGCCTTCTGCAGCCGTCGTGGTGCTGTCGCCCGTCATGTCGATACGACGGAACAGTGCCCTTATACGAGCCACCAGCTCATGGTGATGGTAGGGCTTGGCAATGTAGTCGTCTGCGCCATGCTCCAGACCCAGCACCCGATCAACACTTTCTCCCCGCGCCGTCAGCATAATCACTGGCACCTGCGACTCGGCACGAATACGGCGCAAGACCTCAAACCCATTAATTTTGGGCAGCATAACGTCCAGTAATATCAGGTCGTAGTGACCTTTCAACGCCTGCTCCAGACCACTTTCTCCATTATGCACGGGGGTTAGTTCAAATCCTTCCAGCGCCAGGTATTCCTGCAGTAGTTCGCCCAGCTCGGTATCGTCGTCGATCAGCAATATTGATTTCATTCGGTTCCTCCCGCTCTCAGTCTAGATAGTCCATGGATTGCGCTCTAACGGGTTTACGGTTTTTTGCAACAGGTGTTGGATCTTGACAGAGCCAACACCAAAACGCTCAATGATCCAGCAAGGTCGCCATCCAGCGGGTTTGTGGGCGGGTTTCCAGTGCAATCTTGACGACCATGGTCAGGGGAATCGACAACAGCATCCCGACAGGCCCCAGCACCCATCCCCAAAAAACCAACGACAGGAACACCACCAGGGTCGACAATCCCAGCGTCCGGCCCATCATGCGCGGCTCCAGTACATTACCAAACAGCGTATTCACCACCACGTAGGTAATGGCCGTCGCCAACGCCGAGCCAGGCCCCAGCTGAATCAAGGCAATCAGCACTGCCGGAACCGCCGCAATAATAGAGCCGATGTTGGGAATATAATTCAGCAAGAAGGCGACCAACGCCCATACCGGCGCATAATCGACACCGATCACCCACAGCACCAGACCAATACTGACGCCAGTGCCCAAGCTCATCAGAGTCTTGATTGCCAGGTAGCGCTGTACCAGATCACTGAAGCGCTCAAAATGGGCAAAGGCGCTGGTTTGCTCGCCAAAAGCACGCTTCAGTTTTTCCGGCATGCCCGACGCTTCCAGCAAGATAAACACCACAGTAAATAAAATCAGAAAGGCATTGGTCAAGACACCGCCAAGGCCGTTAAACACACTGGCGACCATACTCATGACAACGCCAGGATCCACGTATTCACGTAGCAGATTGGCAGGCACCTCAACGCCCTGAGCATTCAGCCAGGTCACAACCCCTTGCATCAGATTTTGCAATTTTGTTTCGTACAGCGGTATGTCCTGATAAAACGCATTCACCGTGCCACCAAGAAACAGCGTCAACCCGGAACCAATAATCAGAAAACCCAGCATCATCATCAAGACCGCCAGCACATCCGGGATACCACGGCGCGAGAGCCAGTGCATGATCGGCGCACTGAGCACCGCAATAAAAACAGCCAGCAAAAAGGGCACCATCATATCGGCTGCACTACGGACACCGGCGATAACAATAATGGCCGCCGCCAGTGTCACTAACAAATTGCTGGTCACATGGCTATTGGTCGACATAAATCCTTCCCTGAACGTCTATGGAGGCTGAATACTGCCAACTTACACCAGCCAGCGCCGGGACGCATCCATCCTGATACGGCCGTGCGCTGTGCTTGGCAACCGCTTGAGAGTTCTGTATTATCTGCGGCTGTTTTGCGGAAGTGGCGAAATTGGTAGACGCACTGGATTTAGGTTCCAGCGCCGCAAGGTGTGAGAGTTCGAGTCTCTCCTTCCGCACCATCTTTTCTTTTTGCTCTAAAACCTCCCCTAACCCCTTGAAAGGTAGGGAAATTGGGGTGTTCGAGAACCTTTCTCCCGGTCGTACGCTAACGGCTCTGAAAACACCAATTTAAGCACTGCCCTTTTGTCTTCCAGTCTGTCAGACGCCCAGATCCTATGCGGGTTTGCCAGAAAATCCAAAGAAGTTCGAGAAATGTCTCCAAGTGCCTTTTAACAAAAGATAATCGAATTAATTGGAGTTTCCATGGCCTATCTGTTAGTATGCCAAATACGCAAGGAGCCTGTTATGGGACGCCCTATCCCTGTTATGGGACGCCCTATCAAAGTATTAACAATCACTGATCAGGAAAAATAGCGTTACAGAAGTGGCTACGCCGCCGCCAAATGAAACTCTCATCGGAGTATCCGTGAGCTGGAAGCGTCTATCCGGGAATATTTGACGATTTATAACGATGATCCAAAACCCTTTGTGTGAGCGCCACTCATAACTGGAGTCTCTCACGGGAAGGTTGCATTCCATTCCATTGCACCGGCTTCTGTTCCAGTGCGGGATGATCCGCCGGGACGTTCCGTCAGACAGCCGTCATCCATTTCAAATATGCGGTCAAAAAGATCGAGGCTGCGGTGGTCGTGGGTGACCACCAGCACCGCTGCCCCGGTATCTTTGGCCACACGCTGGAACAGGGTCATGACCTGACGGCCACGCTGACTGTCGAGTGCGGCGGTGGGTTCGTCGGCCAGCAGCAGTGGCGGGCGGTTGGCCAGTGCGCGAGCGATGGCGATTCGCTGCTGTTCACCGCCAGAGAGCTGACTGGGCAGGTTGTCACGCCGATGGGCGACTTCCAGATAGTTCAGCAGTTCCATCGCCCGGGCGCTGGCAGGCGCTCCCCGCTGGCCGTTGATGTCCAGCGCCAGCAGGACGTTTTCAAGGCCGGTCAGGAAGGGAATCAGGTTGGGTTTCTGGAACACAAAACCAATGCAGGCGCGGCGAAAGGCCCGGTGGTCGCCAATCGTGGCGCGGGCACCGCTGGCCAGTTGGCCATGCAGCCACACTTCACCCTCGGTCGGTTCATCCAGCAGACCTGCCATCATCAATAACGTTGACTTCCCTGCTCCACTGGGTCCCAGCAAACCCGCCATCTGACCGGCCTGCAGTTGCACGTTAACCTGCGACAGGGCAGCCACGGCCATGTCTCCGCTACCATACACCTTGCTCACCCCGCGCAACTCCAGCGCGGGAACTACCAATACCGGTTCCGGAAGCGGTAAAACAGCCGTCATGACAACACCTCCCGAGCCTCGACCTGCATGGCCTTCCAGATACCCAGCAACGCCCCCACACCACAAAGCACCAGCACAATGGCCGCGAACATCAGAAAATCCTGCGGTGGCTGTACCAACCGCCGTGGAAACAAGGGCCAGATCAGCGGCCCCAGCAGCACCGCGATACCGTAGCCCAGTGCGCCCAATGCCAGCGCCTGCTGCAGGATCATGGAGACAATCGGTCCGTTAGGGCTGCCAATCAGTTTCAGCAGGGCAATCTCGTGTTGCTTCTCCAGTGTCATGGTGTAGATGGTCACCGCAATCACCACCGCACTCACCAGCAACAGTACCGCAGTGAACATCAGGATCTGTCCGCGCAAACGACCCAGCCGCCCGTAGAGAAACACGGTGCGTTGCTCCTCGGCACTCAAAACCGTTACATCGCCCCAGCGGTCAATGGTGCGACGTACCTCCGCGACATCGGCAGAGTCCTCCAGCTCCAGCATGATAGCGGCGACATTGGCACCGCGGCCACTTGGCAGCGACCGCCTGGCAGCGCGGGCAATCGCCACCGCATCCGCCGGACGGTGAGTCTGAACGTCCAGAGCATCGTTGATGCCCAGCGCCACCACCGGATTGCCGCTGGAATCCAGATAATGACGTGCCAGACCAACGACCACACAGCGAGTACCGTCCAGACGCAGCTCATCACCGAGGCGCAGACCTGTGGATTCATCGGCGATGGCCTCGCCGCGTCCGGCTGCCAGCGGGCGTCCGGCCAGCAGCGGAATCCACTCGCCGCGATCGGCCGGAAAATCCAGCCCGATCAGCGAGCCACGCACGGTGTTGCCATGAATATCAAAACGCCGCGACTGCAGTGTAAACTGACGTGCCGTCCGTACCCCCGGCACTGACAGCGTGCGTGCCAGTGTACGGCGGTCAATCGAAGAGCCTTCGGCGAATGGCCCTTCGGTGCCAGCCTGAATCACCCACAGGTCGGCACCGGAATCATCGATAATGGCCAGCGCGTCACTCACAATTCCGTGATAAAGCCCTGTCATTGACATCGCTGCCAGCAGGGTCAGGCCAACACCCAGCCCCGTTAACAGGAATCGCGCCAGGTTGGCTCGAATGTCCTTGACAGCCAGGTTCACGGAGCCACCTCCGCCGCCAGAGTCGGCATGCCTGCACAGGATGGCCCGGAGCACCCCTCCGGCGACCCGGCAAGGACGGGTTGCATTTCCACCATGGCCCGCTCACCCAGTGCCCAGTTTGGTGGTAATGACACCAACTGCAGATCAACCGAAAACTCTCGTGTGTCGTTATCCACCGCCCGATTCAGGCGCACAACCTGCGCCACAATCGGGGTCAATGGCTGCGACTTCAACCACACTCTGGCCGTATCACCTGGCCGGATCAGGCTCAGCAGCGACTCATCAAACCGGGCCTGAACCCGCAGCGAGTCCATCGCCACCAGTGTCAGTCCGGGCTGGCCCGGTGCAATCACATCACCAACACTGCAAGCGCGTGTGGTGACCACACCATCAAAAGGGGCTCGCACAGTGGCTTCCTCCAGACGGGCACTGGCTGCCTGCCAGTTGGCCTCTGCCTGAGTCAGGGCCGCTTCGGCAGCGCGCCATTGCGACTGTCCGGCGCGGGCATCCAGAGCCGCCGTGCGGGCAGCGGTCTGACGGGCGTCCAGTTCACTGACAGCCAGCGCACCCGGAGACAGCCGTGACAACTGCTCCGCCCGCTCGCTATCGAGCCGGGTCTGCTGATGCAAGACGGTGGCACGCTGCAGTGCCAGCCGTGCCACAACCTCTGCTTCACGGGCGTTATCCCATCCAGCCCGAGCAGCAGCCAGATTGGCCTCCAGCTCTGCAGCATCAAGCGCCAGCAGTACCTGGCCACGCACAACCTGGTCACCCACATCGGCCAACACCGATGTCACCCGCAAGCTGCTGCGGCTGACCAGAGTCACCTCCTCCCTGGCCACCAGCTCACCAGCTCCCCGAAAGGGCAAGGCCGCCGGGGTTGGTGCCGGACTGCTGGTCGATACCGAGGGTTCAGCGACACGCTGACGGCCCAGACCTGCATACAGCAACAGTACCAGTCCGGCGATCAGCAGCAGACTGGCCATCAACCCGCCGATTGGCCGTTGCGGCCACACGCCGCCCTCGCTCCTGCCACTCAAGATCATCCTCCCGTTCAGTGTTTGTCGCGCTGTTGCACCAGGTAGCGGGTAATATCTTCCAGACTCAGAGAGCCGCTCTGCTGGCTATCAATGTCGTCGTAACGCTTGTAAACCCTGGGCATACCGTCCTTGGCTTCCTCACGACTGAGCAAACCGTCATGATTAGTATCCGCTTTGGTAAAACGCTGCTGCAGCTCTTCCTGTATGCGCTGCAGGCGGGAGTCCTCCATGGCCTGGGTAGTGGTCGCCACGGAGGCCAGCAGCAAACCCAGAGATAATGGGAAAAGACGTCGAGTCATTGGTAATCTCCTTGTGTGAAGTCGGCCGGAATGATGCAGATTGCCCATCAACTTGCCGTTCCAGACCGTTACGCCATTCATGGTAGGCACGTAATATGGTGCCACCATGGCGATTGGTGAGGTGTGTGTGGCGACTTGTGGCAGAGCTGGGGCGCTGCCATCATTTGCCACATTTGCGGCTGGTTCCCGCCAGAGCCGCTCTCTAGAATTCCATCATGACGGTTACGATGAAGATGCCCATGACTGATCCAATCAAGATACTGGTGGTGGACGACGAGGCCGAACTGCGCGGCCTACTGCGACGCTACCTCAGCGATCAGGGCTGCCAGGTGCGGGCCGAACCCGGTGCTGCAACCGTGCCTGCATTGCTGGCGCGCGAACGCTTCGACGTACTGGTGCTGGATTTGATGATGCCTGGCGAAGATGGTCTGAGCCTGTGCCGACGCCTGCGCCACGAAGGCGAGAACATTCCCATCCTGATGTTGACAGCCCGTGGAGATCCGGTAGACCGGGTGGTCGGTCTGGAAATGGGCGCAGACGACTATCTGGTGAAACCTTTTCATCCACGCGAACTGCTGGCACGTATCCAGGCGCTGGTGCGTCGCCAGCAAGTACTGGGCGCGCATATCGGCCCGACACAAGACACCGTACTGCACTTCGGCCCTTACACCCTGTATCTGGAAGGGCATCGTCTGGAACGGAACGGTGAGGTCGTCCCTCTGACCAGCGGTGAGTTTCGGTTACTCCGAACTCTGGCCCTGCACCCTCGTCGGCCACTGGGACGGGATCGTCTGATCGAGCTGGCCGATGGTCGTGATCATGTAGTGACCGACCGCGCCATCGATTCCCAGATCATGCGTCTGCGCAAACTCATCGAAACAGAACCTTCCGCCCCGCGTTTTATCCAGACAGTCTGGGGCCTGGGGTATGTATTTGTTCCCGACGGCGAAGGTCGCCCCGGATGAACTGGCCTCGTACCCTGGTGGGGCGTCATGCCCTGATGCTGACAGGCGTGGTACTGATCGGACAGCTGCTGGGCGTCATCCTCATAAACCGCCTGGTGTTTCTGCCACGCGCCGAGCACCTGGCCGAACTGACGGCTCGCCAGCTGGAAGCAATGCAGGCTGGCCTTGCCGAACTGCCGGAGGCCCAGCGCCAGGCCTTTGTCACCCGATTCAACCGGAATGCCCTGACGGCAACGCAGCGGACGACCTTGCCAGACGCCCTCTGGATGCCGTTGCGCCAACAGCTGGACGCCGAAATCCTGACCGCTCTGAGCGCGCGCCTGACCAACCAGCAGATGACGGTTCAGTCCTGGAATAACCGCCCCGGCAACCTGCTGGTCAGTATGCCGATTAGCGGACAGACCTATCCGATCATATTGTCGGAAGTAATCCCCGATCGCAGCCCCCGTGGAGCTCTGGTGACCATGACCAGCCTTGGCGTACTGCTGGCGCTGGCCAGCGCGCTGTGGCTGCAGCGCCGCCTGCACCGGCCTCTGGCCAGAGTGGTGGCCGCCGCCGAAGCCGTGGTGCGTGACGAACGCCCCTCCCCACTGCCCGAGAACGGCCCGCTGGAAATTGCCACCCTCGGCCGCAGCTTCAACCTGCTGGTCTGCAGCCTGTCGAGCGCCGAACAGGAGCGCAGCCTGATGCTGGCAGGCATCTCCCACGACCTGCGTACACCACTAACCAAACTGCGCTTATATGTGGAGCTGTTGCCAGAGGATACGGAAGCCGAACTGCGCGATGGTATGGTGCGGGGTATCGACCAGATTGACGAGGCCGTGGGCCAGTTCCTCGACTTTGCCAACCCCGGCAGTGCCGAACCGGAGCAGCCGCTGCTACTGCACGAATTGGGTCAAACCGTCGCCGCCAACCTGACCGACCCGTCACAAGCCGTTACACTCGACCTGGCACCAGTACCGGTTGTGCCGGGACGGCCACGAGCCTTGCGGCGTGCCGTTGGCAACCTGTTAATCAACGCCTGGCGACACGGACAAGCGCCGGTGTCCCTGCACACAGGGCTTGGTGATGGCGGAGTATGGATCGAAGTGCGCGACCGCGGGCCCGGCATTGCTGCAGCAGATGCCAAACGCCTGTGCCAGCCCTTTGTACGCGGTGAAGCCGCCCGCAGCGGTGTCCCCGGCACCGGCCTGGGTCTGGCCATCGCCGAGCGTATCGCCCGGCTGCACAATGGCCAACTGTTACTGCAACCCGCCCCGGGCGGCGGCCTCTGTGCCCGTCTCTGGCTGCCTCTGGCAGCCAGCGCCACATTCAACAACAGAAACGATAATGACAGCCATACAGCAGGGAAATAACCGCTTTTCTATCACTGACCCCTCTGAATCTGTGTGGCCATCGGCAAATAAAAATCTATTACCGCCGACTGTCAGAGCGTCAGCAAGCCCGGTTTGATAATTGCCATGGGGCATTCTCAATTAACTTTCACAGTGCTTTAAGCACTGAAGGCCTGTCAGAAAAGGAAAACGAGTAGCCGTGCGTTACCACAGAAACCGTCAGCAAATGGCGGCGTCGTTTTGAACAGTATCGCGTTGCTGGCTTAACGGATGCCCAGCGCAGTGGACGCCCTCGCAGCATTTATGATGACAAAGTCACCGCAGTGATCAAAAACATTGCCAACCAAACCCGCTAACGCAACCACTAGTCAACCACCTTAATATGGCGAGCCTTTGGTCTGAAGCCTATCGGACTGAGGCCAGTTGACTCCAGAACGGTGTTATTCGTCGCTTATTTAGCACGCCAAACCACACTCCTCATGCCTTGTTCTGGAGCCAACGGGCTCTCAGCAGGTCCGATTGACCAATTGAGAACGCCCCCTAGCTCACACCAAGCGCCATGCCAGCAGCTTTCTGGAATTCCACTTCCGCCATCAGATCACCTGCCGTCAACGGATGCTCCGCCAGCCAACCTTCAGGCAGTTGCAGTCGCAATTGATTATCCTCAGCAATGGTAACAACAGGCACCGGCACCGGATGCGCTCCCCGGCTGTGGTTTAAAATAACCGCAATGCGAAGCAGTCGGGTCAGCTGAATCACAAACTGCCGACGCCCGGGAGGTACCGCCGCAAGTTCCTCAAGGCTGAATTTACGCCGGTGACAACGTACCAGAGCTGCCAGCTTCACTTGTCCCTGGCGGGTAAAGCCCAGCATGTCGGCATGCTGCAGCAGATAGGCACCGTGTTTATGGAAACCGCTGTGAGAGAGGCTCAAGCCAATCTCATGTAACTCTGCCCCCCACAACAGCCAGCGCACCAGGCTGTCGTCCATCCCCCAGTGCTGATTCACCTGCACAAACAGCGCACGAGCCATGTCACTCACCCTGGCCGCTTGCGCATCATCGACATAGAAGCGTTCTTTCAGCGACTGAACTGTGCGCTGGCGTACATCTTCGTGACTCGAACGCCCGAACAAATCCCACAACGCCCCTTCACGCAAGGCGCCATCGGAATACACCATGTGTTCAATATCAAAGGTGTCAAATACCGCCGTCAAAATCGCCAGTCCACCAATAAACACCTGACGACGCTCGACTTTGACTCCAGGTAATACCACATCATCCAGCGTGGCAAATTGCAGCGCCTGCTTGCGTAATTTTTTTAATGCCGGGCGGGTTATCCCTTCCGTTGACCAGCCAAATTCCACCACGGACTGCTCGACTGCCCGAATCGTGCCGGAAGATCCCACCACGTTTTGCCAGCCAAGCTGCTTGTAATGGGTTTCTATGTTCAGCAACTCCTGACGAGCAGCGGCCACTGCCTGCTCAAACGCGGCTTCGGTAATCAGGCCATCGGCAAAAAATCGCCGGGTGAACGATACACAACCCATATGCAGGCTTTCCAGCGCCTTCGGTTCAAACCGTTCACCAATAATAAACTCGGTGCTGCCGCCACCAATATCGACCACCAGACGATTCCCCATATCATCCGCCAGCGTATGCGCAACGCCCAGATAAATCAGACGGGCTTCTTCGCGCCCGGCAATGACTTCGATGGGATACCCCAGTACCGCCTCGGCCCGTTCAATAAACTCCTGGCGGTTACGGGCGGCACGCAGTGCGTTGGTTGCCAACACCGTCACTTTGGCAGGATCCATGCCCTGCAAACGCTGGGAAAACTCTCGCAAACAATCCAGACCGCGTTGCTGTGCCTCTTCCGACAGCATGTAGTGCTCATCCAGACCAGCAGCTAGCTGCACTTTTTGTCCACGCCGTTCCAGAGTACGAAATTCACCATGAAATTCGCGGGCGACGACCATATGAAAACTGTTGGAGCCCAGATCAACCGCTGCAATCAATTCGCCTGGCTGGGCTGAGGTATCTGACATAACTCGAAGTCCTGAAACTGTCTTTTTTAGGGCAAGCCCCGAATATGCAACTCACAAGAGCAGGCGTCCAGTAGATCTTTGATCTATCTCTGCGATTGATTCCCACAGGGTCCAGCGTACAATGACGTTAATTATGACCTCAACACGCAAGGGGAAACCATGAGCGATCTCATTCTGATGACGAGTGACGACAGTTTTGAAACGGACGTACTGAGTAACGACCTGCCGGTACTGGTAGATTTTTGGGCTGAATGGTGTGGCCCCTGCAAAATGATTGCTCCCGTGCTGGAAGAAATTGCGGAAGAATTCAAGGGTCAGCTGAAAATTGCTAAACTGAATATCGACCAGAACGAAGCCACAGCACCCAAATACGGTATCCGCAGCATTCCGACCCTGATCCTGTTCAAGGGCGGAAACGTTGAAGCGACCAAGATTGGCGCCATGAGCAAATCCGAACTGACGGCCTTTATCCAGCAAGCTCTGTAAGTATTCACCCTGCTTGCAACACCCAAAAGGTGCAACCGCACCTTTTGGGCTGGACACCCCCATATATTGAGTCTATAGTTTCTTTACGCCTTGGGTTCTCCAAAGCATTTCTCCTCTTGATATCGTTTCAAGCTCCGCCCCAACACCCACTAAATTGCACTTATCTTTCCCTATGAATCTTTCCGACCTTAAATTGAAAGCCGTTCCCGAACTCCTTGATATCGCCAAGGAAATGAATCTCGAGAATGTGAGTCGTACCCGTAAACAGGATATTATCTTTGCCATTCTCAAGCATCATGCCAAGAGCGGGGAAGATATTTATGGTGATGGGGTATTGGAAATCCTGCAGGATGGTTTTGGCTTTTTAAGAAGCTCCAGTAGCTCTTATCTTGCCGGTCCTGATGATATTTATGTTTCACCCAGCCAGATTCGCCGTTTTAATCTGCGCAAGGGTGACAAGATTTCAGGAAAAATCCGTCCCCCTAAAGATGGCGAACGTTATTTTGCGATGTTAAAAGTCGCCGAAATCAACGACGACAAACCTGAAAACGCCAAATCCAAGATTCTGTTTGAAAACCTCACCCCGCTCTTCCCTGACCATCGCTTCTTTCTGGAACAAGGCAATGGCTCGACCGAAGACCTTTCTTCCCGCGTACTGGATCTGGTAGCCCCGATTGGTAAAGGACAGCGCGGTCTGATTGTTGCGCCGCCCAAGGCCGGTAAAACCATGTTGCTGCAGACCATCGCCCAGTCCATCACCCGGAATAACCCGGAATGTGATGTGATTGTGCTGCTGATTGACGAGCGGCCGGAAGAAGTGACCGAGATGAAACGCTCGGTTCGTGGTGAAGTGGTTGCATCAACCTTCGATGAGCCTCCCGCTCGTCACGTCCAGGTCGCCGAAATGGTGATCGAAAAAGCCAAGCGTCTGGTTGAACACAAACGTGACGTGGTGATTCTGCTCGACTCGGTCACCCGTCTGGCACGGGCCTACAACACCGTAGTACCCAGCTCCGGCAAGGTACTGACCGGTGGTGTTGATGCCAACGCACTGGAAAAGCCAAAACGTTTCTTCGGCTCCGCCCGTAACGTTGAAGAAGGCGGCTCCCTGACGATTATCGCCACCGCACTGGTAGACACTGGCTCCAAAATGGACGAAGTGATTTACGAAGAGTTCAAGGGTACTGGTAACCAGGAGCTGCATCTGGATCGCAAGATCGCGGAAAAGCGGATTTACCCTGCGATCAATATCCGCCGTTCCGGCACCCGTCGCGAAGACATCATGTTTGATGAATCGTCCCTGCAACGTCTGTGGATTCTGCGCAAACTGCTCACAGAAATGGAAGACGTACAGTCGATTGAATTCCTGCTTGGCAAGCTGAGCCAAACCAAGACCAACGATGAATTCTTCGACTCCATGCGTGGCGGCAAGTAATGTTTATGCGCTAAATATCCGCTCAGACCATGTTTGAGCGGATAACAAAAAGCACCGTTCGGTTGATTTTTACCCGTTAAGTGCTTTGTCTGAATGATCAAACACAAAAATCCAGAACTCTCATGGGGGTCTGGATTTTTTTATGCTTTAAATTCAGGTGCACTTTCGTTAATACCATTGAGCTTGTTCAGCATACTTCGCTGAATCAATTGTCTTCACTCGCTGACTGGCAAGCCCTTTCGCTCGTCACCAAAATGCGCGGGGTGCTCTCGGATCCATCGCCGCAACGCTATTTTTTCCAGCAACGAGGCATAAACCTCGGCACATTCAGGACGGGATTCCAGCACCCCGGAAAGTTGGCAAACCAAGGTAAGTGCCGAACTGCGGCTAATCAGCGGCAAATTGGCCAGAGCCGCTGCAAATGCCTTGTTGGCTTCCTCTTCATTTCCCTTTTGCCAGTAGCAGTATAAACATGTCGAAACCGACCGCCCCCTAACTGTCAGCGACAATTTTATTGAACCGCCCACTCCTGCTTGCTGACACATAGGGAACCGTCAACGCCTGAGAGAAAAGTGATCTGCAGCACCGGCCCGCCAATCCCGCTATACTTCGCGCTGCTTTGAAAATCGAACCTGGATCTTTTCCTTATGCTGCTCGAATCCATAGGCCAACGCCTTGCTGAAGAACTCAACATCCGCCCGCAACAGGTATCCGCCGCCGTTACCTTGCTGGATGAAGGTGCTACGGTGCCGTTTATCTCCCGCTACCGGAAAGAAGTCACCGGCGCACTGGACGACACCCAGCTGCGGAATCTGGAAGAGCGGTTGCGCTATCTGCGCGAGATGGAAGATCGTCGTGACAGCATCCTGAAAAGCATTGAAGAGCAGGGCAAGCTGACCACCGAGTTAAAACGCGACATTCTCACTGCCGATACCAAAACCCGGCTTGAAGACTTGTACTTGCCCTACAAGAAAAAACGCCGCACCAAGGGCCAAGTCGCCATTGAAGCTGGGCTGGAACCACTCGCCGAACGCCTGCTGCAAGACCCGACCCTGACGCCAGAATCCGAAGCCACAGGCTTTATCAATGCCGAGCAGGGCGTGGAAGATACCAAGGCCGCGCTGGATGGAGCCAAATACATCTTGATGGAGCGGTTTGCCGAAGATGCCAACCTGCTGGCCAAACTACGCCAGTTTCTCAAGCAAGAAGCCACCTTGTCTGTCCGGGTTATCCCCGGCAAAGAAGCCGAAGGCAGCAAGTTCGCCGACTACTTTGAACACGACGAAGCGTTAAAAAGCGTACCGAGTCACCGTGCGCTGGCGATTCTGCGCGGCCGTAACGAAGGCATACTGGGTTTCTCACTGGTGACACAAGCCGAGCTGGCAGACAAACAAGCAGGCAGTCCGTGCGAAGCCATGATTGCGGGGCACTTCCGCCTCAAAAATGAAAGCCGAGCCGCAGATCGTTGGCTCGCCGAAGTCGTCAAGTGGACCTGGCGCATCAAGCTGTTGACGCATCTGGAAACCGAGCTGGTCGGGCAGTTGCGGGAAAGTGCCGAAGAAGGGGCCATCAAGGTCTTTGCCGACAATCTGAAAGACTTGCTGCTTTCCGCCCCCGCTGGCGCCAAAAACACCATGGGTCTCGACCCGGGTTTGCGTACCGGCGTAAAAGTTGCCGTGGTCGACAGTACCGGCAAGGTGCTCGACCACAGCACGATTTACTGTACGCCGCCGCAGAACAAATTTGCGGAATCGGAAGCGGTACTGAGAGTCATGATCGCCAAACACGGCGTGCAACTGATTGCCATTGGCAACGGCACTGGCAGCCGTGAAACCGACAAGTTTGTCGGCGATATGCTGAAAAAGATCAATCCGGCGCTGGATGCCAACCAGAAAGTGCAAAAAATCATGGTCAACGAAGCCGGTGCCTCGGTGTATTCGGCATCAGAGCTGGCAGCAAAAGAATTTCCGGATCTCGACGTCACCATTCGTGGCGCCGTTTCTATTGCCCGACGTCTGCAAGATCCACTGGCAGAACTGGTGAAAATCGAACCCAAGTCCATTGGGGTTGGCCAGTACCAGCACGACGTCAACCAGAGTCAGCTGGCCCGTTCATTGGATGCCGTAGTAGAAGATTGTGTGAACTCGGTCGGCGTCGACCTGAATACCGCCTCTGTCCCGTTGCTGAGCCGCATCTCTGGTTTGAACAGTACCCTGGCTAACAATATTGTCGCCTTTCGTGACGAAAACGGCGCCTTTACCAGCCGTAAGGAATTGGCCAAGGTGCCACGACTGGGGGCCAAAACCTTCGAACAGGCGGCCGGTTTCCTGCGTATTATGAACGGCAGCAACCCTCTCGACGCCTCCGCCGTACACCCCGAGTCGTATCCGCTGGTGAATAACATCGCCAAGCAGTTCGGCAAGGATATCGGCAGCCTGGTCGGTGACCACGCGTTTCTCACATCGGTTAATGCCGAGCAGTTTGTCAGCGAGCAGGCCGGATTAATCACAGTAAAAGATATTCTTTCCGAACTGGAGAAACCGGGACGAGACCCGCGCCCGGAATTCCGTTTTGCTGAATTTCAGGAAGGCGTTGAAAAAATCTCCGACCTGAAGCCCAATATGGTGCTGGAGGGTGTCATTACGAACGTTGCCGCCTTTGGTGCGTTTGTGGATATTGGCGTGCATCAGGATGGACTGGTGCATATTTCTGCACTGTCTGACAGCTATATCAAAGACCCCCGCGATGTCGTCAAAGCCGGTGATATCGTCAAGGTCAAAGTCATGGAAGTGGACTCTGAGCGTAAACGTATAGGTCTGTCGATGCGGCTGAGTGACGATGCCAATGAAAAAGCCGCTGAACAAGCCAATCGCGGAGGCCAACGCAACAATGGCCCCAAACGAGGCGGCGGCCAAAACCGAACCTCGTTTGGCGACAAACAGCCACAAGGCCAGGGCGCCATGGCCGGAGCACTGGCAGCGGCCTTGTCCAACGCCAAAAAGAAATAAGTTGAAGCGATGAGCAACACCCCGCATGTAACGCGGGGTGTTGCTGCCCCTCTTCAGGGGCCTATATGCTGTCTCGCCATGACATTGAGTCGCCGTGTCCCGATAGTCAATGACACTCCGACCGACAACAATCCCAGCGTCAGCCAGGAAAATCCATCCCACCATCCATTACCAATCAGTGCCGCAAAAATCCCCGCTAATGCCAGCATATTAACCAGCAGCGGCCAGCGATAAATTTCCCAGCCAGAGCGTAATCTTCCGGGGTTGTTCATACGCGGCCCCCATGGGGTGGTTCTTGCTGCTGTGCTGCAGCGTCGTATATTTCCTCGACTCGTTTTGCGCCCTTGCGGCCACGGGCCAGCCACAGATACACCCCGGATCCCAACACGACGATGGTTATAAGATCCAGCACTGCCCAGATGATTTTAAGTGGCAACCCACCATAATCGCCAAAGTGCAACGGCACTGACAAGTTCACCATGGTCAGGTACCAGGGTGTGTTCTTGATACCCTCCAACTGGCCAGTCTCCGCATCCACAATCGCCAGCTTGATCAGGCGTTCCGTCAGTGGCGTATTACCTCTCAAAGCCACGACATAGTGGTGCGGTGTCGCGTATGGACTGCCAGGCATCGACATAAAAGAGATATCCGCATCCGGCACTTTGACGAACACAGCGTCTCGAACCCTGTCCGGGCTGACCACAGGTGCTGTTAGGGCAGTACCTTGATATTCCGCAGCAATCTCGGCCAATTGACCATGTTTCCACAACAAACTGAGCGGTTGAACCAGCGTCAGAATGATACCGGTCACTCCGACGATCATGACCCAACTGGTCGTCACCATGCCCGTCGTATTATGAATATCGAGCCATTGGATGCGAGGCCCCCGTTCACGCCGTACTGCGCTAAAGGGCAAGCGGCGCATATAAGGGGCATAGACCACCAGACCACTGATGACAGAAACCGCAAACAGCACTCCCATCAAACCCAGGAACAAGGCTCCCGGTAGCCCCACCAGCAAGCTGCCGTGCAAATCAAGCAGCAAGAACATGATGCCTTCGTTGGGAGGGCGGGCTAGCAAACGCTTGCCAGTACGTCGATCAAACGTAAGAAAATACGCCGTGCCTTCACTGACGTTCATACTTTCACCCATGACGGCACGTATGATCGGCTGCTCGTCATCCCAGACCAAAAACACCAATTCCCAACCCGGCTTTGCCATCTTTGATTACTCAACAATGTCGTTGAGACTGGCAGACGAGCTCCCCTGCACCGCTCCGATAAACTCCGGTTTGTGAGTCAACTGATCAATTTCACTGTGAAAAATCAGTGGTAGCCCGGTAATACACAGCAGCAACATAAACAGCATGCATATCAGGCTGGACCACTTGTGAACCAAATACCAACGCTTGACCGTTCGCCCAGTTAATGTCATAGCGCCACCTAAAACCCAAACTCAACGCCGGCCAACAGCGTTCTGGGTTGCAATAAGGTCGCGGCATCATCGGCGGCGGTGTCGCCCGTCAGTATCGAGACTTCGCTGTCGTTATCGAGCAAATTCTTACCGCTGAGGAACAGCCGGGTTTGCTTGATCGCGTAACTGACCTGAGCGTTGACGACGGCGTACGGATCGACCTTGCCACGCGGCGTATTGGTCGCATCCGAGTAGTACGCATCGGTATACAGCACGCTGAGTGTCAGTTCGAGACCATCGTATGGTGTTGCCAGTACACCAGTGTCCAGAGAGTAGGCCGGGGAACGTGCCAGCTGATTACCCTCAACCGTCTCGTCGTCGTAACGGTCGACCCGCGTCTTCAGCAAGCCCAGGTTCAGATACACTTCATTCCCTTCCGAGAAATAGTAGTCCATGCCCGCTTCCAGGCCCCAGGTGGTTGCCTTGTCGGCATTACGAATCACCGTCGAGCCGGAAGCGAGATTGAACGGCAGTTGCATATCGCTGAAGCGGTTATAAAAAACGTTGGCCGTAACACCCATCCGCTGATCCATCAGCTGCCCACGCATAAAGCCTTCGTAATTCCAGATGTATTCCGGGTCATAACTGTAATCCACAAACGGCGAACTGAACGTAATTCCGGCACCACCGCCGTTGTATCCTCGACCGGCGGAGAGTCCCAGCGTCCAGAGTTCGTCGGGATAAAAGCTGACGCTGATTTTTGGCAAAAATTCCTTGTACTCATCCTCGAAGTCAATCAGCAACGGGCCTGCGCCACCGACCCGGTAGCGGGATTCTTCTTCGTAACGAGCGCCCAGTATCAATGTCATTGCCTCACTGATGTGCCAGTTCAGTTCACCCAAAACGGCATCATTATCCGTTTCATCGCGGAAAGTGCCGCCGCCGAACAGATCAATATATTCATCCTGCTCGCTGCGAAACACATAGGCCGCAAGAAAACCGGAGACAGTGTCATACGCGGCATCACCGATACGCAGCATGGGCTGAAAGACCTTCTCCACGCCATCAATCTCCAGATTACCCTGGCCTGTCAAAGCATGGCGGTCAGTATGGAAGTCGGTGGTTTGAAGCGAAACATCCAGCGCGATCAGATCCGACACTTGCCATTGGCTATTGAGCACCCCGTAAACGTTACGGGAATGAAATGTCGGCTGATTGGGAAATTCAGCTTCACGTTCTTCAAACGGCCGCACGACTCGCTCGGACTGAGGAGCGCGACCATCCGTCACACCTGCCGTCAGCAGGGTACGAAAACCCTCAGCAGGTACAAATAGCAGCTTGCCTCGCAGCGTTTGGGTTCGATAGCGATCCGGTTCGTCCTCTTCCGCATACGGGGTAAAATCCACCGCTGTTTTATGCCGCTGAGAGTCACCCGCCAAACGAAAAGCCAGCGTGTCACCCAGCAGCGGACCAGACACCACGAATGAACCGCCACGATGCTGCTGTTGACCGACCATGGCGCGAACTTTTCCTTGCCATTCAAACGAGGGATCTGCGGTTGTCATTACAACCGCCCCCGCAATAGAGTTACGCCCCTGAAGCGTGCTCTGAGGCCCCCGGTAGACCTCGACCTGATCGATATCCCACAAACTCGCAGACTGGAAAACCGACTCATTAAAACCGAGTGTACGTCCATCCACCTGATAGGTCAGGCGCGGTCGGGTGCCGGCCAGAAAGGCATTGGCGCCAGATGCTGGCCCGGTACCATCAATACCACGCACGGCCGGAGCATCGTTACCCGGCTCAACGGTTACGATATTGGGAATATGTTCCAGCAAATCGCCAGACATTTGCACCCCTGCCATACTGTCCAGATCTTCTCCTGTCTTGGCCAACACACTGGACGCCGTTTCACTCAGGGGGCGACTGGTTTTCTCTCCCCTCACCACGATTTCTTCAATGAGCACAGTCCGGTTATCTTCTATCTGCTGGCCAGATTCTGCCAAAGATGCAACAGATGTGGTTGCCACCACAGCACTGCCCAGCCACACCAGCGGGTTGATCTTCAGGTTCACGACGATTCTCCTGGCTTGATTACATTGTCAGTTGGTTATGGGATACGTGACCTTCAATAGTTGCAATTGAAAATCCTTCGTATTAATAGTAGCGTTACAACCAACTCCGACCACTCCAAAAAGGACACTTGGCAAGGTCATCACGACAAACTGAAGACGCCATGACGAACTGGTCGAACCACCGCGATAAGCTTTACCAACAACTCAACTCCCTTGGCGAGGGCAGCAACACACTGATCTCCAATCCGTCTGGTTCAGTCGTTATCAGCCAGGCCAGCTACGGGGCATTTTCAGGTATCGGCCGCGACCGGCCCTATGCCGTATTTATGTTATGCGTTGGGGGGGGTGGACGAACGGTCAGGAAAAACAACAGCGTCCTGCTAGACGATGTCTGGCAACCAGGCAGAGCGGGCTTTGCCTTGCCGGAAAGCGCTGCCGAAGGTTTCACCCCCGCCATGGACACATTGGCTATCGCCTTTGATATCGACGATATTCCCGCCTGCCACAGCGGCTCGATCAACCCGGAAGAATTGCGCCCGGCTACCCGACAACTGTTGGATGACACCCTGCTGACGGAACTGATGCTGGCCCTGCTACGCAACGCCGAATCCCATGGCGCAGCATCGGCCTTTTTCGACCATGGGGTATCGTTGCTGATCTACCGGTTAACCCAGCTGCTGCGGAGTCAGCGCTACCCGACGCGCATAACAACCAGTAACTGCGGAAAACTGGAGGCCGCAATGGCAATGATGGATACCCGGCTGGACGGTGACCTGCGAGTCACGGAGTTGGCTCATGCCTGCGGCCTGGATGCCAAAACCTTCACCCGCACCTTCAAACGCCAAACCGGTTACACCCCTTATCAGTACCTGACGTTTCAACGAATGAAACTGGCTCGGCTGCTCTTATTGAATGACACGACGGTCACTGAAACAGCCCTCCGGGTAGGCTATTCCAACCCGGCCAAATTCGCCGCAGCGTTCAAGCACTGGGTTGGTAGTCTCCCCAGTCAGTGGAAACATTCACACAACCAATAATCGCCAGCGAAATAGCTCCGTCTCGCCAAAGCCAGGTTCTCAGCGCTGGGAGCATAGGCCACAAAAATAACTGGCTTTGTTCAGCAAACACCCGCCGTGAAGATGTGTCGAAAAATCGAATTGTGCATCACCCCGCCCACAAATCGTCAGAGCCAGGTGACCATCGCGACCCCGTAGTGGAAAAGTGATTTTCCGGGCGACGAAAAGACCCCCGTACTACAGCAGCGCAGTTTCTTTTATACTCCGCCAACATTTGTTCTGAATCGAGACGACCTTGGCGACAACAACCCTTCCTCATGCTTTCCGAGATGCAGCCTATCGTGACGCATTGGCTCTGCTGCAAAACCCGCAACACGCAGCCCTGCTGACCCGGTTACAGCGCGGTATCGAGAAGGAAGGTCTACGTTGCAATAACGACGGCGTGATCAGCCAAAAGTCCCATCCCAAGGGTCTCGGTTCGACCCTGACACACCCGAGTATCACCACTGATTACTCCGAAGCCTTGCTGGAATTTATTACTC
The DNA here is from genome assembly GCF_044962685.1 of Oceanobacter antarcticus. NCBI lineage: Bacteria > Pseudomonadati > Pseudomonadota > Gammaproteobacteria > Oceanospirillales > Oceanospirillaceae > Oceanobacter > Oceanobacter antarcticus. Next base: position 126,985 of record NZ_JBBKTX010000008.1, read on the forward strand.
CGGTCTGCCGCAGCGGCCACGACGCGATCGCCTGCCTGGATATCGCACACCGCTTTGCCTTCAGCCAGATGGATGCCGAACTGATCTGGCCCAGCTCCATGCCCTGTATTCTGGAGGGCGAGATGAGCATACCGATTGCGACCTATGGCAGCTCCAATCTGGGTCAGCTCAAGCATGTCTATCGTCATGGCTTGTGGCACCGCTATGGCCGCACCATGCAATGTATTGCCGGGATCCATTACAACTTCTCGCTCCCTGACGAACTCTGGCCAATCCTGAAGGCACTGGATAACCGGCCCGACGAATCCATGCAGTCTTTTATCTCACGACGCTATTTCGGCCTGATCCGTAACTTCCGCCGCTACTCCTGGTTATTATTGTACCTGTTTGGCGCGTCACCAGCGGTCAGCAGCAGCTTCCTCGCCGGACGAGAACACAACCTCGACACCTTGCATCAGCACACGCTGTACAAGCCCTACGCTACCTCCTTGCGGATGAGTGACCTGGGCTATCAGAACAATGCCCAGTCCAGCTTGCGGGTGTGTTACAACAGCGTCGACGACTACGTCGCGACACTCGGCGATGCCATTCATGTTCAGGTCGACGAGTACGAAAAGCTGGGAGTACGAAACAACGACGGCGTATACCAGCAGCTCAATACCCACTTGCTGCAAATCGAGAACGAGTTCTACAGCGATATCCGCCCGAAACGGATCGCTCGCCAGGGTGAAAAACCGCTGGAAGCACTGGACAAATTTGGCGTGGAATACATCGAAGTGCGGAATACCGACCTGAACCCCTTTATGCCCGTTGGCATCGATGTGCCACAAACGGCCTTTATGGATCTGTTCCTGTGCTACTGCCTGCTGCAATCCAGTGATGCCATTGCCGACAACGAATATCAGGATATCCAGACCAATCAGCAACGCACCGTGATGCGCGGTCGGGAGCCAGGGCTGACACTGATTTGCCAAGGCGAGGAGCGCAGTCTGCAGCAATGGGGACTGGCACTACTGGATGACATGCAAACACTGGCGCAACAAATGGACACCGCCAACCACCACAGCTTTCACATCGACACACTCGGTCAACAAAGGTTGAAACTGACGGATCCGTCGCACACACCGTCGGCACAAGTACTGGCGGCACTGCAGGAGCAAGGACTGGAATTCAGCGAATTTACCCTGCAACAGGCCAGACAACACCGTAAAACCCTGTCACAACCGCTGGCAGCCGAGGTTAACCGTCACTGGCAAACTCTGGCGCGCCAGTCGCTGGACGAACAGGCCCGGATTGAAGCCAGTGATACCCTCTCGTTCGAAGACTTCCTTGCCGATTACCTGAAACGCTGAGCATCAATCAGAGGATCAGCGTTCAGCCAACCAGAATTGAAACAAGACGATGACAATGGTGTTTGTGGTTCAAACCGTGGGGCATCCCCTCAGTTCTGAACCACAAACGTATTAAAAAACAGATCGTCGACATAAGGCATCCCTTCCAGGGTTTGCAAGGTAACCCGCACCGCTTCCAGCGCCTGCTTGCGCAGTATTTCACGCCCTTGGGACGTATTCACTGCGTCAGATTCCTGTCCACTGAGCAAAAACACCAAGGTATTACGCAAGTAAGGCTTGTGCTGGCTGACCTTGCCCGCCGCTTCTTTTGAAGACACCTTAAGTGCAATCTCGGTGCGTAAATAACGTATACGGCCACTGCTGCCAAAATTGATCACCAGTGCTGGCTCAAAATAAATGTACTGGGTTGTTGGCACCGCGCCCTGCTCATCTTCAGCATGCGCCTGAGAACCTGCCAATATCCCGATAAACAACAAAAATCCGACCAGACGGAACATTTTTCACTCCCCGCTGACTGACATCCGCCATCGCGGCCACTTTGAATTGAAGAACCTCTGAAACAAGCTTAGCAGGCCCTGCTGCAGACGCAGGTTTTGCACCGCCATGACCGGGTTCCCGTACAAAAGGCTGTGATACACTCGCCCATCATCACGATTTCGCATAAGGCAAACCCATGAGCCCGAGATTATTGCGTTTTGGCTATCTGGCCGGATTTCTGACCTGTGCTGCCCTGCTTGGCACAGCCTATTATTTTGAGATTGTGCTCTACATGGAGCCCTGTCCGCTCTGTATGGTGCAGCGCCTGGCAACCCTGTTAATTGGCATTGGCTGCTTGCTGGCATTTATTTTTGATGGTTTTCGCTGGATGTCGCGGTTAGCACTGGCGCTGACTACCGGGTCAGCCATTTTTGGTGCCGTTGTTGCTGACCATCACATCTGGATTCAGCATCTGCCGCCAGAAGACGTGCCGGACTGTGGCCCCAGCTTTGATTACCTGCTTGAAACCCTGCCCATGAACGAATTGATCAGCATCATGCTGCATGGCGACGGCAACTGCGCCGATGTGTCCTGGATGTTCTGGGACATGAGCATGCCGGAATGGACTCGTCTGTTCTTTATTGCCTTTGCCATCGCGGGTCTGATTGCGCTGATCAGCAGCTGGCGTCGCGGTGATCGGAAGTCCTGACCAACAAGCAGATACTCGCCAGATTGCAAGCGGCAAATGTTAAAAAAGCCGCTTGCACAGGGGTTTTAACCTTGCCTATATTGATCACGCCAGCTCTGGCTTTTAACGCCAGCAGAGGCTGTTCTCTGTCCTGTTGTTAACACAGGGGACAGACTCACGACCAAAGACAGGAGTGCCATATGCTAGAACAAGTCAACACTGCCAAAGAACGCTGGGGTGGCGTCCATAAAATGATCGACAGCTGGCTGAATGAACGCCAGGCGCTGATCGTCCAGTTTTGTCATCTTTCCACTGCCAAACCGCTGTGCCATGAAGAAACACCACTGGCCGAATTGCTGCAGAATTTTTGCCAGGGGATGATGGACTATTGCTCCGCCGGGCATTTTGAGATTTACGAGCGATTGATGGTCGAGGCCCGCGAATACGCCGACGGCGGTCTGGAATTTGCCCAGCAGGTCGTGCCAAATCTGGATAAACTGACCACTCAGTGTGTCGACTTCAACGACAGCTACGATCGTTCCTGTGATCTGGAGCAGCTGACCAAACTGTCAGAAGACCTGTCGCGTCTGGGCGAAGTACTGGAAGAACGTTTCCAGCTGGAAGACCAGTTGATTGAACGGCTGCACACCGCGCATCGCGAGCTGGTGGCCGAGTAAGCCTGATACCGCTTCGAAACCCACGAGCGGTTTCGAAGCACCCGCCCGACTATCCTCGTCTACACTTCTCTCCAGCTGCCTCTTATTCAGCCGTCCCTGCGCAACCTCGGTTTCGCTCTGTGTGACTTCCGGCACCACTGCAATTGCCGGTCAGGAGATGGATCATGCCTTGTTTGAAAACCAGTGCCCGGCTGGTCACCAGTACCCTTTGTTGCCTGTTACTGACAGGTTGTTTACCAGGTGGTGATGCCCCGGAATCCATTGCCACGGTCGCCAACCAGGGAGTCTATTCCGCAACCTTCAGTCAGGATGGCCAATGGCTGATGGTGGGCAGCATCCATAACGGCGGCAGCCTCTGGAGTTTGTGGCCACCGGAACGCCATTTTGACTGGAACCACCGCGAAGGCAGCAATACCGGTGTATTAGCCAGCGCCTTTTCCGCCGACCAGCAGTTTGTTGCCAGCGCCGACAATCGCACCATCGTCCTCTGGCAACGCCAGACCGGCGAAGCCGTCAGCTTCTGGAACACCCCTGGTGATATTGAAGATCTGGCCCTCAGCAGTGACGGGCGCTACGCCTTGCTGGCGATGCGAGACTACACCGCCACCCTGTTTGACATCCAGAACGGCGGTATTCGCCAGCGCCTGCAGCACGATGGCGCGGTATTTGATGTCGACCTGGATGGTAGTGATCAGCTCGCCGCCAGTGCCAGCGACGATCTTACGGCCCGGATCTGGCAACTGGAAACCGGCAAGGAACTGCTGCGCCTTGCCCACGGCAATCAGGTGCGTACCGTCAGCCTGAGCCGCGATGGCCGCTGGCTGTTCAGCTCAGCGCTGAGGGAAACCGGCAAGTTATGGGAAGTATCCTCAGGGCAACTGCAAATCGAGCTGCCCAAACCGGTGGGCTATTATGCTTGCGCCCGCTTTTCGACCGATGGATCACAACTGCTGACCGGCAGTAGTGATGGCCTGGTCAGTCTGTGGCACACCACCGATGGCACCCTACTCCGCCAATGGCGTATCACCGGCAATAGCGTCTGGAATCAGCCCCGAGTCCTGGTTGAAGACGTTGCCTTCGGCAGCAGCCACTATCTGGCGGTGGGCACCAACGGCCAGGTCTATCAGCTGCAATAACCCACATCAGCCCAGCTTCTCTGGCTGCTGCCGTCAACTGTTTTGGCAATGGCGGCAGATTGTCAGGCCTTAACGCGTCATTTGTTCCAACTGGTTATTCCGCTCGTTCAGCATTTCCTGCACCGCTTTGGCGTCATTCAGTGTTTGCTCGGCAGCCTTGGGGTTAAACAGGGCTTCCAGGCCCGGTTTTACCCTGTCGGGATCGTCCGTTGCAGCCAGTCCCTTTTTTTTAGTGTTGTCGTCCGCTTCCGGTTTAGGGACGCTAGTTGGTGCCAGAATATTGGCAGCGGTATCCACATGCACCGGTATCGCCTTAATGCCCTCAGGTACTTCATCACCAAAATGCCAGATACCATCGGGGTCTTGCCATTTGTAATAGATTTGCCGTGTTGCGGCCGTCGACAGCGTCGAATCCACTTGTTCAACAAACGCCATCAATGGCTTGCCGTCCGGGCCTTTGAGAAAGTAAGGTGCTATGAATGCTCCGGCCAACAGTAATGCCAGCGGAATCAGAATTCTGGCTTTTAACATTTGATCATCCCTTGATACGCTTATTTTTTGTTGATTGTAGCCTATGTTTCAGAGCATCTGTGTCTGCAGGTACTACCCGATTTAACCCGAAACCCGGTATTCCGGACACCTGCACGACGTTCAGAAGAGGGAGAAAAGACCGTGGCCCATGCCTCCGCAACGGGAAGTGATTCTGCGACAAATGCCACCCGATCGCCAAGCAAGGATGCCGGTGTTCGGATAATTCGTCACGAAAAGCCGTTTCGGGTGCTGATAGCCAATGCCAAGGGCGGCTGTGGTAAAACGACGCTGGCAACCAATCTGGCCAGTTTTTTTGCCGCCCGACAGCTGCCTACCGCGCTGATCGATTACGATCCCCAGGCGTCGGCCACTGACTGGCTCGCAGCACGGGATCGAGCGCTTCCCGACATTACCGGTGTCAGTGCCACCCGGCGGAGCCAGACCCAGGGCACTCGCAGCTGGGAAATGCGGGTACCCAGCAACACCGCCATGATTGTGATTGATACTCCGGCCGGACTGACAGGTAATGCCCTCAGCGACCGCATCCGGCACAGCGATGTGGTGATCATACCAGTGCTGCCATCGGCTATCGATATTCGCGCTGCGACGACATTTATTCGGGATGTCATGCTGTCACCAAGTTTTCGGCAATCACCTAGAGCAATCGCGGTGGTCGCCAACCGAACCCGAAAGAACACCCTGGTTTACACCAAGCTGACGTTGTTTCTGAAGAGTCTCGGCATCCCCTTTATTACCACCCTGAGGGATACCCAACGCTATGTGAGAACCAGCGAACTGGGGCAGGGAATCATCGACGACCAGCAGGTCGAAACCCAGGATCTGGCACACTGGGACGCCTTGCTGGCGTGGCTGGACGACACCCGCGCCCGAGTCGAGTTCTGTCGTCGACTGACGCGCTAACAGCGCTGCCACACGCCGGATTGCCAGCGGCAGGTGAGTTACTCTTGTTCGAGATAAACCTCCAGTGCGTCGATCAGTGGTTCGGGCGACTCATCCTGCGGATCGATTCGCGGCAACCCCGGTACCCACGCCAAATTTTCCATCACACAATCGGCCAGACTTTCGTCTTCTGGGCAGTCATCGGCAACGTCGTCCAGCAAAGAAAACAGACCGGCAAGACCAAACTGTTCCGCTTCCAGCTCCAGGTCTTTGACTCGCTGACGAAAACTGCCAGCAAAACGGTTGCTGTCCTGCTCTCGTGGCAGCGTGATGCGTATACTCCGCAACGGCCGGATAACACTGTCACGCCAACCGACATAACCGGTCAACGACTGTTGGAACGGCTCATCTTCTGGCCAAGCGCGCCAGTCACTGGCCAGCCATAATGCCGCTAGCACCAGCAGTACATCGACCCCCTCATCCTGAAGCTCAAGCAACCGCTGCTCAACGCTGTTCACCTGGTAAAACCGCTGGGCGAATTGCCACAGTGGGTTGTCCAGGGATTCTGTGGCACACTGCGCCGCCATTGCCGCTACCTTTAGTCACTTGTCGAATATGATCGAATTTAATCAGGTTTCCCTGCAAAGGGGTACGCAAACCCTGTTGAAAGATGCCAGTCTGCGTATCCATGATGGCCAGAAACTGGCACTGATCGGCCCTAACGGAGCTGGCAAGTCCAGTCTGTTTGCACTGCTGAATGCCGAATTGACGGTGGATGGCGGAGATCTGGAGGTTCCCGCCAAATGGCGAATTTCTCATATGGCGCAAGAAGTGGTTGCCAGCGAGCGCAGCGCATTGGATTACGCGATTGACGGCGACAAGCCCTATCGCACTATCGAGGCTGGCATCGCCAACGCTACCGATGATAACCAGTTGACCCTCTGGCTCGACCGCATGGATCAGCACAAGGGCTACGAAGTTCCCGTCAAGGCCGAGCAACTGCTGCATGGCCTGGGCTTCAGCCAAACCGATTTGCAGCGTGCGGTGAAAGACTTTTCCGGGGGCTGGCGTATTCGGCTGAATCTGGCGCAGGCATTGATGATGCCATCCGACCTGCTATTACTCGACGAGCCAACCAACCACCTTGATCTCGAAGCGACGCTGTGGCTCGAAGGGTATTTGCGCAAATACCCTGGCACGCTGTTGTTTATCTCTCATGATCGTGACTTTATCGACGGTGTCGCCGACCATATTGTCCATCTGCATGAGCAGAAGCTGACACTTTATCCGGGGAACTACAGCGCCTACGAACGTCTGCGGGCAGAAAAGCTGGCCCAGCAACAGACCCTGTTCGAGAAGCAGCAAACCCGTGTTGAAGAGATCGAAAAATTTGTCGCCCGCTTCCGCGCCAAGGCATCCAAGGCCAAGCAGGCCCAAAGCCGTTTGAAAGAACTGCAACGTATGGAGCTGATTGCACCGGCCCACGTCGACTCGCCGTTCCGGTTTGAATTCCCCTGTCACGAACAGATGTCCAGTCCGCTGCTGACCTTGAAGCAGGCCGACCTGGGTTATCACCAGCCCAGTAGTGACCGGATACTGCTCCCCGGCGTTAACTTGTCCATCGTACCAGGTCACCGTATCGGTTTACTTGGCCCGAACGGAGCCGGTAAGTCGACCCTGTTAAAAACCCTGTGCGAAGAAATTCCGCTGCTCAACGGCGAACGTACCCGTGGCGAGCACCTGCACATCGGTTATTTTGCCCAGCACCAGCTCGAATCCCTCGATACCTCAGCCTCCGGCATGTTGATCCTGCAACGGCTGAAGCCCAAGGCCAGCGAGCAGTCGATTCGCAACTTTCTCGGCGGCTTCGGGTTTCATGGCGAGCGCGCACTGGAAGTGATCGAACCCTTCTCCGGTGGTGAAAAAGCTCGTATGGCATTGGCCTGCGTCGCCTGGATGAAGCCCAACCTGCTGATTCTGGATGAACCGACCAACCACCTCGATATCGAGATGCGCGAAGCCCTGACCCTGGCGCTGCAGAATTTTCCCGGTGCCATCCTCATCGTCAGTCACGATCGCCACCTGCTCAAGGCCAGTGTCGACGAATACTGGCTGGTCGATCATGGCAAGGTGCAGGAATTTGACGGTGACCTTGACGATTATCATCAATACCTCAACAACCGTGGCCAATGGGGTACTGCCCATGTCGACCCTGGCAGCACTGACGGCCACAGCGCGAACGCCACGACCAATGCCGTTGACCGCAAGGAACAGAAACGTCTGGATGCTGAACGCCGCCAACGCCTGGCACCGTTGCGCAAACAACAACAAGCCGCAGAAAAACAAATGGAAAAGTTGCAAGGTCTGCTTAACGCCGTAGAAGAAAAACTCGCCGATAGCAGTCTCTACGAAGACGCCCGCAAGGATGAACTGAAACAGCGGTTAGCCGAACAGGCAGACACCAAAGCCAAGCTGGAAGACATCGAAATGGTATGGATGGAGCTGACCGAGCAACTGGAAAGCAGCGACTGATCAGACACCTGCGTACTGGACGGCCCACTGCTGCTGATTGCTCAGAAATTCAGCATGCCGTCTTTGATTTCACTATGAACGCCGTAACGCTGATAAATTTTATCAGCCCAAAGCCGGGCAATATGCTCAAACGTGCCATCTTGCTGCATCTTTCGGGCAGCCGACTGCCATTGCACCACCACCTCGTTGGGGGTACCCCAGCGTGACATCATGATGTATACCTCAGATCGACGCACCGTCAGCAAGGGTTCAAAGGCTAACAGTGGCAAGCTCAGGTTGGCACACACATCGGCCAGGCCAAGCGGCTCGTAGAACAGCGCATCGATACGATGGTGATAGAGCTTCTTGACGTTGTGCTCATGTCGCGACACCTCGTTCAGATTCAAAAATTGATGCTGCTGCAGATATTCAGCGCGGATATCACCGCGCACCACGCCAATCGCTGCCAGTCCTTTGAAATCCTCCAGCGACTCCAGCGTCAAACCCGAGTCCTTGCGACCATAAAGCACCCAGGACTTACTCAATACCTGGGCAATCAGATGGAAATTCAGTTCCCGTAGCGGTGTTTTTGAAAAACCGAACAGTACGACATTCGCCTGTTCCTGCGCCAGCTCCAGTGCCCGCTGCTCCGGTACGATACGAATCGTATCGTCATTACCGATACGCCGCTGGATTTCACGAACAATATCCGTCACATAACCACTGACAAGGCCATCCGAATCAGTATAACTGGCCGGTGGCTCCTCCACAGCCAGCAGCTGCAAGGGTTCATTCGCCATCACCAGAAAGCTTTCGGCAAGCAGGAGCGGCAATAGTCCACGAACACAACGGCTCACCCCGTCGCGCCAGGCATCCATATTCCACGACAAACGATCACCCCAAAACAAACGCATTGTTAACCGCCAGTTATTAATCATTTTATTGAACGCAAGACCCTAAATTTATAGAAACAACCCGTCGAAGAGGCAGCCGATCATTTCTCCAACCATTAACACCGCCTCCAGCACCTTACGGCAATAACGCCGCCACCTCTGCCACAAGCCGGGCGACCGTTCCCCGGCTATGCCGAACCTTGTTTTGTCCGGCGTAACCCATGTGCTGCCGCTGCTGCGGATCGTCCAGCAATCGCGCCACATCCGTCACCAACGAAGAGTGGGTTGTCAGCTGCAAGGCGTTTTCAGCTTTCAGCTCATCCACCACAGTCTGAAAATTAAAATAATATGGCCCCATGAGTACCGGCTTGCCCAATGCAGCGGGTTCGATCGGGTTATGGCCACCTCGCGGCACCAGACTCCCCCCCATCACCACGACATCCGCTGCCGCCAGCAGCAGCAGCATTTCACCCATAGAGTCCGCCAGATAAATCTGACAACCATTGCCGGACTCCTGCTGACTGCGACGGGCCACAATAAAGCTTTCGTCCAGACAGGATTGTGCTACCGGGTCAAATCGCTCCGGGTGTCGGGGCACCAGCACCAGCAACAGCTGCGGCCAGCGCTGTATCCATTGTCGGGCTGCAGCCATCAGTAGCGCTTCTTCGCCCTCATGACTGGATGCCAGCAGCACAACCGGGCGATCAGCTCCCCAGCCCTGACGTAAATCGTGAGCCTGATCCTCTATACCCGCAGGCACCACCACGTCATATTTGAGACTGCCACACACCGCCAGCCGCACAGGTGGCAAACCCAGATCCAGAAAACGCTGGCCATCCGCCTCATTCTGTACCGCCACACGGGTCAAACGCTGCAACATCGGACGGGTCAGCGCCGCCAGGCGAGCATAGCCTCGCGCCGAGCGTGCCGACAGTCGGGCATTCGCCAGCAAGGCTGGAATCCGGCGTTGCTGGCAACATGCCAACAGGTTTGGCCATAATTCCGTTTCCATCACCACCAGGCAGGCAGGCTTGAGCCGACGGCAAAACAGCCACCAGCACAGCGGTAGGTCATAGGGCATAAAACTGCGCTTAACCCGGTTGCCGAACAAACGTTCGACCTGCCCCGCTCCGGTCGGAGTGGTACTGGTTATCCAGATAGTGCGGTTCGGATAATCCTGTAACAGCTGATCAATCAGCGGCGCTGCCGCCAGCGTCTCACCGACAGAAACCGCATGAATCCAGATAGCACCAGGCTGGGGCTGAGCGATCACCCAACCCAATCGTTCGCCAACACGCCGGCGATAGCCCGGATTTTGTCGCCCGCGCCACCAGATTCGGCAGAGCAGAACAGGCATGATCAGGGTCAGTAAAATAGTATAGACAAGCCGCGCCACAAGTGAGTTCTCTCGCTGGAACAGGGCGGAGAATGGTAGCACAACAAGCCATTGTGCTAGACTCGGCCCTCCTTTTTCAGCGCGTTAATAACGATGGATACCAAAGTTCCCGACTACCACCAGGCCAACGTGCTTGTGTTTGGTGACGTCATGCTGGATCGCTACTGGCAAGGCCCGACCTCCCGCATTTCTCCAGAAGCGCCTGTGCCAGTGGTCAGGATCCAGGACAGTGAAAACCGTGCCGGTGGTGCCGGTAACGTTGCTCTCAACATTGCCACGCTTGGTGCCCATGTTGAGCTGCTGGGGATTACCGGCAACGACGACAATGGCCGCCAATTATCCGGCTTGTTACAGCAGGCCGGAGTGAGTTGTTATTTTCTCGAACATGCCAGTCACCCGACCATCACCAAGCTGCGTATTATCAGCCGTCAGCAGCAGTTGATCCGGCTTGATTTCGAAGAAGCTTTTCACGCCACCGATATGACGACACTGGTCGAGACCTATGACCAGCAGATCAGCCAAGCCAACGTCGTGGTACTGTCAGACTATGGCAAAGGTGCCCTGAACAACCCGCAACGACTGATTAAATCCGCCCGCCGGGCCAACACCCCGGTATTGGTCGACCCCAAGGGCACTGACTTTGAACGTTATCGTGGCGCCAGCCTGATTACCCCCAACCTGAGCGAATTTGAAGCCGTTGTGGGTCACTGCCCGGATGACGAGACACTGGTGGCCAAAGGTCGGGTCCTGATCGACACCTACGCGCTGGACGCCATCCTGATTACCCGCAGCGAAAAAGGCATGACGCTGATTTGCCAGGATCAGCCGCCGTTCCACTTGCCGACTCGCGCCCGCGAAGTCTTTGACGTCACCGGCGCTGGCGACACCGTCATTTCGGTGCTCGCGGCCTCTCTGGCCGCTGGCTGCAACCTCCAGCAAGCCACGATTCTGGCCAACACCGGTGCCGGTATCGTGGTTGGCAAGCTCGGCACCGCGACCGTCACCACAGAAGAGTTGCGCGCCGAGTTACGCAGCGAAAGCCACCAGGGAGCTGGCATGTTTGACGAAGACAGCCTCGCGATACTGGTTGAAGAGGCCCGCTCACGTGGCGAAACCCTGGTGATGACCAACGGTTGCTTCGATATTCTTCATCCGGGCCATGTGCAGTATCTCAAGGAAGCCAAGGCCCTCGGCGACCGGCTGCTGGTCGCGGTCAACGCCGATGATTCCGTCAGCCGTCTGAAAGGCCCGAGTCGGCCGATCAATCCAATTGATCACCGCATGGCGGTGCTCGCCGGACTGGAAAGTGTCGATTGGGTCGTGCCCTTTGCCGAAGACACCCCTGAGCGCCTGATTTGTCGCCTGTTACCGGATATTCTGGTAAAGGGTGGAGACTATAGCGTTGACCAGATTGCCGGTGGCCGCTGTGTTCAGGACAACGGTGGTGAGGTCATCATCCTCAGCTTCAAAGACAACTGCTCTACCAGTGCCATCGTCAAACGCATCCAGAATTCCGAGGAGAACAAGGTATGATCATTGTTACCGGCGGTGCCGGTTTTATTGGTGCCAACATTGTCAAAACCCTGAACGAACAGGGCCGCAGTGACATTATTGTGGTCGACGACCTCAGCGACGGCAAAAAATTCTACAATCTTGCCGACTGCGACATTGCCGACTACCTCGACAAGGAAGACTTTCTCCAGCGAGTACAGCTGGATGATGGTCTGCTGGATAATGTTGAGGTTATTTTCCACGAAGGTGCCTGCTCCGAAACCACCGAGTGGAATGGCAAGTACATGATGGAGAACAATTACGAATACTCCAAAATCCTGCTGCATGCCTGTCTCGAAAAACGCATTCCCTACCTCTATGCTTCCAGTGCCGCCGTCTATGGTGGCAGTGCCGTCTTCAAGGAAGAACGCAGCTTCGAGCAGCCACTGAATGTGTATGGTTACTCCAAGTGGCAGTTCGACCAGTACGTACGCCAACTGCGTAGCAGCGCACCGGCGCTGTTTCAGAGCCAGGTCGTTGGCTTCCGTTATTTCAACGTCTATGGCCCGCGCGAACAACACAAGGGTTCCATGGCATCCGTCGCCTTCCATTTTAACAACCAGATTCAGGCCAACGGATTCTGCAAGCTGTTCGCCGGTTGTGATGGTTATGCCGATGGCGAGCAGCGCCGCGACTTTGTGTTTGTGGGTGATGTCGTCAAGGTCAACCTGTGGTTCTGGGCCAACCCGGATAAAAGTGGCATTTTTAACCTGGGAACCGGCCAATGCCAGAGCTTTAATGACGTTGCCGATGCCGTGATCGCCTGGCATGGCGAACAGGGCAGCAACGCCCGCAAGGAATACATGCCGTTCCCGGATCACCTCAAGGGTGCCTACCAAAGCTTTACCGAAGCGGATATCAGTGCCCTGCGCAGCGTCGGCTACGACCACTCCTTTGCCGATGTCAAAACCGGTGTCTATGCCTATATGAACTGGCTCGACCAGCACTGAGCGTACCCATACAGAAGGTTCAGATCCGGCCGCCCTGCCGGATCATCTGCCGGACGTCGATAGAGATTTCTCCCATGCCTCCGAAGCATCTGTTACATCCCCGTTACTGGCCTGTCTGGCTCGGAACCGGCCTGCTGATATCCATGACTTACCTGCCTTATCGGATTCAGCTGGCGATTGGTAAAACACTGGGATTGATATTGTACAAAACCGGCAAAAGCCGCCGCCATATTGCGACGGTGAACGTGCGTCTCTGCTTTCCAGAAAAGGCCGAGCAACAACAAACCCAGCTGGTACGGCAAATTTTTATCGACAACGGTATTGGTCTGATGGAAACCCTGATCGGCTGGTTCCGGCGACCGGACTATCTGCTGGATCGCACCCATTTTCACGGCTTCGAGCAATTAAAGGCCGAACTGGCCACTGGCCGGGGGGTCATATTATTGGGAGCACATTACTCCATGCTGGATCTGGCAGGCGCGCTGTTTGTCACCCAATTACCGGCCAACGTCAGCTATCGGCCACAGGATAACCCCGTGATGAACTGGTTGATGGAGCAACAACGGCAAAAACTCTACACAGGCTGCTATACCCGCAAGGACATCCGTTCCTTTATTCGTTGCCTCAAGCAGGGCGAAGTCCTGTGGTACGCACAAGATCAGGATTTTGGCCGCAAGAACAGCGTTTTTGTGGATTTTTTTGGTATTCCGACCGCGACTATTACCGCGACTTCGCGTATTGCCAAAGCGGGCAACGCAAAGGTCATGCCGCTGACCTACTTCCGCCGAGATGACAATTCCGGCTACGACATTACCGTGCATCCACCGCTGCCGATTCCAAGCGGTGACGACATAGAGGACGCCCGTGTCGCCAATGCTTTTATCGAACAGCAATTACGCCAGCATCCGTCACAATATCTGTGGTTACATCGCCGTTTCAAGACTCAACCTGACGCTGGCAACGGCAAAGCCAACCTGTATCGTTAAAATCAGACCAGCAAGGTCTCGGTGCTGCCAGCGGCCATACCCGTCGAGTCATAATGCAGCTGAGTCTTCCTGACCAGTTCACCAAACGGATTATAGTCGTACTGAAAGACTTCCCGGCCCAACTCATCGTATTCGGAAGAACGGGTCGGATTACCGGTCACATCAAAATGCATCCGGTACTTGAGACGGTCATTGATAAAGGTTTCCGCCGTCAGCTTGCGACCGCTGTCATCAAACTCAAACCGGGTAGACTCCCCCGTCGACTTGTCTTCTACCCGCTCGATGCGGCACGGACTCAGATACTGCACCATATCCATCGTTTCGATCCGGGCACCATTGGCATTGCTATCAGCGGACAGCGCCTGATCAGCGACCCCGGTTGATACCAGTTTTTGCAGACGTAACAACTGCATCACTTGCCGAAGGTCATGTAGCTCCGTCGCCGCCTGCTGCTGTGCCAGACGCAACGCATCCAGAGATTCGGCCAGCGCTGCGGCATCACCAGCCGCCGCCGGATGCGTATCATGAATGGATTCCAGTAGCGGCTGCATCATCACTGACAGTTCTGCCACTTCCTGGCTGAGGGACTCATGCCGACGCTCAAAGGTGCTGGCTTCCAGCTGGTTACGCACCAGGTTTTCCGTCATATCGGCAACAGTGCTGCTATTCTCGCTCACGTCATGTAACTGCTGCCGCTGCATCTGCAAGGAACGATTGATGTCTGCCAATGTGGTCATGAATGTTTCGGCCAGCTCCAGTTGCTGACCCTGACGCTCAAATACCGAGTGAAGCTCCGCTACGTGCTGCTTTTGCTGCTCGCCCACCGGTTCCAGCGCCTGCTCTAAACGGGTGGCTATTGTGTGATCAAAACTGCGCTGGAAGTTGATAATCGCTGCCACCGCCTTTTTTAGGGTGGCAATTTCCTTGCTTATTTCACTAAAATTCGCAGTCATACCGCCAAGCATACGTTGGGAAGATTCGCTCAGTTTGAGTAAGGCGCCGTTGTGCACTTCGAGCGCCTGGTGAACATTCCCCTGCACATGAGCGGTCGTTTCACGGAATGCAGCCACCGAAGTACGGGTCAGGTCTTCAATCAATTTTTGCTGACGACGATGGTTTTCCGACAACACATCCTGGATCCGGGTATTGCCGGTGGTGGCTTCACTGAACGCCAATTCCTGCAATTCCAGTGCGCGCTGGCTTTGTTCACCATTAACTTTCAGATTGTTGTTGATGTCATCAGTATCGCGCAGCAGATTGTTCAGGCTGATTTCGAAGTGATCCTTGATTTCATTAACCACACTGTCCAGAGTTTCTGAGCTGAGTTTATGTTGCTCTGACTGCTCGGCAGCTTGTATTTTCTGATGGGATTCAATTTGTTCAAGACGTTTTTTTAACGGGATAACCACCAGAAACAGGGCGACCAGGGTCACGAGCTGCACTGCCAGTGGTATTAACTGGCTGATATCCATTCTTATCTCCAGTTCTCGTCAGAGGCCAGTAGGGCCAGAATGAGGGGCGTTTAATGTAGCCATGTTTGCACGACAAAACCAGCGAACCAACCCGCAAGTTTTTAACGACAATAGCCAGAACCGCTGCCAGTTACGGCATAACAGACAGAATGACGGGAAAACCCCGAACAAAAGGGTCGAGAGAACAAATAACAACCGCGATGCTGAATTCAGACCCGACCCGTGACTCGCAAGAACGTTTCCTGTAACACCCGTACGTCATTGGCAGCCCGATGGCGGTCGATGCTCATTTCAGCCCACAGACTGTCTTTGGTGTCGTGCCAGGCTTCCATCTGCTCCTGGGTGAGCAGTCGGTTGATGGTCTCAATACGGAAGCGCTGTATCAGCTCAGCTTCATCGAACAGTCGTCCGAGCCAGGAACTGTCATAACTCCAGGCATCCGAGTACAGGGTTTTGCCACGCAGGGCATCGTTCAGGCGTAACGCCACTTCGCGAGGACTCAGACCGTCCTCTTCAAGCATGTTGCGGGAGATGCCATGAATTTTTTCCGCGTCATCGCTCCAGTGTCGCCACGACGGGGCCGGGCGCACCAGGCAGCAATTCACCATACGATCCTCCAGCGCGTATCCGATTTCTATCGGATAACTGCCTGAACCGAAGCCCGATGCTTCGAGATCGATAATCGGAGGAACGAGTGTTTGCACCTGAATGTCCTGTTGCCTTGATGAGCTGTTCGTCATTGTAGCGGCTGGAAGCTTTACGCTCCATGACGATTCGCGTTACTGAATCGCCGTTAACCATATCAGCTTGAATGACGCGCTAATGGTGCGACACGCATTACCTCTTCCATTGTTGTCAAACCTGCTGCGACTTTGTGGGCACCACTGAGACGCAAGCTGTGCATGCCTTCTTTCATCGCCGCCTGCCGCAGTTTTTGCTGATCCGTTTGCTCATTGACCAGGGGTTCCAGTGCTTCGGTCATCGGCATCACTTCATAGATACCCATACGGCCCATATAACCGGTACCTCGGCACTCAAGACAGCCAACGGCGGTGTACACCTGTTCGGGGGTTTTCACCAACCAGGGCGCCGTCAATTGCTTCCATACCGCTTCGTCAGTGGGCTGTTTTTTCTTGCAGTGAGGGCACAATGAACGAATCAACCGCTGCGCCATCACGCCCAGAACGCTGGAGCGTATCAGATAAGCTGGCAACCCCAGCTCCTGCAATCGGGTAAACGCCGAAGGTGCATCATTGGTATGCAACGTCGACAAGACCAGATGGCCCGTCAGCGCCGCCTGCACCGCAATCTCTGCCGTTTCAAGGTCTCGAACCTCCCCTACCATGATGATGTCGGGATCCTGTCGCAGCAAAGCCCGCACCCCGCTGGCAAAGGTCAGGTCGATACCCGGATGCACCTGCATCTGATTAAAAGACGCTTCCACCATTTCAATCGGGTCTTCAATGCTGCACACGTTTACATCCGTCGTCGCCAACTGCTTCAGCGTGGAATAAAGTGTCGTCGTTTTACCGGAGCCGGTAGGACCGGTGACAAAGACGATGCCGTGATTATTGCTGACCATTTGCTGCCAGCGGCGCTGATCCTCCTTGCCAAAACCCAGCTCAGAAAAGCTGCGCACCAGTACCTGGGGATCAAAAATGCGCATCACCAGCTTTTCACCAAAGGCAGTTGGCAAGGTCGACAAACGTAATTCCACTTCTTGTCCGGAAGGTGTCTTTGACTTTAGCCGACTGTCCTGTGGCTTGCGTTTTTCAGCAATATTCATACGTCCGAGCGATTTGATCCGTGCCAGCACCGCAGTGCCCACCTGGGCAGGCAACTCGTACACATTATGCAGTACACCATCAATCCGGAAGCGGACATGGGCTACCTCGCGGCGCGGTTCCAGGTGAATATCACTGGCGCGCTGATCAAAAGCATACTGCAACAGCCAGTCGACAATATTGACAATATGCTCATCATTAGCATCGGGAGCCTTGGCTTTGCCCAGCTCCAGCATGGTTTCCAGGTTCTGCACCGCACTGGCACCGGCATGATCCCCACGCGCACGGCTGACCGAGTTGGCCAACTGATAAAACTCAACCCGGTAACGCTCTATCGATGAAGGTGCCGCCAGTACTCGACGAATTGTGCGCCGGGAGACATGCTCCAGATCACCCACCCAACTGGCCACATCCGGTTCTGCCGTAGCCACCACCAGTTCATCACTGGTCACCCGCACTGCGAGAATACGATGACGTTCGGCAAAGGCATAGGACATCACATCCGTGACCAAGGGCACATCAATTTCCAGTGGATCAATCTGGCAGGCAGTCATCCCCACTCGACCGGCCAGCCACTCGCACAGGGCATCTTCTGTCAGCGTTTTGCCGTTCGGACGGGCATCGTGAAAATTCTGTCGCGCCAGCAAGGTCAGCGGATGAAGACTGGCTTCGCCAGATTGACGGCGAATACCCAACGCCTGTTCATAATCGTTAGGGCTGAGCAACTTGTCTCTGCGCATATCCTCCAGCAGACCGGTGAGACTCAGTTGGCGATCAGCACTAGACTGCATGGAAAAACTCCAGGGATAGTAAAAGTGGATTAAACTGGGGGGCGTTCTGACAGCTGGATCAACAAGCTGGACAGCTGTAACCGACGGGCATCCCGCTGCTGGCAACGTTGTCGCCAGTCTTCTCGATTCAACGTCGGGGTGTAATGTCGAATAGCCGTTAGTTCAAGCTGCAAACCCAGTAGTTCGGCAGCGCTGGTGCGAACATCATGGTGCCAGCGGGAAGCCAATGCCTGGCCGTCGTCCAGTAACATCCATTCGACCAGCCGTTGCGGCTGCTCCAGCCATGCCTCGCGATGTTCTGGATCACCCTGACACGGTGCCAGCAACCGATTGGATGTCATTTTACCCTGTTGCGGCAACGGGGTGCTGGTACTCGTCTGCAACTGCCACAACCAGTGACCCAATTTCAACAAGGTCTGAGCCAGCATCGGCTGATCACGCCACTCGGCTATATGTGTGGCTGCACATTGTACAACCGGCGACTGCTGGGCAAACTCCGTCCGTACCAGACAGGCACTCGTCAGTGCCAGCGACGGATTAACCAAGGTCACTGTCGGCAGGCATTGCCGGTACGACGGCTCCAGCCGGGCCAATGTGAAAAATGCCAGCAGATGGGCGGCAAAGCCGACGGCCAGTTGAGTGGTGGGTGGCGGTGCTTCCCACAGCAGGGTCTCTAACGCCCGCTTGATCCATTCGAAGCAATTGTTCAGTTGATCTGGCAAATTGGCGAAGTCGACACCGACCTCAAAAACATCACCCTGCTGTTGCCAGTCGCGGCCCAGCCCGAGCAGCCGGTAGCCCCGTTCAGCCTTGCTGATATCGCTGATCCACAAGGGCACTTCAGTACAGAGCGCTTCCGCCATCCACCAGATCACTGCCGGGTCACCCTGCAACAGTTCCAGCTCCAGCTCACACAGCGGTATCTCGGCGCCTTGCACCTGTACCAGGCCCTGATCAAGCACAATTTCCACCTCACTCTGACCCAGCTGCCAAATCCAGCGCTGACGTTCAAAGTGAGTGTTAAACAGGGGCATCAGGGAGTCGGCAGAGATGCCATCAGGCCAGTGCCCCAATACCTCGTCGGAGGCCAGCAAGGAGGCATCCAGCTGCCCTTGATCGAGTGGCCAGTTCCATTCATGGCGCACCGCCAAGCCGCCCTGACTGCTCCCCAGGGTCTTCAAGGTTTGCTCGAAGGCGGTCTCGCCCTTCTGGCGAATCCGCAAGGCGCAGGCCTGGCGCGACAAAGCACCATCCTCAGTGTCAAAGTAGGTATTGTTCAGCGTAGAATGTCCGCCACGGGTTGCCCGAACATCCAGCGCCTGCTGCAATGCCGCCGTCTTGTCTGGAGCAAAACGTAATTTGAGCTCGATTTCATAGGTCATGCCGCTATTGTCATGACGCTCGTCAGGTTGCGCAAGCACAAGGTCATTGCTTCATGTCCAATTCTGTCAAGAAAGTACCCACATTTGTCGAAAGCCTGGCCACACTGGTTGGTCACAACAGTATCAGCTCGGTGCTGCCCCAATACGACCAGAGTAATCTGGCGGTGATTCAGAGCCTGGCCGACTGGTTTGAAACACTGGGATTTGCCACTGAAATTCTACCGGTGGCAGATAATCCGGGCAAAGCCAATCTGTTGGCGACACGAGGAACGGGGGATGGTGGCCTGGTGCTGAGTGGACATACCGACACCGTGCCCTGCAACCCGGAGCGCTGGATCTCAGACCCCTTCACCCTTACCGAGCGGGACGGTCGTCTGTATGGCCTGGGCACCTGCGATATGAAGGGCTTTTTCTCTCTGGTACTGGAAGCCGTACAGGCGTTTCATAGCAGCGACTTCAAACAACCCTTGATGATTCTGGCCACTGCCGACGAGGAAAGCTCGATGTGCGGCGCCCGCGACCTCTCCCGCCAGGGCCGACTGAAGGGCCGTTATGCGGTGGTCGGTGAACCCACCAGCCTACGCCCTATCCGCATGCACAAGGGGATTATCATGGAAAGCGTACGGTTGACCGGACGTGCTGGACACTCGTCCAACCCGGCACTGGGCATCAACAGTATTGACGCCATGCACGATGTCATCGGCGAGTTGAAAAACCTGCGCCAGGAACTGGCTGCACAGTACAGCAATGCCCATTTTACGGTATCGGTTCCCACCCTCAACTTTGGCTGTAT
Source organism: Oceanobacter antarcticus (assembly GCF_044962685.1). Lineage (NCBI taxonomy): Bacteria > Pseudomonadati > Pseudomonadota > Gammaproteobacteria > Oceanospirillales > Oceanospirillaceae > Oceanobacter > Oceanobacter antarcticus. The sequence goes on from NZ_JBBKTX010000008.1 coordinate 147,255, forward strand.
CCACGGTGGCGACAACCCCAACCGGATTTGCGGCAGTTGCGAACTGGCCTTCGATCTGCGCGCCTTGCCCGGTATGAGTAATGACGATTTGCGCCACGAAATTCGCCAGCGGCTGAGTCCGATAGCTGCCCGGAATAACGTTATTTTTGAACTGGAAACCCACTTCCCGGGTATCGAACCGTTTGAAACCCTTGCCAGCAGCCCGCTGGTGCAAGCGGCAGAGCGGTTGACCGGCCATCGCAGTGAAGCCGTCGCTTTTGCCACCGAAGCGCCCTTTCTACAGGCCCTCGGATTTGAAACCATCGTCATGGGGCCAGGCAGCATTGATCAGGCTCATCAGGTTGATGAATTTCTGGCGCTCAGCCAGATAGCGCCGGGGGTCGAGCTGATTCGCTCGCTGATACAGCAATTTTGTCTCGAAGAGAAGCGCTAGAGTCGCCAGACATCACACTCACAGTAGCTCGCACCGCTGCCGCTGGACTGCCATTTCAGCGGCAGAAGTAGTCCGCAGCCAGTGAGCGTGGTTAAATCAGTTTATAAACCCTATTTGCCTGAGACACAGCATTGACGCCAGTGACCCCTGACACCACCGCTTACGTGCAATGGTTTCGCCAGTCTTCCCCCTACATCAACGCACACCGGGGCAAAACCTTTGTGCTGATGTGCGAAGGTGATGCCATCGCCGATGCCAACTTCACCAACGTCGTGCAGGATATCGCCCTGCTTACCAGTCTTGGCGTACGCCTGGTACTGGTACACGGTGCCCGACCACAAATCGACATGGCCCTTGAGCGCCTGGGGGCACAGAGCACCTTCCACAAGGACTTCCGTATCACCGACCGTCAGGCCCTGACTGCCGTCAAGGCTGCCGTTGGCTACGTCAAGGCCGATATTGAATCGCGCTTGTCGGTCGGGCTGCCCAACTCCCCCATGCACGGTGCCCGCATGCGGGTTGTCAGCGGCAACTTTGTCACCGCCCGACCCATGGGAGTGATTGACGGCATCGACTTCCAGCACACTGGCGAAGTTCGCCGGATAGACCACAGCGCCATTACGGATCTGCTGGCAGCCGGTAACATTGTGCTGCTGTCCTGCCTGGGTTACTCACCGTCAGGGGAAGTCTTCAACCTCGCCGTTGAAGATGTCGCCCGCCACACCGCTACCAGCCTGCGCGCCGACAAGCTGATTCTGATGGGCCAGGATGACGGCCTGCTGAACCGTAACGGGAGCACCCTGCAACAGCTGACCTGTCGCAGTCTGGAAGAACGTTTGCCACAATTCAGCGGCGAAGCCCGCAACCATGCCGAAGCGGCACTGAGAGCTGTCAGCCAGGGCGTGCCCCGCGCCCATCTGATCAGCTTTCACCACGACGGCGCGCTGTTGCAGGAGCTGTTTACCCGTGAGGGCAAAGGCACCATGATCAGCCAGGATCCTTACGACCAGCTGCGACCCGCCAGAATTGATGACGTTGGTGGCATTCTCTCCCTGCTGAAACCGCTGGAAGATGCCGGTATCCTGGTACGCCGTTCACGGGAGTTGCTGGAAACCGAGTTGAGCCGTTTTTACGTTATCGAACGTGACGGCATGATCACCGCCTGTGCCGCCTTGTATCCTTATTCTGATGATCGTGCCGAGCTTGGCTGTGTCGCCGTGCATCCCGACTATCGTGGCGGCCATCGCGGCCAGCTATTGCTGGAACAGATCGAACAGGAAGCCCGCAGACGTCAGTATCAACAACTGTTTGTACTAACGACCCGAACCGCACACTGGTTTATTGAGCAAGGCTTTGTGCCTGGTCAAGTATCTGATCTACCCGAAGAGCGCCAGAAACTCTATAACTTCCAGCGTAACTCCAAGGTATTCCTGAAAACACTCTGAGCACAGGCATCACAGAATGAGTGAGTGGTTTATTGCTGCCAATGAAATACACCGGCGCTACGACGATTACGGCGTCATACAGGTGTTTGATGACGGCAACAAACGCTACCTCAGTTTCGGCACCGCCGATGAACAAAGTTGCTTGCTCAAACATCAGCCAATACAGCTGCAGCATGAATACAGCCGCGCCATGCTGGCTTCACTGCTGCTGTTTGCCGAGCCCCCGCAGCAGATCAGCCTGCTGGGGCTGGGTGGTGGGCTACTGACCAGTGCCATCCACCGTCTGCTCCCCGACGCCCAAATCAACGTAGTGGAACTGCGCGCTGCGGTATTACAGGTGGCACGACAGTATTTTGCCCTGCCTCGCAATGACCACCTCAACGTCAATATTGCCGATGCAGGCGTTTGGCTGGCGCAAGCGCCTGCCAACGCCGTCGACTGGTTACTTAGCGATCTGTTTCTGGCCGACGGACTGGATCAGCAACAACTGCAGGAAAACTTTCTGGATCACTGCCACCAGCATCTGGCTCCTGGTGGCTGGCTGGTACTGAACCTGTGGCGTGAACACCGCGATCAGGCCATCTGGCTGTGGAAGTTAAAGCAACGCTTCCCCATAACACGGCATGCCACAACAAAAGATGGCAACTGGATTCTGTGGGCACAAAAACCGCCGCTAGCCGCCTCAACAATCCCCGCTGCCAAACAGGCACAAGCCCAGGCCAAACGCTGGTCGGCGGAACTGGGCTTCAACGTGTGGCGCGCCGGGCGGCCCTTCTTTCGCGACAGATCCTACAACAAGGAACGGCAATGCAGCCACCTGCTGTTGGGCAATCTGATGTCCGACAAGGATTAGCAATTGAGCGGGTGCTTATGGGCCAAGCAACACACCACCACCCGCCCCCACCAGCACCACCAACCAGGAGGGTGCCTTCCAGGCCGTCAACAAGACAAAACACAGTAGCGCCAGCACCAGCTCAGCGGATGATTGAATGGCGCTGGTAAAGACGGGTTGATACAGTGCCGCTCCCAGAATACCCACCACAGCAGCATTCGCACCCGCCATCACCGCCCGCAAGCCCGCCCATTGACCAGCCCATTGCCAGAATGGCAACACCGCGATCAATAACAGCAATCCTGGCAAAAACACGGCGACTAACGCCAACCCGGCCAGTCCCCAGATCATTGTCCCGGATGCGCCCAGCCCCTCCGCCCATTCAGCACCGAGAAAACCAGCAAAAGTAAACAACGGCCCCGGCACTGCCTGAGTGGCACCATATCCGGCCAAAAAGGCATCCGCTCCGATGTGACCGGCCTGAACGGTTTCGGCTTCCAGTAGCGGTAACACTACATGCCCACCGCCAAATACCAATGCACCAGCGCGATAAAAACTGTCCAGTATCTGCCAGCCGGGTTGCGCGGTCAGCGTTGCCATCCAGGGCAACCCGGCCAACAGCACGACAAACACCCCCAGAGCCACTACCGCAGCCCCTCGGGAAACCCCGAACAAGGGTGCCACCGCTGCTGGAATAGCCAGATGACGACACCAGACCGCACCGGCCAAGGCACCCGCCATTATCGCCAGTAATTGTCCGCTCAAGCCTCCCAGTAACAGCACCAGCGCCGCCGCCAGCAGCGCCATCGACGCCCGCGCCCGATCAGGGCACAAATTACGCGCCATCCCCAGTACCGCATGGGCAATAATCGCCACCGCCACCACCTTGAGACCGTGTAACAGTGCCGCCAGACTACCCGCTGCGGTACTGGCCAGTGTTGCCAGTAACACCAGCGCCAGCGCCGATGGCAGCGTAAACGCCAACCAGGCAGCCAACGCTCCCGGCCAGCCGGCGCGCATCAATCCCAAACCGAACCCCACCTGGGAACTGGCCGGGCCAGGCAAAAACTGACACAAAGCCACCAGGTCAGCATATGCGGCGTCGCTCAACCAGCGGCGTTTATCCACCAACTCAGTACGAAAATAACCCAGATGGGCAACCGGGCCGCCAAAGGCGGTTAGCCCCAGCAGCAGAAAAACCCGGAATACTTCGCTCACTCGTGCCATACGATTCCTGTCGCGGTCGTGTTGAGGGGACATCTATTTAATCCTGCACGACTCTGCGCGAGTATTACCGGCTTTTGACGTGACCCGTCAGGCCTGCAAACCGGCTTCGTGATTCGACACCATCCGAAAGCCCAGAGCGGCACCGGATTAAATAGATGCCCCCTTGATTCAAGAGTCAATTGTGCTCGTTCTGTCTTTACCAGGGCAAGGGTTCGGCTATTTCGGCCCAGCGCTGCTGGCTGTGAATCCGATCCAGGGTATCCGCCAACGCTTCGCAAGCAGCCAGTGCCTGCTCCCAGCGCAAGCAGCGCTGAGGGTAATCAAAGTCGTAAAAATCATCCAGATCCGGGATCCGCCCTCCCGGCAAGGTAGCCGCAAACTCCCATGACGGTGCCACAATGATGGTGCGGCGGTAATGTTCACGAGACGCCGTTCGCCAGTGCAAGCGCTTGTCAAACCAGCCACCCTTGGGTGCCTGGGCAAAATAATGGGGATAAAGCACAAAACCGGTTTTCGGTAACACCGGCAGGTCAAACTGATAATCGGTAATACCACCATCCCGGTAAGTACCTGCTGGCGCACCGACAATATTGCGTACCCCGGCAACCACCAGCGGAATCGCACCGGTCGCCAAGATCGCCGGACGCAGGTTAGCCGCAGTCAATGTCACATGACGGGCGGGTAAATGAGGGAAATAGTCGATCGGCGGTTTCTCAGGATGATGAAACAACACCCTGTCAATCCAGGGTCGCATGCCCTTGCGCGACAACAGATTCGCCCCGATAGCCCCGAGCCAGCCGGCTGTTTGCAGCCATCGGGTATCACTGGCGGTCAAACCCCGACAGCGGGTGACCAGAGTATGATAGCGCATAAAGGGATGTTCCAGAATTTCGGCTATGCCTTGCTCACCCAACGCCAGGTCAAGCATACGGCGACATTCAGCAGCCACTTCCAGAGGCGTGGGTTTGGCCGAGTAGCGCTGGCTAACATAGGCTTCCAGAAATCGCCGATGCGCTGCCAGCGGATCCTGCTGGGCAAAACAGCTGAGCCGCCAGGCACCGGCCGAAGTCCCGAGCAAATGCAGCGGCTCGGTGCGGTGCTTGAACCATTCACTGAGCAGGTAGCGATCCATCGCTGCCAGTGCCAGCCATTTCGGGCCACCGGATGCTCCAAGCACCACCTGGATATCGTCCGCTTGCAAACCATGGTCACGAATATGCTGTAGCGCCTCGACGCCAGCAAACACCTTTAATGGTAAATTGGACACAGCCCGAACCCTGCTCAGTACAATGGGCCGCTATGATGAGAGGATTAAGGGCTGGACTCAAGATCTGCGTTCGTACACCACAAAACGGTAGGGATACGGATTAGCGTCACTCGGTGAATGCACCTCACTGCTCAGCTCCTGCCACTCGGCGCGATCGAACTCGGGGAAAAAGGCATCACCCTCAATATCGGCATCCACTTCCGTCAGATACAAGCGCTCAACCAGCGGCAATACCTGCCGGTAAATCTCAGCCCCCCCCATAATCATGGCTTCCTCGGCACCGGTTTGTAGTGCCAGTCGGGCCGCCAGTTCGATGGCACACTCCAGACTGCTGACCACGGCCACGCCGTCGGCCTGATAGCCTGGCTGGCGGCTGATCACAATATTGGCGCGACCGGGCAACGCCCGACCAATACTTTCATGGGTTTTGCGCCCCATGACGACAGGCTTGCCCATGGTGCTGTCACGGAAATACTTCAGATCACCAGGCAGGTGCCAAGGCAACTGGTTATTGAGACCGATAGTGTGATTGCGCGACAGGGCAACGATCAGGGACAACTTCATAGCAAAAAAACCGCTTCGAACCGGGGAAGTGCCATGGCCGCTAGCAGCCAGACGATGAAGCACCCGATGATAGCGCCCACCCGGCAGCAGAGCCAGCACCAAACAGGACAGCACATTGCCGGGTTCATGGCGGGTTCAGTCGCAGCCGGCAATCAACAGCGGCAGTTCATCGGCGACGACCGGACGGGCAAAAAAATAGCCCTGGTACTGATCGCAACCCAAATCCGCCAGTACGTTGAGGATATCCTGTTCTTCAACCCCCTCCGCCACCACTTTCAGCCCGAGGTTGTGCGCCAGGCCGATAATCGAGTTGGCGATCGCGGCATCATTGCGGTCCGTGACAATATCCTTGACGAAACTGCGGTCGATCTTGAGATAATCAATCGGCAGGTCTTTCAGATAGGCCAGTGACGAATAACCCGTACCGAAGTCATCAATAGCAATACTGACGCCCAGATGTCGTAACTGACGGAGCAAAACCGCGCCTTGTTCGAGGTTGTACATCAAGGTACTTTCGGTAATTTCCAGGGCCAGACTGGTCGGTGGCAGCCCGGTATCCTGAATCGCCGCCTGAATACGTTCTCCCAGGTCGCGCTGACGAAACTGGCGCGGGGAAAGGTTGACTGAAATTTTACTGTTCAAACCGACCACGCCGTCATCCAGCCAGCGCTTGTACTGCTGGCAGGCACGTCGCAGTACCCATTCACCAAACGGTTCAATCAGTCCGGTATCTTCCAGCACCGGAATAAATACCGTCGGAGATACCCATCCCAATACCGGATGCTTCCAACGTAACAGCACTTCGGCACCAACAAAATGCTGGCCAACCACCGAGACTTGCGGCTGGTAAACCAGACGCAGCTCATCCCGTTCCAGAGCATGGTGCAAGGCACTTTCCAGCCCCAATCGAATCTTGTCCATAGGAGCGGTTTGTGGCGTAAAAACCTGACAGCCATTACGGCCATCCCGCTTGGCCTGGTGTAATGCCAACTCGGTACGGCGCACCATCTGGCCGGAATCGTAGTTCGCCTCACAAGACAAATCCGCCCCAATACTGCCCGTTACAAAAATTTCATGGCCATCGATGCGGAAAGGCGCTTTCAGCGCATGAATGAGTTTTTGCGCAATAGCAGTAACCACCTCGACACCCCGCACGGCATCCAGAATCACGGCAAAACTGTTACCGCCCAGCCGGGCGACCGTATCCGAACGGCGCAGTTTTTCCTGTAGCCGTTGTGAACTCGCGATCAGTAACCGGTCGCCCAGCTGATGGCCGTAGACATCGTTCACCACCCGAAAACGGTCGAGGTCGATAAACAACAACCCCACATTGGTGCCGTTGCGATGCGCCTGAATCAGGCTTTGCTCCAGTCTATCCTGAAACAACCCCCGGCCAGCCAAGCCGGTTAACGGATCAAAATGGCTGAGACGACGCAGCGATTGTTCGTATTCCATCCGGACGACTGCGCCTTCGCATAACTGATCCGTCTGCGCCTGTTCCAGCTGCTGTGCAGCAAAAACCTCCTGTACACCACAAGGAATCAACCGTGCTACCGCCTCGCTGTCGATCGCATCCAGGGTAATCACCAGTGCCGCTGCTGGTAATTGCAGGCGCACGTGCCGGACGGTATCCAGCAAGGTATCGTCAGCCTGACGGCCGACAAGACAAATAACATCACCAGCACCAAGCCAGCGCTCGATGAGTTGCTCCAGCGAGGACAGCCATTCCTGTGGCACACGGGTGACCAACCGGGGAGACTCTGTCCCCGCATCCAGTGCACACACCAGCAATCTGGTACAGCGATAAGATGGCGCGCTTGAATCCATAACGCTCAACTTCAGATCAATCATGAATTCTGAGTATAGACACGGATCAGCAAGGTGCCGGTTTCTGATACTTTTATCGGAATGGACAGCCCCTGATCAGGGGCATGGATATCACGGGAACAAGCAGGGGTTGATGCCGATCATCCCCCAGAGCAGCGGCTCTGCTCAGATTGCAACCGGTGCCTTAATATGCGGATGATGCTGATAACCATCAATAACAAAGTCGTCAAAACGATAGTCAAACAGTGACTCAGGTTTGCGCTGAATCACCAGCTTCGGCAGCGGCAGCGGAGTGCGAGACAACTGTTCATCCGTCTGTTGCAGGTGATTGGCGTACAGGTGCACGTCACCACCAGTCCAGACAAAATCACCAACCTGTAAATCACATTGCTGCGCCACCATATGCACCAGCAAGGCATAGCTGGCGATATTAAAGGGCACACCGAGAAAAATATCAGCACTGCGCTGATACAACTGGCAAGACAACTTGCCATCGGCGACGTAAAACTGGAAAAACGCATGACAGGGAGGCAAGGCCATATTGCTGATTTCACCAACGTTCCAGGCACTGACGATCAGACGGCGAGAATCAGGGTTATTCCTGATCTGCTCAATCAGCTGGCTGATCTGATCTATATGCTCACCCTTCGCGGTCGGCCACGAGCGCCATTGAGAGCCGTACACTGGCCCTAGGTTGCCATCCTCATCGGCCCACTCATCCCAGATCGACACCCCGTTTTCTTTCAGGTAACGGATGTTGGTCTCGCCACTGAGGAACCACAACAGCTCATGAATAATCGAGCGCAGATGCAGTTTCTTGGTGGTCACCAGCGGAAACCCCTCACTGAGATCAAACCGCATCTGATAACCAAAACAGCTGTAGGTGCCCGTGCCGGTGCGATCTTGCTTGAACACACCGTGCTCACGTACATGGTGCATCAGTTGCAGATACTGCTTCATACATTACCCTTTTTATCAAAAAATGCTCAACTGACGGGTGCAAAACGGTTACGCCGATAAGCCACCAGCAGCAAAATCAATCCGGCCAGAATCATCGGCAGACTCAACAACTGCCCACGGCTCATCCAGCCAAACAGATCAAACCCGATATGGGCATCCGGCTCGCGGAAAAATTCGGCGACACTGCGCAGAATACCGTATCCGAACAGAAAAACGGCGCCCACTGCCATTCTGGGACGCGGACGATTGGAGTACCACAGCACTACCACAAACAGCAGCAAACCTTCCAGACCGGCCTGATACAACTGCGACGGGTGCCGCGGCAAGTCGTCCGCACGAGGGAAAACCATCGCCCAGGGTACCAACGCAGGGTCTGCCACACGGCCCCAGAGTTCACCCCCAATAAAGTTACCAATACGGCCGAACATCAAGCCAATCGGCACCAGTGGTGCAACAAAATCGCCTACGTCAAAATAATTCTTTTTGTACTTGAAACTGAACCAGCCCAGAGCCGCCAGTACGCCCAGCAGGCCACCATGAAACGACATCCCCCCTTCCCAAACCCGGAACAGCCATAACGGGTCTTCCAGAAATTGTGGAAAGTTATAGAACAAAACATAGCCAAAACGGCCACCCAGAATCACTCCCATGGCCCCAAAAAAGACCAGATCCGACACCTGCTGATCGTTCCAGCCGGAGTGAGGCCGACGCGCCCGCCAGGTTGCCAGCCAGTAGGCGGCACCAAAGGCCAGCAGATACATCAGGCCATACCAGTGAATTTTTAACGGCCCGATGGCCAATGCAACAGGATCAATCTCGGGATAGGTCAACATGGTGACGTCCTTGCAAAAAAGTTACCCCGGCCAGAAGCGAGGACAATGGATACTGCGACAAGAGTCTAGCGAGCCAGTTCGACATCAAAATGACAGGCTCAAAAACTTGATCGACACACAAATCAACAACACCGCAAACGCTTTTTTCAGCTTGCCCTGATCCAGCCGGTGAGCCAGATGAGCACCCAGTCGGGCAAACGGCACGCTGGTCAGCACCATACCGGCGACAGCGGGCCAATAGACAAACCCAGAACTCCAGGCAGGCAACTCCGGGTTGCCCCAGCCCGACCAGATATTAGCCAGCGCCCCCGTCAGCGCGATAGGGAAACCACAGGCCGCTGACGTCGCCACCGCCCGCCGCATATCCATCTTGCGCCAGCTCAGATAGGGCACTGCAAACGTCCCACCGCCAATCCCGAACCAAGAGGAACCAAAGCCAATAACTGCGCCGGCCACCGCCAGCTCCTTGCGCCCAGGAGGTGAATCACCGGGTCGCGGCTGCAAGCCAAAAAACATCTGCACCCCCAGCAATCCTGCAAAGACACCGATAATTTTCAACAGCAGCGGCCCCGGTACCTCAGCAATCAACACCACACCCAGGCTGGTGCCAACAACGATACCCAGTGTCATCAACGACACCATATGCCAGTCGATGGCGCCTTTCTGGAGATGGGCACGGATTGAGCTGACGGAAGTAAAGACAATCGTCGCCAGCGAGGTAGCGACCGCCATATGGGTCATCACATCAACGCCGACGCCTTCGGCTGCCAGCGCAAACAGCACCGCCGGAACAATGATCATGCCACCGCCAATGCCAAACAGCCCGGCCAGTGTCCCGGCAAAGGCACCGACGGCGAGATACATCAACAGCGTGACCACAGACCACCTCCCGGGCAGAAAATTCAAGGCGCGCATTATGACCCAGCGCAACGTCAATGGCGAACAACGACGCCAACCGGGCAACGGTCGCCAAGCGCTAACGATAGCGGTAACCTTGAAGACCCTGTCTATTAAGGACACCCCATGTGCCTGATCGTATTTGACTGGCAACCCGGTGCCGAACAATGGCTGGCCCTGGCCGCCAATCGTGACGAGTTTCATGCCCGCCCGACCGCCCCCCTGCATCGCTGGCCAGGCCAGCCAACACTGCTCGCCGGGCAGGATTTACAACAAGGTGGCACCTGGCTTGGCATCACCCTGGATCTGCGCTTCGCCGCCGTCACCAATATTCGCCTGCCCGATCCACCCGCTAATGCTCGCTCCCGTGGTGAGCTGGTAACCCGCTACCTCAGCAGCACCCAAACACCAGCCGCCTTTGCCCGTTCGCTGCTGTCAGAAGCATCGCAATATGGCCGTTTCAACCTGCTGTGTGGTACCCCCGAACAACTGTGGTACATCACCAATACGCCGCAACCCACGGCTCATGCCGTCACTCCGGGACAACATGTACTCAGCAATGCCCGGCTCGACAGCGACTGGCCCAAAGCCCAACTGGCACGGACGCAGTTACAAACATGGCAGGGGGATCAGCATCAATTAACCCGGCTACTGAACCGGCGTACGCCATGGCCAGACCACTGCCTGCCCGATACCGGCGTAACGGCTGAACTGGAACGACTATTATCGGCCCAGTTTATTACCTCGGCCCGCTACGGTACCCGTAGCAGCAGCAGCCTGATTGGCCGCAGGCAGCGATTGGCAATCGAAGAGCAACTCTGGCTTGAGAATGGAGAAAGCGGCCAGTCGCGCCGTTTCCTGGTGCCTGACTAACGGACGAACAGCCATCTGGCAAAACAACTCAAACACCCGCTAGAGAGCGATTGAATGGCAGGATCAACAGGACACCGGCATCAGCATCGGCCTGATGCCGGGCCGATGATACGACCGAAACCTTCCTTTTCCAGCGCCAGCTGCACCATCGCCGCAATCACATGGGCGCTCTCGATCTGCATCACCTGATCAAGCAGGCGTTGCGCCCACTCCAGATTGATGCCCCGGATTACCGATTTCACCTTCGGTAAATTGGTCGCGTTCATCGATAACATGTCATAACCCATCGCCATCAACAGCACACTGCCAAGCGGATTACCCGCCAGCTCCCCGCAGACACTGACCGGCTTACCCACTTCATGGGCAGCTTCTGCAATGATTTTGAGGGCCGACAGCACCGCTGGATGAAACGCCTGATAGAGATCGGCAACCCGCGGGTTATTACGATCCACCGCCAGCAGATACTGGGTCAGATCATTACTGCCGACCGACAAGAAGTCGACTCGCAAGCCCAGATCACGAATCTGGAATACCGCCGAGGGCACTTCGATCATCACCCCCACTTGCGGCATATCGACATCGCAACCTTCTTCGATGACTTCGGCGTGGGCACGATAGATCAAGTGCAATGCCTCATCGACTTCATGCACACTGCTGATCATCGGCAACATGATGCGCAGATTATTCAGACCCTCACTGGCTTTCAGCATCGCCCGCACCTGTACCAGAAAAATTTCCGGATGATCCAGTGTCACCCGGATACCCCGCCAGCCCAGAAAGGGGTTAGCTTCGTTGATCGGGAAATAGGTCAGCGACTTATCGCCGCCGATATCCAGTGTCCTCATAGTCACCGGTGCCGGTGCAAACATTTCCAGTTGTTGACGATAGATTTTCTGCTGTTCACTTTCACTGGGAAAACGATCCTGCATCATGAAAGGGACTTCGGTACGGTATAAACCCACACCTTCGGCACCGCGATCCAGGCTGCGCAAGGCATCGGTCAGCAAACCGGTGTTGACCCACAGCGGAATACGATGACCATCCAGAGTAATCGCCGGTTCGTCCCGCAGTACTTCCAGATCTTCCTGCAGCGCCAGCTCTTCTTCGTAAATTTCCTGATACTGCTCGCGGATCTCTTCATTGGGGTTGGAAATCAACACCCCCCGATAACCATCCACAATCAGATCCTTGCCATGTAATTGGGCATAGGGTAAATCCACCACCCCCATCACGGTTGGAATACCCATCGCCCGAGCCAAAATCGCCACGTGCGAATTGGAGGAACCCTTCACCGACACCAGCCCGCGCAGCTTGCTGGTAGGCACCTCTCCCAACATCGCCGGGGTCAACTCTTCACTGACCAGAATGCAGTCATCCGGAAATTCATCTTCTTCCGGCTCATCTTCGGAAACGCCCTGAAGATGAGCCAAAATCCGGGTGCCCAGATCAAGAATATCCGTCGCCCGCTCGCGCAGGTAGACATCTTCCATTAACTGGAAGTGGCCAACATACTGCATCACCACCTGTCGCAAGGCACCGGGAGCCCAATGACCTTCACGAATACGACCGGTGACTTCCGCACCCAGGGCGTTGTCGTCAAGCATATTGATATACACATCAAACAGCGCCATCTCTTCCGGGCGCAAATCGTTGCTAAGCTGGGCACCGAGCTGGCGGATTTCACCACGCGCGGCAATCAATGCCCGATCAAAATTTTCCAGTTCAAGCTCAATACTCTCGGCCATCTTGTCGACCACACTGATCAGATCGGCGGCCGGCGTAATCACATAACCCGTTCCCAACCCGACACCAGCAGCCCCTGGCGCACCATTGAAGCGGGTGCTCTTGCGCTCGGTGTTGGCAGGCGTCAATTCAAGAATATTACCCGTGGCTTCGGCATGGGCAATCACCCCTGCCAGCTGCGCCGACATGGTGCCCAAAAAGGCCTCTTCCCCTTCATCAAACTGGCGGCTGTCACGCTGCTGTACCACCAGCACACCCATCAGGCGCTTGTTGTGAATAATCGGCACACCAAGAAACGACAGGAACGGATCTTCTCCTGTCTCGGACAAAAAATGAAACTTGGGATGTGAAGGGGCATTATCAATATTAATAGGCTCGGCGCGTGCGCCGACCAATCCGACCAACCCCTGGGATGAAGAGAGACTGACCCGGCCAACGGCTTCCTGCTTCAGGCCTTCAGTGGCCATCAGCACATAGCGCTTGCTGTCCGCATCAAACAGGTAAACAGAGCATACCTCGGTTTCCATGGCCTCACGGATACGCACCACCACCACTCTTAAGGCATCATTAAGATCGCTGGCACTGCTGACCTCCTGGACGATTCGGCGAAGTATGTCGAGCATAGGACCTCAACTGGTGCTTTTACGTTGCAAGCGAGCGATTTTCGGCGCCAGCTCAGTCATTGCGCGACGATAGACATCGCGCTTGAAAGCGACTACCTCCCCCAGCGGAAACCAGTAACTAACCCAGTCCCAACCATCAAATTCCGGTTTGGGTGATGCGGCCACGTCGATTCGTGTTTCTTCCGTGGTCAACTTTAACAGATACCACTTTTGCTTTTGTCCGACACACACCGGCTGGCGGCCCTGACGGATCATGCGTTTTGGCAAGCGATAACGCAGCCAGCCACGGGTACAACCCAGAATCTGGACATCCTCGGCCGTCAGTCCCACTTCTTCGGTCAACTCCCGATAAAGCGCATGTTCCGGGGATTCACCCTGTTTGATACCGCCTTGTGGAAATTGCCAGGCATCCTGCCCTATGCGTCTGGCCCAGAGCACCTGGCCCAGGTCATTACACAGAATGATACCGACATTCGGGCGGTAACCCTGATCATCAATCACAATGCCATCCGAGAATTATTACAGAGTTGCAAAACTTGCCCATTTCAACGCAAAGGTCAAGCGGCATGCACCGACTCGCTGGTATTGATTGTCATTCTTTATCCTCACCTGAACCATGAGAAGTTGGCAAGCGGCAGAACAAGACGGGGGGATCAGAGCCGCCAACCCAATGACCGATTGTTTGAAGCGAATGATCCACAAGCGCTTTCAAACCGCAGGTCAATGCCCAAATGACCAAGAAAGCACGATGATGCGTTGTATCCTGGCATTCCTGGGTCATTTTTCATGCCGTCATCGCCACGCCGCTAGACTTTCAATAACCTGTAAAAATGTGACCTGTGCCGTCCATTCATAATAGAATGCGGCTCTTTCTGCAATTCATCCGGGAGGATCGCTTGGCTCTGGCAATTTTCGACCTCGACCACACCCTGTTATCCGACGACAGCGACCACGCATGGGGCCAATATCTGGCTGATCGCGGCCTGGTTGACCCAGCGGAGCACAAATATCGCAACGACCAGTTCTATGCGCAGTACCAGGCCGGCACCCTGAATATTCACGACTACCTGCGCTTCGCCTTGCAGCCGTTGCTGGATCACCCTCTTGAGCAGATGCTGGCCGAGCGCCAGCGTTTTCTCGAAGAGCGTATTGAACCACTGATCAGCCAGAAAAGCCGTGATTTGATCCAGAACCATCGGAATCAGGAAGACCAGTTACTGATTATTACCGCAACCAACGGCTTTATCACCTACCCAATTGCCGAGCGACTGGGCATCGACAATATCATTGCGCCGCACCCGGAAGTCATCAACGGCCAGTACACCGGCGCTATCGTGGGCATTCCCAGCTTTCAGAATGGCAAGGTGACGCGACTCAACGCCTGGCTGAATGAACGCCAACAAACCATGGAAGGCGCATGGTTCTACAGCGACTCCCACAACGACCTGCCATTATTGCGGCTGGTTGACCGGCCTGTCGCTGTTGACCCGGACGCCATCCTGGCAGCAGAAGCCAACCAGCACGGTTGGCCGGTGATTTCATTACGTGATAATTGACAGCACGACGCTCCCCTGTACGACCAAGAGACACCGAATGAAACACGTCGTTATCTGGCTGTATAGCCTACTGCTGCTCTGTATTGCCGGTTGTGATCAAGCACCGGCACCAGCCCAACCATTACCGGCTGCGGTCGATTTCACCGGCGATCCGGCGACGCATCCTGAAAAGATCAACGACCACCTGATCCACTCGGCCCTTGACAGCCATATCCAGGCTTGTGCCAGCGCAGAGGCCCTGCAAAATGCCATTACCACCCTGCTCGACCATCCCAACCCGTTCACACTGGCAGCCAGCCGCGATGCCTGGCGCGACAGCTATAGCGCTTTTTTGCGTGCTCGCCTGTATGGCTTCCTGCCGGTCACCGACCCCGTTGAATGGCAACGTCAGGGACTCAGCTATCACCAGACGCTGAGCCTGATTGACAGCTGGCCGATTGAAGGTGGCTACATCGACTATCTGCCAGGCTATCCCTTTACCGGTATCGTTAACGATCTGACTCTGCCACTGAGCAGCGACACACTACAACAGCAGCATGGTTTCGCCGATCCGGCATCGGTCAGCCTGGGGTTTCATGTTATTGAATTTTTGCTTTGGGGCAGTGACGGACAGCGCAGTGCCAGCGACTACCTGCAGACTGAAACCATAACAGCAGTAGCGGGCAGTAGCAGCAACAAGAATACCGCTACTCATGCCGACAACACCGCTGATAACCACCTCAACAAAGACACCCCGCCTGGCGTCATCAACCAGGATCGCCGTCGCCAATATCTGCAACGGGTCACCGCACAACTGCTTGACCACCTGCGCCGCTTGCAACGTCGCTGGGAGCGAGAGACTGGCTATTACGCTCGACTGGTTGCCAGCAGCACACCGGCAGCCGCATTACAGGCTGGCATGAGCGCCAGTGCGCGATTGATCAGAACCGAATTGCTGGAAAAACGCCTGCCGGGAAACAGCAGTGAATTCAGCGCCACCAGCCAGCAGGACAGCCTCGCCTTACTGCAAGGCATGCAACTCTGGCTACTGGGCAGTGAATCCCACCCCGGTGCGCTGGTGCCGTTATTAAGTACCACGCAACCGGATTTGCTGAGGCAATGGCAAACCACGCTGGCACAGGCGTTGAACCAAGCGCCAGCACCAGAGAGCAATACCACGGCGGAGCAGCAACACACGCCATCGGCCACCGCAGCCATCACACTGACGGCCAGCGTCCAGCAGCTGGATACCTTGCTGCAACAAACCGCCAGCGTGTTACGCCTGACATTGCCCGATACGCACTAAACCCTTCCGAAACGCCCCATAAAATGGTGCAACGACAGGGATACGCGCAACGGCAACGGACGGCAACGGCCACGGACGGAGCCGGGCCCTACGTGGTGGTTGTCGAAGTTAACGCGTTGGTAACACGCGGGCAAACACGGCTTTGAGGTAACGGGTTTCCGGGATCGCCGGAATCACTGGGTGGTCAGCCCCCTGGCTGCCGACATGCTGAATCAACACGTCTCGATCCAGTTCCCGCCCCAAGGTGCGGATGATCCCTGGCAAACGGGTTTCTCCCAGATGCATGGAACAGGAGCCAGCGACCAGCAAGCCATCCCGATTCAGCAACCGCATGGCCAGTTGATTCAAGCGGTGATACGCCTGTTCACCGGCTTTAATGTCTTTACGACGGGGAATCAGTGCCGGAGGATCAACCACCACCACATCAAAACGCTCGCCGCTGTCCTTGAGCTGACGCAGGGCTTCGAAAGCGTCACCCTCCCAGCAGGTCATACGATCAGCAACGCCGTTTAATTCTGCATTCTGGGCGACCCAGTCAAGCGCCTTGGCAGACGAATCCACGCAATGCACTTCAGCAGCACCATGCCGTGCGGCCTGCACTCCCCAGCCACCGATATAGCTGAAGACATCCAGCACCCGTTTGCCAGTAACCAGACGATTCAGCACCGCACGATTCTCGCGATGATCGTAGAACCAGCCGGTTTTCTGACCGTCAATCACAGGGGCCATAAAACGGGTGCCATTTTCGACCAGAGGTGCGCAATTATCTTCCAGCTCGCCGTAGACCACTTCAACGTATTCCGGCAAGCCCTCAACCGCACGCAACTTGCCGTCATTTTTCAACACCACGGCGTCCGGTTTGATGACCTTTATAATCGCGTCGACAATTTCCTGACGCAAGGTTTCCATCAATACACTGGAGATCTGTACCACCACGACGCCGCCAAAGCGGTCAACCACCAGACCCGGCAGGCCGTCGCTGTCGCCATAGACCCAGCGATAACAGCCCTCCGGATACCAGAGCTCACGACTGCTCAATGCCACCTTGAGGCGATGCACAATCAGAGAGCTGTCCAGAAACTGCTTACTGTCGCGACTGATCAGTCGTGCACAAATCAGCTGATCCGGGCTGATCACCGCACTGCCCAGCGCTTTGCCATTGGCCATTTCAATCACCACCTGGCTACCTGCTTGCAGCCCCTGCAGCGGTGTTTTTTTGATGTCCACCTCGTTGCTGTAAACCCATAAATGGCCGGACTTAAGACGGCGCTCGGCCTGTGGATTCAATCGCAGACAGGAAACAGCTTCAGACATGGAGACCTCAATAGGGCGGAGCAAAAAGAACCGGGCATTATATCGGTTCGGGGCACTGGCAGCGAACCATTCCTGCACTCTTCATGCATTGCTGCACCGCCAGTGATACAAGCGACCACCAAACCCGCTTTCACTACAACCCCATCACAGCCCCATCGCCTGCATCATCGCGTGCTGCTTGACCGGTAACAGCCGGTCAAATTGCGTCATACCGCTATTTCTCAGCAACCGGATCAGTGGAGTATCGGCGGCAAACAGGCGCTTGAAGCCTTCCATGGCAGCCATGGTCGCCAGATTATCAAGCTGCCGCCGGCGTTGATAACGGGCCAGAACCTGATCGTGCCCTGGAGAGATACCTCGCGCCACCGCCGCCAGAATTTCTTCAGCCAACACCTCCACGTCCTTGAAACCGAGATTAACCCCCTGACCGGCCAGCGGATGAATGGTGTGAGCGGCATCCCCTGCCAATACCACACCATCCTGCCAGTAACGTCGGGCATGGCGCTGGCGTAAAGGAATCGCGGCGCGTGGTGAACAGGCGGTGATCGCACCCAGACGCTGTTCAAATGCCGCTGACAATGCGGTACAAAAATCCGCATTGTCCAGCGCCATCAAAGTATTGGCTTCGGTGTCGCTGGTCGACCAGACAATCGAGGCCAGCCGGGGATTGGTAGGCATGGGTAATAATGCCAATGGTCCCTGCGGTCGAAAACGTTGCCAGGCCGTCGCCGCCATTGGCCGCTCAGTGGATACAGTCGCCACCAGCGCCTGATGCTGGTAATCCCATTCACTGGTCGGTAGCCCAACCCATTGCCGCACACGGGAGTGGGCACCATCGGCACCCACCACCAGGCTGGCCAGCAAGGTGTCTCCCTGCCCGCCGCTGTCCTGCCCGCTGCCTCGCTCCAGCACCACCGGCGTCAGGCCATCGGCCCGGCGGCTATCGAGGTAACGCACTGGCTGCGTTATCAATGTCACCGCCGGACAGGCAGCCAGTCGCTGCCGCAATCCGGCCAGGGTTTCGCGATTTTCAATAATATGACCGAGGCAGGGCACATGTAGATCGGCGGCATCAAAATTGACCTCTCCGGTGCCTTCCGCATCCCACACCGTCATGTGGGTGTAAGGCTGACGTCGTGCTGGCCGTATCCATTGCCAGGCGCCGATTGCCGTCAGCAAGTGCTGACTGCGCGCCGTCAGGGCACTGACCCGGAGATCAAAGCTGTCCAGCCCGTTGGCGGCCAAATCCGGCAACGCTGGCAGTAATTCTGGTGGCAAGTCAGGCGGTGTCGCCAAAGCGGGATCGACCAGTGCGACCGTCAGCGCCGGGTTACCACTCGCCAGCGCCGCCGCCAGCGACTGACCCACCAGTCCGGCACCAATAATTACAATGTCATAGCGCATCGGCAGACTCCAACCGGGAAAAGGATTGAGCCGAAATTGGCGCAGACGCAAAACGGGGTGCTGGCTGGCCAAGCCCCATGGCATGCAGTGCCAGCAGGCGGCGCGGTGTGGTCAGGCTGGCCAAGGCCATCAGCCCCGCACCACGTCCCAGCGCCGTCAACTTGCCGGGGTGGGCAAACAAGCGCGGCAAGAGATCACTGGCAATAATCGTATTGCCCTGATCACGCTGCTGCTGCTGGGCGTAATCCAGTAATACGGCCAGATCCCCTAACGGTCGCTTCATTGCCCAGCTTTCCAGCAGTCGTGCGGCCAGGGCAGCGGTATCTCTCAGCGCCAGATTAAAGCCCTGCCCTGCTACCGGGTGCAGACTGTGAGCGGCATTACCCAGCAACACCAATCCACGCCGTACCTGTTCGCAACTGCACACCAGTGCCAGCGGGTAACTGAAGCGCTCGCCAATACGTTTTATACGACCACAGCGGTAGCCAATCTGTTGCTGCAACTGCTCAGCAAACAGCGGATCGGGCAAGGCCAGAATGCGTTCACAATCGTCGGGAGGCAGCGTCCAGACCACGGCAAAGTGGCGCTGCTGCAAAGGTAAAAACGCCACCGGGCCATGATCACTGAAACGTTCGTAAGCCCAGTGCAAATGCTCACGATCCATCTCGACCTGAGTCACCAATGCGACACTGTCATACTCTTCACGCTGCTGCCGGATACCCAACTGCTGCGCCAGACCAGAACGACCACCATCGGCCAGCACCAGCAAAGCCGTCGTAATGCTCTCGCCACCAGCCAGCGTCAGCTGACTGCCACCAGAGATCATATCAACCCGCTGGACGTCGGTGTCTGACAACAAGGTTACATTCGGGTAAGCGCCCAGCCCTTGTAGCAGGGCTCGTCCCAGTACGGCGTTTTCAACGATATAGCCCAGCGCTTCGGTGCCCTGCTCACTGGCGTGCAAATGGGTTTGCCCGAAACGGCCGCGATCAGATACCTGAATATGTTGAATCGCACAGGCTCGATCGATCAGCGCCTCCCAGCAACCCATTCGCCGCAGCAACTGACGCGAACCCCAGGCCAGCGCCGTGGCACGGCCATCAAAACTGGGGGGGCGTTCCAGTACATCCTCAGTCCAATGGATCTGCTGGCGATCGATCAGGGCGATACGCATGCCAGTTTGCAAAGCAGGCTGTAGCAGGTGCACCAGACTGGCGCCGGTCATTCCGGCTCCGAGAATCACCAGATCAAAGGCGGTGGAAGATGAGACAGAGTTGGTCATGAATATGGCTCGCTATTCGGCAGGCAGTACTCTGACGGGCAGCCCGCACCAGGGTCAATAGCCCTCCACGATCCGCCACCCACCAGCGTCAGGAAAATACATCGGGCATTGCCCTCAGTCAGTCAATTGACCCTGCATTCCACCCTGCATCAGGGCTTCAATTTCCTCGACTGTTTTGGGCACTCCGGCAGTCAGTACATCACAGCCATCCGGGCGTACCACCACATCGTCTTCAATACGGATACCGATACCGCGCCAGCGCGCCTCGACGGTCTCGTCATCCGGGGCCACATAAAGACCAGGTTCCACCGTCATGACCATGCCGTTTTCCAACAGCCTTGGCGCTCCATCAATCCGGTATTCGCCGACATCGTGCACATCCATTCCCAGCCAGTGGCCGGTCTTGTGCATATAAAAGCGGCGGTATTCACCGGATTCGAGGAGCTCATCCACGTCGCCAGACAACAGGCCGAGTGCCAGCAGTCCTTCGACCAGCACCGTCACGGCCGCATCGTGCGGATCATTCCAATGATTTCCGGCCTTGATCCAGTCAAGCGCCGCATACTGGGCGTCCAGAACCAGGTTATATAACGCCTTTTGCTCAGCGCTAAAGCGGCCGTTCGCCGGAAAGGTACGGGTAATATCCGAGGCGTAATAGTCCAGCTCACAACCGGCGTCGATCAAAATCAGGTCGCCGTCCTGAATCGGTGCATCGTTGCGGGTGTAGTGCAGAATACAGCCGTTTTCACCGCTCCCCACAATGGAGGGATAGGCTGGCCAGCGGCTGCCCGCCGCCATAAAGGTGCGCATCAACTCGGCATCCAGCTGATACTCGAACATGCCCGGCTGCACCATTTGCATGGCTCGACAATGAGCGGCGGCACTGATATCTGCTGCACGCTGCATCAGGACGATTTCGGCCTCCGACTTGATCAGTCGCATTTCGTGCAGGAGATGATCCAACCCGCTAAATTCCCGTGGTGGGTGTGAGCCGTTACGTACCTGGGCTTTGATATGGTTGACCCAGCCCATCAGCTGACGGTCAAAATCCGGGCTGACACCCAGATTGGCGTAAATTTTATCGGTTCCTTCGATCAGCCCCGGCAGGATGTCGTCGATGTCGGTGATCGGGAACGCATCATCCGCACCCAGCACGTCGGGCGCCGCTTCTGGCCCTACCCGTCGTCCGGTCCAGATTTCCTGTTGTTTGATTTTTTCCTGGCAGAAGAGCACGTATTCGCCATGTTCACGGCCCGGAATCAACACCAGCACCGAATGCTCTTCGTCAAAGCCGCTGAGGTAATAAAAATCGCTATCCTGACGAAACAGGTATTCCACATCCCGGTTACGCACATGGACAGGAGCCGATGGAATAATAGCGATGCTGTTATCACTCATTTGCGCCATCAACTGCTGGCGCCGACGAGCGTATTCGGATGCTTCCAGTTTCATACCATCTCCAGATCAGTGCAGGGTTGTCGATGACGAACCTGCAGAACGGTTCATATTGTAAAACACCGTGAGAGCAGCCACGCGAGCGTGCTCAGACAGGTCAAGATACATGCCTTCGTTGCCCGCATCGTCAAGATCGTCAACCTGGGCCTGGGAAAAGGCATCCAGATCACGCAAGACCTCAACGACGTCTTCCGACAACTGCCCGGCCGAACGTTCTGAAGCACCAAAGCCATCCAGAAAGCCCTTGCTCCACTCTGCCAGACATTCCACCTGTTCGGCGACGTCAGCATCTTCATCACTCGGTAATAATGGACTGTAGGCCATTTCTTCAGCACTGATCACTGCAAGCACCCAGTCATAAAATTCTGGCAGCATGTCCGACAGTGGCGGTTCCGGGGCAACTTCCAATTCCAGATAATCCGTCGCTTCTGTCAGCCATTGTTTGTGGGTAAGACGGGAACCACTGGCCAGATAACCACTCAACCAGCCGTGCAAGGCCGATGGGGACTGGTAACAACGGGCTTCCAGCCAGATATCCGCTGTGCTGGCAAAGTCAATTTTCATAACAACCTCTATATAATCAATCTGCCCATTCTAACATTGCCATCGTTCGGGTTTCCCGCTTTACAACGAATTGACAGCCTGATTGACCAGCCACTTGGACGGCTCTTATAGTAGTAGCCCCAGTTTGGCTCTGAACCAGAAGGATGTTATGCCAGCAAACGACTTGCCCAGCCTGCAGCAGCGTATCCTGAAACTGCTCGCTATCCATCAGGAACTGCGTGAAGAAAACCAGCGCATGCGCGCAGAAGAGGTGAACTGGCAGTCTGAACGGGCCAGACTGGTACAGCAGAATGAAGCGGCACGCCGCAAGGTTCATGAAATGATACAAAAATTGCAAGTGCTGGAGCGCAACTGTGGCCAATGACCCCAGGATCCTGAATCTCACCATTCTGGAACGTGAATATCGAATCAACTGCCCAGCGGGTGCCGAGCAGCAGCTGCGTGATGCCGCACGGCTGCTGGATCAAAAGATGGTCGAGATAAAAAATGCCACATCAGCCTCGGGCAAGGTGCCTGGCACTGATCGGATTGCGGTTATCGCGGCGCTGAACATTGCCCATCAGCTGCTCGAAATGCAAAGTGAGCTGGATCAGCAAGCCAGTATTTTCGAAGACCTGAACACCCGTCTCGACAGCGCGCTGAATCTCTCGATCCAGCGCGAACTCTGAGCGTCCTGTCGCAGACTTTTCGCAGAGCCACTGATCTCTGATATACTTCACAAACTCCCTGCTGCATTGGCCAGTCGACAAAGACCTCGAGCCGATGACCACAACCCCGGAGGGTTTCAGTCGCTGTTGTGCGCATGTCCGACTACCGGAAAGCCTTATTCAGCGAATGACCCACCACCTTGAACCATTGGGTTCAAGGGCTTTTTCCGACAGCGGTGCGGCGGGGTTCCTTTCCGGTTTGCTTCGAATTTTATGAACAAGCATCAGCTTCGCAAAGCCATGCGCCAGCAACGGCGTGCCTTGACAGCAAAGCAACAACACCAAGCGGCCTACGGTCTGAAACGCACGCTGTTACAGCCAGGTGCGCTCCTTGCCGCCAAGCGAATAGCGCTGTACCTGGTAAATGATGGAGAAATAAACCCTGAGCAGATCATCAAACAACTGACCCGGATGGGTAAAGCCGTCTACTTGCCCACCCTGCACCCACTGCGCCAGGGGGAACTGGCATTTGTTCGCTACCAGGCCACCACCCGCATGAGCACCAACCGCTTTGGCATTGCCGAACCGGATTTCCGCTACAACACGCACCAACAGGCAAAATTTCTGTCGGTGATTTGCTTGCCCTTGGTCGCTTTTGACCCGCATGGCAATCGCATGGGTATGGGGGGCGGCTTTTACGACCGATCACTAGCCTTTACCCGACACGCAGGCAACAAGCCGCGACTCATTGGTTGCGCCCATGAGTTTCAATGCGTTTCTGCGCTTCCTGCAGAAGTCTGGGATATTCCGTTATCTGCTATTGCTACCGATACCGCGCTGCGAATGTGTCAGCACTCTAGCGAATAGTATGTTCCGATGCCAGAACGGCAGACGGACGCTGATTTTCGTTGATTGTCATGCCGGTAATCGCGGCACCCAAAATAACAACCAATCCTATAAAGACCAGTAAATCTGGTTTCTTCATTGAAAGTGACTCCAGCTAAGCTCTACTCTTTATGCTCGTGTTCTACCTGTACGACAACAGGCAGGTGCGGCTACTTTGTCCGTGTTTCAGCAATATTTCTGCCACTTTAGTCACAAGTAATGACTAAAATATGAATTGGTCTCATCCGCACCAAAATAGTTCAACTGTTTTTAAATATTGCTCCAGGCGATAACAGTTTTATCAGTAAAAACCCGAAAATCGACGCCAGACCCAGACATTGCCCTACTTCGGATCACAGCATAGAGCCGGACTCTGGTGGCCGACAAGCACACATTCAGGTCAATAATTGACTGGCTTCACGGATATTGCCCATTCACAAGGCGCTGCCCCAAAGGCAGGCGACTCCCTGCCCTGTTTTGACACCAAAGCACTACTCCGAAGCCTTGGCAGGCAACACGGCATCCAGACCCGATAACAAGGCACGATAAACTGCCTCCAGCCGCTCTGGAGTTTCATTCACCAGATGATGATGCCCGCCTTCTATCAGCGTCAGCCGCAAGTCGGGAAACAACCGCTGATAAGCCGGTACATTGTAGCCCCAGTCTACCGTTTGATCGGCAGTGCCCTGGATCATGCGTACCGGATAGACTAATGGCTGCTGCCGTTCGATCCAGGCCAGCCAGCGCTTGAGCGCCGTTACCCAGTGCACGCTCAGATGCCGTGATTGCAAAGGATCGCCACTCGCAATAAATTCAGCAAACAGCGGATTATTTCCGCTCAGCGCGAACCGCCGCCGCACCCGGCTAACAAACAAGCGCGCCAGGGCGTGCACCCAGCGGCCACTGCGCCACCCGACCGGCCGCAACAAGGGCGCCAGCAGCCACACTTCCAGCGGCCCGGATTGACCTGCAAGCGGACGTCGCTTGAGCAGATAGCTGGCCAGAATGGCTCCCCCGGTACTCTGCCCGGCAGCCAGCCAGGGCAACGCTGGCAGCTGTTTTTCAGCCTGTTGATAGACATCAAAAAAGACTGCTTCGTACTGGTCAAAATCGTCGATTCTGGCAGGCTCACCGCCAGACAGACCATGACCAGGAAGGTCAAACGCCACCAGGTTCAGACGCTGTTCCCGGCAAAAATCAATCAGGCTGCCATACAGCCCGACATGATCGTAATAACCATGCACCAGAATAAGATTGCCTGCAGCCTCAGGGCACTCCCAATACTGCACCGCAATATCAAAGCCAGCGCTCGTCAGCTTCCCCATACGGTGCTGGCAGACCCCCTTCTCGGCCAGCCGATAATAATGCCGGTACGCGCTCAGCAATGCCTCGGGAGCCGATTGCTGCCAATTTTCGCGCCAGTCAGGCAGGGCATTCCGAAGTGGGTATGAATTCCATAATTCTCTGGTCGTTTTCTCCACG
Source organism: Oceanobacter antarcticus (assembly GCF_044962685.1). Taxonomy (NCBI): domain Bacteria; kingdom Pseudomonadati; phylum Pseudomonadota; class Gammaproteobacteria; order Oceanospirillales; family Oceanospirillaceae; genus Oceanobacter; species Oceanobacter antarcticus. The sequence continues at coordinate 172,653 of NZ_JBBKTX010000008.1, forward strand.
CCTATCTGTCCTCCTGCGTACCCGCTGCAAACAACGATAAAGATAATAAACCACAAAAAAAGGCCGCCGAAGCGACCTTTCTTATTACGAACCGTTAATCCGAAGATTAAACGGAGTAGTACATGTCAAATTCTACCGGGTGAGTCGTATGCTCTACGCGGTAAACATCTTCCATTTTCAGATCGATGTAGGCTTCGATCATATCGTCAGTGAACACGCCACCTTCAGTCAGGAACGCACAGTCAGCTTTCAGGCTGTCCAGAGCTTCACGCAGGCTGCCACACACTTGTGGAATAGCCGCCGCCTCTTCTGCTGGCAGGTCGTACAGATCTTTATCTGCCGCATCCCCAGGGTGGATTTTGTTCTTGATACCATCCAGACCAGCCATCAGCATGGCAGCAAATGCCAGGTATGGGTTCGCTGTAGGATCCGGGAAGCGCGCTTCGATACGCTTGCCTTTTGGCGACGCAACGTAAGGAATACGGATAGAAGCAGAACGGTTACGGGCAGAGTATGCCAGCATGACCGGCGCTTCAAAGCCTGGAATCAGACGCTTGTAGGAGTTGGTAGACGGGTTGGTGAACGCGTTCAGTGCCTTGGCGTGCTTGATGATACCGCCAATATAGTACAGCGCTGTTTCGCTCAATCCTGCATAAACGTCACCGGCAAACTGGTTTTCGCCATCTTTCCAGAAAGACTGGTGCACGTGCATACCAGAGCCGTTGTCACCCACGACCGGCTTCGGCATAAAAGTAGCAGTCTTGCCATAGGCAGCAGCAACGTTGTGGACGATGTACTTCATCATTTGCACTTCGTCAGCTTTCTTAACCAGTGTGTTAAAACGCACACCGATTTCGTTCTGACCAGCGTTAGCCACTTCGTGGTGATGTACTTCAACGTCCAGGCCGATGGCCATCATGGTGTTACACATGGCAGCACGAATGTCGTGGTGGCTGTCGACTGGTGGAACAGGGAAGTAACCACCTTTAACGCGAGGACGGTGACCCAGGTTGCCGCCTTCTGTTACAGAAGCCGTCGCCCATGCACCTTCGTCGGAGTTGATCTTGCAGAAAGAACCCTGCATGTCCTGACCCCAAGTGACGTCGTCGAACATAAAGAATTCAGGCTCTGGACCGAAGAATGCGGTATCACCCAGGCCAGTAGACTTCAGGTATTCTTCAGCGCGCTTGGCAACAGAACGTGGATCACGCTCATAACCCAGCATGGTGCTTGGCTCGATAATGTCACAACGCAGAACCAGCGTTGAATCTTCAGTGAACGGGTCCATGAAAGGAGTCGTATCGTCCGGCATCAGGATCATGTCGGATTCGTTGATACCCTTCCAGCCCGAGATGGATGAACCATCAAACATCTGACCATTTTCGAAGAATTCTTCATCCACATAGCTGGCAGGAATAGTTACATGCTGCTCTTTACCTTTTGAGTCGGTAAAACGCAGATCAACCCACTTAACGTCATTTTCTTTGATCAGATTCAGAGTGTTCTCTGACATTTTCTTATCTCCAGATGCTGGTTCATATCCGATAATGGGGTCCAACCCCGGCTCGCATGCCCGAAAAAAGAGCAATTCGCGTGCCATTTGGAGGCACGTTGGGAAGAGCACAAAATTCAAGGCATTTTCAAACCTTTAATCGTATTTTTTGCACACTTACAGTGCCACTTAGATTTAAATGAACCATATAGGTGCATTTGAATCGGTTTTTCTGACCCCTGCCAGGCTGCGTGCCCAGTATAGGTTCAAGTGCTCTGATTCCGAAATCCACGAGCACGATAATAGCGCTTTTCTTATAATGAAATTGACATGCCGCATCGATCCGAAGTCAGGTATAATCGCCCGCCAATTTTGCACAAACTTTAATCAAGGCTTTTTGTTGTGATCAACAATCTCAGAAACATCGCCATTATTGCTCACGTTGACCACGGTAAAACTACCCTGGTCGATAAACTGCTGGAGCAATCGGGCACCCTGGATCGTAACCAGGGCGGCGAGCGAGTCATGGACTCGAACGACCAGGAAAAAGAACGCGGCATCACCATTCTTGCGAAAAACACTGCGATTCGCTGGAATGACTACCGCATCAATATCGTCGACACACCAGGACACGCCGACTTCGGTGGCGAAGTTGAACGGGTGATGTCCATGGTAGACTCTGTTTGCCTGCTGGTAGATGCGGTTGATGGCCCGATGCCACAAACCCGCTTCGTCACCCAGAAAGCGTTTGAGCGTGGCTTGCGCCCAATCGTGGTAATCAACAAGATCGACCGTCCAGGCGCTCGTCCAGACTGGGTAATGGACGAGATCTTCGATCTGTTCGACCGCCTGGGTGCAACCGACGAGCAGCTCGACTTCCCGGTTATCTATGCTTCTGCCCTGAATGGTATTGCCGGTACCGACCCGGATGATATGGCAGAAGACATGACACCGCTGTTCCAGATGATTGTCGACCATGTTGCGCCACCACCAGTGGATCTTGACGGCCCGTTCCAGATGCAAATCTCGGCACTGGACTACGACAGCTTTGTGGGTGTTATCGGTGTTGGTCGTATCGCTCGTGGCAAGCTCAAGCCAGGCACCGACATTCAGCTGATTGGCTCTGATGGTAAAATTCGCAAAGGCCGCCTGCTGGAAGTCAAAGGTTTCCACGGCTTGAACCGGGTTCCTGTTGAAGAAGCCTCCGCCGGAGACATCGTCTGTGTTTCCGGTATTGAAGGTTTGAACATCTCCGATACCCTGTGTGCCGTCGGTCATGTTGAAGCGCTGCCACCACTGACGGTAGACGAACCAACCGTGAGCATGACCTTCCAGGTTAATGACTCACCATTTGCCGGTAAAGAAGGCAAGTACGTCACCTCCCGCAACATCAAGGATCGTCTCGACAAGGAGCTGATCCACAACGTGGCGCTACGAGTTGAGCCTGGCGACAGCCCAGAAAAATTCAAGGTCTCTGGCCGTGGCGAACTGCACCTCTCGGTACTGATCGAATCCATGCGTCGCGAAGGCTTCGAAATGGGTATCGGCAAGCCAGAAGTTGTACAACGTGAAATCGACGGCGTTCTGCAAGAACCGTACGAACAGGTTGTGATTGACGTTGAAGATGAACACCAGGGTTCCATCATGGAAGAGATGGGCAACCGTCGCGCCGAGATGACCAACATGGTTCCCGATGGCAAAGGCCGTACTCGTCTTGAATTCATCATGCCAGCCCGTGGCCTGATTGGCTTCCGCTCGCAGTTCATGACCATGACCTCCGGTTCCGGCATTCTGACCAACGTCTTTGACCACTACGGTCCAATTCAGACGGGTCTGGGATCTACCCGTCACAACGGCGTACTGGTCTCCATGGTTCCAGGCAAGATTCTGGGCTATGCCCTGTTCACCCTGCAGGAACGTGGTCGTCTGTTCGTATCTCCGGCAACGGAAGTTTACGAAGGCATGATCGTCGGTCTGCACAGCCGTGATAACGACCTGGTGGTTAACCCGACCAAGGCCAAGCAGCTGACCAACGTCCGTGCGTCCGGTACCGATGAAGCTATCAACCTGACCCCGCCAGTGAAACACACACTGGAACAGGCGCTGGAATTCATTGAAGACGATGAACTGGTCGAAGTAACACCTATCAGCATTCGTCTGCGCAAGAAGCTGCTGACTGAAAACGAGCGTAAACGCTCCAAGCCAAAGAAATCTTCCTGATGACTGACGCTTGCATATGCTGTTGATTTAACAGGATATGTTCCACGTGGAAAGCCCGACGAAGCACATTCGCCGGGCTTTTTCTTTTTATGGCGGCTAGCTCAACGCCGTTAGCAGACGCTCTCCCAGATGTTGCCACACCACCTCTACCGCCGGATTTCTTGCACTCTTACCGAGACTTAACCAATGGATCGGTGATGACACCCCTGGTCGCCAGCTCTCCAGTACCTCGACCAATCTGCCCTGCTCCAACTCGGCCCTCACCCAGTTCGGATCGCCCCAGATAATACCAAGCCCGCTACAGGCCATCGCCACCAGCGTGCGACCATCATCGGCAGAGTGGGCCTCCGTTATTTTCAGACTGACTTCTTCCCCTGACGCTGCAAATACCCAGTGATCCAGCACCTGACTGCGGCTGCGAAATAACAGACACTCGTGCTGAGCCAACTCGGCCGGTGTTTGCGGTATACCCTGACGAGCCAAATAATCCGGGCTGGCAAAACACCCCCAGCGCTTGGTACCAACACGTTTGGCCACCATGGACGAGTCTGGCAAATTGCCAATACGTAATGCCAGGTCGGCGCCATCAGCAATCAGGTCAACCACCAGATCAGTCAAACGCAACTCGATCACAATCCCCGGATACTCACATTTAAGACCCACCAGCAAGGGCAGCAGATAGCGCTCGCCAATCAGGGTTGAACTGCTGATCACCACCTTGCCCCGCAACACCAGAGCGGCCTGTTGCGTCACATTGGCCACTTGCTGCATGGCAGCAATCAACGGCTGCGCTGCTTCCAGCAATGCCTGACCTTCTGCCGTCAGATGCAGACGCCGCGTACTCCGTTGCAATAACCTCAGGCCCAGTTGGGTCTCCAGCTGGGCCACCCGTTTGCTGACCGAGGAACGCGGCAAGGCCAGTCGCCGCGCCGCTGCTTGAAAGCTGCCTTGCTCAACCACCGTTAAAAACACATACAAATGAGGGAGGTGCCCATAAAGATCGTTCATAAACATCACCTGAAAAACAGCCAATACGTCGTCAATTAGAAACAGTAAGACGCTCAATATGCCTCTTATCAGAAACAGGAGTCCAGTCCAGACTGGCCGTTATCAGCTCTCACACACGGATTCCAGCATGAAACAGATCTTGATTACCGGCGCTACCTCCGGCATCGGCTATTCCGCCGCCAAGAGTTTTCAGCAACTTGGCCATCAGGTCATCATTACCGGACGTCGTCCGGAAAAGCTTGATCAGGCACTGCATTCCCTCAACACCACACACACCGGCAACCCGGTCCAAGGGCTGATATGCGATCAGGCAGTACCTGCAGACATTGAGCAGCTGTCAGCAACCCTGACCGCACAAGGTACCCATCTGGATGCGCTGATACTCAATGCCGGGATTTTTGAGCCACAGCCGTTCGACGCCATGACTCTGGACGCACTGGAACATACAATGCGCGTCAATTTCACTGGCCCTCTGTTACTGGCCCAGACACTGAGCCAGCGTATGAAGAATCCAGGCAGCATGGTGTTTGTTTCCAGTATTGTTGTCGGCAAGGCCTTTGCCAGCACCATTGCCTATTCCGCCAGCAAAGCCGCATTTGAAGGTGCCATGGGTGCCATGAACGTGGAATTGGCCGACAAGGGTATTCGAGTGAATTGTGTTCGTCCTGGCGTCACCGCAACTGAAATCCAGGCCAAATCCGGCATGGATAACGACGCCATAGCAGGACTGCAACAAGCCATGTCCCAAACCCCCGCCGGACGCATGTTAGAACCCAGAGATATTGTCCCGGCGATTAAATACCTGGCACTGGAAAGCAGCCTGGGAGCACGGAATGCCACAGTGACCATCGATGGTGGCTATTGCCTTTAACGGATTGTGCGTTGAGGGAGTCAATCCTGGCGTGGGTCTCTGACCCTGCGCCAGCGATTGGCTTTCCGCCGCTCAATCAACCCCGAATCCAGGCTGCCCTTACTGCCTCCCCACTGTTTCACTGTAGCCGGTTACTGGGTCACGACGGCGGTAGCAGCCGTTGTTTTTGTTTCTGCTGCCAAGCCGCCCCCTAACACCCGATACAGATTGATGCGGTTGGACAGATCCGTCATCCGCGTTGCAATCAGGGATTGCCGAGCACGGTACAGTGTACGTTGTGATGTCAGGGAATCCTGGAAGCTGTCGACGCCCAGCTTGTAGCGGGCCATGGACAGGTCGTAGCTACGCTGGGCGAAGTTCTCCCAATCGGTTTCAGCATTCAGCTGATTCTGCAGGGTGCCACGACGAGCCAGTACGTCGGCTACTTCGCGAAAGGTGGTTTGTAGGGTGTATTCATAGGTCGCCAGAGACTTCTGCTGCCCGGCTTTGGCGTATTCAACATCGGCGTCGGTGCCACCAGCGGTGAAGATCGGCAGCAACAAACTCGGGGCAATACTCCAGATGGTAGTGGCACCATCGCCGAACAGGTCGGCCAGTGTGGCACGCAGGTCGCGGTTGTTATCCAGTGCCAGCTGAATCACGTTACGCAGGCGCTCATCCTGAATAAAAGTCTGCCACGGAAGATCGGCCACCCGGGTACGTTCAACGGTGCTATTTCCGGCCAGATTGCTGTCACCATAGGCTTCAGGGGACATCTATTTAATCCGGTGCTCACTCTGGGCCACCGGATGGTTTCGAATCACGAAGCCGACTTGCAGGCCTGACGGGTCAAGTCAAACGTCGGCGACACAGAGTCGAGATCATCCG
>NZ_JBBKTX010000090.1:0-315 GCF_044962685.1 Oceanobacter antarcticus
CGGCACCGAGGTATTCTTCGTCGCTGTGGGCCGGGAAGCCGTAGTTCACCGAGGAGCCACCGAGGCCGTCGCCGTGGGTGACTTCGATCAGTGGCATGCCGGCGGCGTCCATCGCGCAGGCGATGGCGACCATGTCGTCAACGCTGATCTGGTGACGTTTGGCGTGCATGCCGTCGCGCAGGGACATGTCGTGGAGTTTGACGCTTTTACCTTGCAAGTTCATGTTCATGCTCCCCTGTTATTCGCCACGTGCTGGCAGTGTGATGGTGCCGTTGGCGGCTTCTTCGGCAAACATTTCAGCGGTACGCAAACCGG
>NZ_JBBKTX010000091.1:0-309 GCF_044962685.1 Oceanobacter antarcticus
CCGAAACTGCAACGTTGCAGGAGCGGTATCACTCAATCCTGCAAAACTGCAGGAGATTGAACGGAATAAATGTGCTGCTTAAACGCAGTATTTTGGACAACTGGGTTGAAAACTACCGCTGGCTTCGTCGATGATATTCAGTTCCAACCCTAGGCGAACCGTCATTTTCATCAGTGTCTTTAACCCGTCCTCGCCGAGACGTCGGCGGAAACGCCCGAACGTGGTGGGATCAATCGGTGGTCGATGTTGGAAATACTGCTCGCCGCAGAAGTGCTGCCAGTAGGGGTTTTCTACCCAGCGGGCGATGCA
>NZ_JBBKTX010000092.1:0-307 GCF_044962685.1 Oceanobacter antarcticus
GCGATATGAGCCCCGATTCCAGGGATAGAGATCAGGTTCTGGCATTGCTGATCCTGTTCGCCATAACGCTTTAATTCTTCGTTAATGTGATCAATCCGACGCGATAACAGGTCATATTCAATCAATGTCCAATTCAACTCCGACTGCATCATGCCAGACAGCTCACCTTGTTCCAGAATCTCGCGTAACCCTTTAAGTACAGCATTGATTCCGACGGGGAAGATATAACCATAGTCCGTCAACAAACCGCGCATCTGATTGCAAAGCGCAGTGCGATCCTTGACCAGCCGTTCTCGCATTCGATGCA
>NZ_JBBKTX010000093.1:0-300 GCF_044962685.1 Oceanobacter antarcticus
GTGGACAAGCCAAAGGCTTTGATTCCAATCACCGTGACCTCACCCTCTCCGGCGCGGTTAAGGTTGGGTGCACAAGCCATCATTGAGCTGCCAACTGAAGCCTTGCCGGATCTGTTGCTGGTATTAAAAGATCGAGGGCTTTTATATGCTTAGGCCCAGTGCAGCGGTTCAGGTATATGTATACGCAGGCACCGTTGACATGCGCAAGTCGATTAATGGCTTGTCGGCACTGGTCGAGCAAGAGCTGGAGCTTAGTCCTATGGCCAATGCTCTGTTTGTCTTTTGTAATCGCGACCGGGA
>NZ_JBBKTX010000094.1:0-295 GCF_044962685.1 Oceanobacter antarcticus
CAGGCTGTAATACACCTGCGCCGGTGGTTGATCCTGATACTCAGTGCTACTCAACACCGCTTTTGCCTGAGTACGCTCTTCGACACTCAGGGCTCGTGGCTGTTGGGTATCCTTGCGCTTTTGTCGGTGTGGGCTCACCGGGCCCGCAAAAATGATAACGGGCGCGTATGGCACAAAGGTATTACGACCAATATCCAGCACGTGACAAGCAAGGCGTTCAGAAATACCGGAGGGTAATGGTGCCTGCAGCAACTGATTCATGACGCGTCCTCGTCGAGCATGTCCAGTAGATCCA
>NZ_JBBKTX010000095.1:0-292 GCF_044962685.1 Oceanobacter antarcticus
GCTTCTTCAATACAGCGGCCTTACGTTCGTCTGAGTAACGTGGCATAGCAATCCTTTTGACCCACTCTGAGAAGAATTTAGGCGAAAACGCCTACTGGACAACTAGGGTGACAGAGCGGGGTACCACAGCCCACCAGTTTTACGGCCACGGGGCCTAACGAAGTGTGGACTTGGGACATCAGCTACTGCCCATCGGAAGTGCGCGGCCAGCACTGGTATCTGTATCTGATCATGGACGTGTACAGCCGCAAGATCGTCGCCTGGGAGGTACATGATGCCGAGTCTGGCGAGC
>NZ_JBBKTX010000096.1:0-292 GCF_044962685.1 Oceanobacter antarcticus
AAAGGTTGATGTGCTGCTGCCATTGTTCGGATTTAGTCATGAGCTGTCTCGTTGAAGAATTTGAAGACAGCTTAGAATGAATTGAGTAGTGATTTTAGATGGGGTTGTTTGAGCGTTTACGCTGAACAAGGGCTGGATGGTCTGAAAAAATCCGCCCCAGGTCCCGCGCCGAAGAAGACCGCTGAGCAAAAACGTATCGAACAGCTCGAACAAGAGAACGACCGGCTACGCAAGCAGATCGAGATTCAGAATGGCTGCCTGACGCTCCAAAAAAAAGCCTTGGATCTACTGG
>NZ_JBBKTX010000097.1:0-291 GCF_044962685.1 Oceanobacter antarcticus
GGCTCTGGATGTTGCAACCGGTGAGGTGATTGGCAGGCTTCACCAGCGCCACCGTGCAGAAGAGTTTCTGTCCTTTCTGAGAGCAATTGAACGAGAAGTCCCCAAACATCTCGACATCCATCTGGTCATGGATAATTACAGTACGCATAAAACAGAAAAGGTGAGAAGCTGGTTCGCCTCTCACCCCCGTTACCACATCCACTTTACGCCCACGTCAGCGTCATGGCTTAACCTGGTCGAAAGATTCTTTGCCTTGATTTCCCAGCGATGGATTAAGCGAAATTCCCATCG
>NZ_JBBKTX010000098.1:0-290 GCF_044962685.1 Oceanobacter antarcticus
TCTTTTGTAATCGCGACCGGGATAAAATCAAGTTACTGTACTGGGAGCGCAATGGCTTTGTGCTCTGGTACAAACGCCTGGAAAAGCAGCGCTTTAAATGGCTAAAGCCGACCGACAGCGCTGCCATCTGTATTGACGGCCATCAACTGAATTTATTATTGGATGGTCTGGATATTTTTAATAATAAACCGCATGAAACCTTATTTTACACTGCCATGAATTAACCAGGGTTGGTATACTCCAACCCATGAAAACACCACCGACGGATCACTTACCTGATGACATTTCTG
>NZ_JBBKTX010000009.1:0-167091 GCF_044962685.1 Oceanobacter antarcticus
TCCGACTGGGATCGGTACTTATGCAGCGAATGCCGCTGCTGGAGGTGTTCAGAAAACCACCGGATTTGCCGGATGATACAGGGCAGCTGGGTCTGGGATTTGGTTAACCGGACAGTAGTGACTTAGTATCGTTCACAACAGGAAGCAAAGGTGGATATTGGCCATTATCTGATGGGTTCTTACAACCAGCAGCGGCAACATACCGCGAATGGAGGGATTAGCCCTCACGCAGCGAAAGAAAAACTTAAAACCGTATCCGAAATGGGTTGACCACTACAAGCGTGGACGCGACTCAGCATTTTACATACTACGAACTCCTTTTTAAAGTCCAGCTTCATATCAATTGCAGTCTCAGATTATTGTAATAATTCATGCCGATATATTAAAAATAAACCAAGGTTTATTGGGAATACAGTGATTCTGGATCAAAGTTGCATGTCATGACATTATGGGTGTGGCTTGCTAAAGGGGACATCTATTTAATCCGGTGCTTACTCTGGGCTACTGGATGGTTTCGAATCACGAAGCCGACTTGCAGGCCTGACGGATCAAGTCAAACGTCGGCGACACAGAGTCGAGATCATCCGGCAGCCCCCGCAGGGCGCGGGTTGCCGCCGTCCAGTGCGGTGTTGACGAATGTGAAAAGGACGCGTCATTTTCACATTCGCCGCCTTGCCCTGAACAAGGGCAACACTCGCGCAGAGCCGTGCAGGATTAAATAGATGTTCCCTAAAGGAGACTGTTCTGAATATTGTTGATAATTACGCTCGTCTGGTGCTGGATAATATGTTCCATTTCGCCGGATTGCTGGATCTGGAAGGCAAGATTATTTATATCAATTTGCCTGCGTTAGAGGCTGTTGGTTGTCGTCTTGAAGATGTTCGGGGACAGTATTTCTGGGATTCTCCCTGGTTTCAGGTTAATGAGCTCAGTGGGCATCAGCAGCGTGAATTCGTACAGTCGGCATTGGCCGGGCAGTTTGTTCGTGAAGATTTGGAAGTTTTTGGTAAAAACCAGGGACGTGAAAAAATAATCACAGATTACAGCCTGAAACCAATGTTCGATGGTGAAGGTGACGTGGCGTTTATACTGGCCGAAGGGCGCGATATTACGGATAAAAAAAATCTTGAGAGAGAGGTCGATCAGAAAAACCAGCGGCTAATAAATTTGCTTGAAGAGTATGAGGAATTGTCGCGCAACCAGAAGAATTTTTTCTCTAACCTTAGCCACGAACTGAAAACGCCGCTTTCCCTAATTCTAGGTAATACCGATATCCTGATGTCTAGGCTCGGTGAAAATGATGACCCGATGGAATTGTCGTCAATCCGTACTAATGCCCTCAGTATGTTGTATCTGGTTGATGAAATGTTAGAACTCGCAAAAATCGATGCTGGTAAAGCCATGATGAATTTCGAACTCTGCGATCTTCGTGAGATTGTGCAGACGGTGCTATCCAATTTTTACAGTTATGCCAAATCGCGCTCTATTCAGATTACTCTGCATGCCGCTCCGACAGTCAGAGTCACTGTTGATGTATCCAAGGTGCGGCAGATCGTATTCAACCTTGTGGGTAATGCTATCCGGGTGGTTCCTGCCAATGGCCTGATCGAATGCGACGTTAGTCGCTCTCAGGATGTCGTTGTTGTCGCTATCTCTGATAATGGTCCCGGCATTCCAATACACCTCAAAAACACCCTGTTTGATCGTTTTCAGACCGGTAACCACCAGCGGTCTGGTTATCATGCTGGAAGCGGTCTGGGATTGGCTATCGTCAAAGAATATTGTGAGTTGCATGGTGGTTCCATCCGAGTTGAAGACGTCCAGCCGAGCGGCACTCGGTTTGAGATTCATCTGCCAGTTGGAGAGGATATCATTCACGGTGATGACCTGGTGTATACGGTTGAATCAATCATTCAGGGAGACCAGGTGATATTACCTCCGGATATTGCTGATCCGATAAAGGACAATAAGGTACTGGCTCCGCAACAGCTGACGACAGATGGGTCATATGTACTGCTTGCAGAAGACAACGATGGTGTTGCTGAAATGTTATTGCGGGTACTGTCTTCTTCTTATCAGGTTGTAGTTGTTAGTAATGGCCAAGCTGCTCTTACAACGCTTCGGCAGGCGCGCCCATTGCTTTTGATTACCGATTTAATGATGCCTGGCATGGACGGTTATGAGTTGATTCGAGAAATCAAGAAATCTTCTGAACTACAAGATGTTCCTATTCTGGCGCTGTCGGCCAATAAGAATGAACAAGCACGGATCGATTTGTTGTCGGGCTACGTGGATGATTATGTTACCAAACCATTTTTTATTCCTGAGCTTTTGTCGCGAGTGCGCAATATCATCGAATTACACAAGGCCAAGCTATCAATCCGGGAGGAACTCTCCACACACAACAACGATTTGATCAGCCTGATTCGAGAACTGATTGAAGCGCGTAGCAATCTGCAGAATGTGCTGGACGAGCAAAAGGAAATTCAGTACCGGATGAACGCGATTTTCAACAATTCTTGCGTTGGAATCGCTGTGATCGATAGCAATCTGGATGTGGTAGATGCCAATCCATTCTTCAGTCAGGTACTTGGTTACCAGGACGATGAGATGACGGGAATGTCTGTGTTCGATTTGTCCGCTACTGAAGATGTATCATCGCATTTGTTCCGGTTTGGTGAATTGTTGGAATTCGACAGTTCCAGTAATCACTATGAAATGCGCTTTATTTCCAAATCTGGTACGGAAGTATGGGTCAATTCGAGTATTTCTGTTGTGCCAGCGTCGGTGTCCGCTCCAGTGTTACTAGTGGGCATTTTCGAAGATATCACCGAGAAAAAGCACATCAGGGAAAGCCTGATGTTATCACGCAAGGAAATCGAACGTTTTTCCAGAATATCTATTGTCAATGAGCTCGCCAGCTCTATTGTTCACGAAATCAATCAGCCGCTGTCGGCGATTGTGTCGAATGTTCATGCTTGTGACCTTTGGCTAAATGGCGAACGAGCCAATCCTGAGCACGTGAATCGTTCGCTGGGGCTTATTCGGCGCGACGCAGATCGTGCAGTGGAATTGATTTCCTCTATTCGTAATTTTGTTAAAAGCTCCTCCCTGGAACTGCACTTTACTTTGGCCTCCGAGCTGCTAAAAGATGTTGCAAGGATCGTTTCCTATGAGGCTCAGGCTGCGGGTATCGAACTTGAGTTCGACATTGTGAAGGATCACCAAATTTACGCAGACCCCGTGTCTCTAAAACAGGTATTCGTAAATCTGATTCTGAACGCCATTCAGGCACTGGAAGGATGTTATGAATGCACTGCAGGAAAGATTCTGGTGCGATGTGATGCCAGTGATGGCTTTGTCAATATGTCGGTGGAAGACAATGGTCCTGGTCTGGCATTCCCTCTGATCGACAATTTATTCGAACCTTTCTATTCCAACAAAAAGGATGGGCTGGGATTTGGTTTATCCATTTGTCGCGGAATTCTTGAAAGTCACCGCAGTTCTCTTGACTACGAACCGCTAATGCCCAGAGGTGCAAGGTTCTTCTTTCGAGTGGTAGGTAAAATCACATGAAAATAAGAAAAAATATTCTGTTGGTTGACGATGACGCTTCGGTGCGCGAAAGCCTGGCCAATTTACTGCAAGCCCATGATATTAACCATCAAGAATTTTGTAGCGGCCGTGAGTTTCTGAATGCATTAGATACCCTTGCACTGAATGACGGAGGTTATTGCATTCTGATGGATGTACGAATGCCAAGAATGACTGGCCTGGAAGTGCAAGAACACCTGAAGCGTCGATCTTGCTTTGTCCCTATGGTGTTTATTACAGCGCATGGAGATATTCGAATGGCGGTAAATGCCATCAAAATGGGGGCTTTTGATTTCGTTACTAAGCCGTTCGATACCTGTTCGCTGCTGGGTGTTATTGAAGGTGCCATTGCTCAGGATCTCAAGGCTCGCAGAGAGCAAAGCCGAGAGCAGACGATTGTTAACGGCTATCAGTGTCTGACGCCAAGAGAGAAAGTGCTGCTAGAACTGGTTCTGGATGGCAAGCTTAACAAACAGATCAGTGCCGAACTGAATATATCTGAGGTGACTGTTAAGGTGCATCGCCACAATCTTATGAAGAAACTTGGTGAGCGTTCGTGGGCCAAAATTGCGGTCGCCATCAATGGGCTAAAAAAGGGGCTGCCGAGACAGTAGATAAATGCGCTGCTCTTGTTAGTTTTTTGGTGCCGTATCCTATTCACGCATTGTGCGCTGTAATCTGGCATCATTGCTGAAAAAAATATCACAATGACTTAAGGATCCTCTATTAGTCCCGATAGCTCTAAATTCACCAACCGCTCTGTTTGGCAGCGACCCGCGCCCTGAGGGTCTACTGAATGACAGCGACTTGTTTTAAATTGACACGTTGATCTGCAAACCGGCTTTTTGATATGAAACTACCGCAGGCACAAAATTTAATAGATGGGCACTCAATTCTTAGATAGTATTTGAACTATAAAAATTAAAAAATAGGAGCAGAATAACCTGCTCCCGAAAAGGCTTGCGGGTGAAAGGGAATCGAAAAGGAATGCAGTTACGAGTGGATCTTGTTGGAAATCAAATTGGAACCCATCATCAGTAAAGCAACGACTGCCAGTATACCAAACAGGTATGCTGGTGCCAGTGCTATGACGCTGTAAATGTCCCCTGGGCCATATATGTTGTTACCAAAGCTCAGCGCGCGATTTCCGGAGAAATTGGAGAAAAGATAGAAAATTATATTAGACCAACCATCCAGAATAACAAACCAGGCCAGCAGTCTGATTTTTGTTTCCGTAAATCTCAGGTAGGGTAGAGCAATGGCACAGGCAATGACCATCATTCCATTTAACGCAGGTCCTGTGTGTGCTCGAGCCCATCCCTCAGGCGTGCCCGGAATGTTAAATTCCAAAATGTAGCCTGGGTACAGTTCGAAACCTCCGACCAGATTAACCCAAAGACCAATACCGAATATCAGCGTTGAAAGGATCATCAATATGCCATGCCCTAGCATTTTTATTTTAAATTGATCTATTGTCATGTCGTCAGCCTCTCACATTGGTGTTGCAGGAAGGAAATGATAGCTGCTAGAAAAAAATATTAGAGGTGCCAGCTCAGTCTCCGCTTTTTTACAGAGACTAACTTTCCCAAGAATTAGTGTGTGATCATCTTGAATAATCTTTTTATCAACGGTGCATTCAAACCAGGCTAGACAATCTTTCAGTGTTGGAACATCATTACGAATCAGAAAATTCTGATCGTATTTTTCATCCTTTTCTTTGCGAGCGAAGTTAGATGAAATATTTTGTTGGTTGGCGCTCAAGATGCTGACACCAAATACACCGGTATCATCAATGAGATCGAGCATAGTGCCACTTTTAAGGGAAATCAGTAGGGTGGCGGGATCCAGACTGATGGATGTCAGACTGTTAATCGTCATGCCATATGGTTTGCCATTGGGCAGCATATTACTTACCAAGGCAATGCCAGTGGTAAATTTTGAAATTGCCTGGCGAAAATCCAGGCTGTCTACGACGGGTGCTACTTCAGTCATGATTGTTACCTTGAATATCTAAAATAGGCAGGCGCATAACGCCCGCTGTTAGTGTTTTAATAGTATCTTTGAGTCCCAAGCTAATGCCGATCAGCTGTATTTTGCGCACCATTTCTGGATGCGATCTGGATTGGAAAAATAATCCATCTGCTTTTCTGGGTAGTTGAAATTATCGGTAAACTCATTGGCCATCTCCCGGCTCTGGCTCATGGTCTGAATAAACTCCATGAAAGGGGTTGGCATTTTACGCAGTGCGTCCAAGCAAAAATTGGTCCATCGGGTAGCGCATTGAACGCGATCAGCACGGCGTGCTTCAATATGTTCGATAAAGCGGTCATCCAATACACTATTACGAACAATTTCTTCGCCGATAATCTGGGCAGAAAAAGTTGCCATATTGGCACCTTGTCCCAGTACCGGATCAACGGTGGCATGAATATCGCCTAAGGCAATCACCCTTTTTCCGTTAGGCAATGTTGCCGTGCCCTGTCGAAGGGTTGGTGTTACGGCGCCCTGAAGAATATCCCGAGAGCTACTGGCGAGACCGAAATTTTTGCGGTCGATACGCTCATAAACAAACGGGTGATGTTTCTTCAATTTTTCCAATAGTAGATCCAGGAAGGCCTGCGGATTGTCGTCATATTTAGTCTTCATTAGCACTTCCATGTCGCCACCGAAGTGATTTTCCATAACCAGTGCAGTACACATGCCATTGAAAGAAAGGGTTGGGATCTCTATCAACTCGCCTTCGCCTGGTGCGAATGACATAGTTACCGCACGGGTTTTATCTTCCCGAATGCCTTTGAACAGGCCAACGCAAAGAGCTCGCTGCGGTTTGATAAAGGGCGAGTAGGCCTCATTTGTCTCGAATAATCCCGCAAAAGCAAATTTACCGACACATACGGTGACCAGATCGAAGCGTTCGGACATGGGCTCCAGATCTTCCTTGGTCAGTTCTTCATAGCTGAACTCGCCGCCCAGTTCTTCGAAATCCTGCATTAGGGTCGGCAAATAAATACGGTAATCCACTGCGCGACTGGGGCGTTTAAGATCGCCGTAGAACTTGATAGGATGTTCTCCGCCTATGTTGTAGTAATGACCGTAATAGCCAGCGTTTGGCCAGTGGTTAATGCCCATGGAATTTTCCCGATCAATCGTGACCGAATGGTGTGCAACGGTGTTGAGCAGTTTTGACGATGCATATTCTTCAGGCTTTCTATCAGTAAAAATAGTGACGTCTATATCATTTTTTCGTAAGTAGATACCCAGGTGAAGACCCGCTGCTCCGGCACCTATAATTGCAATTTTCTTAGTCATCTTAAAGATCCTTTGTTATATTTTTATAGTCGTACTTCTACAGTAGTGTTTATTTTTAGAATACGCAATAAACCAAGGTTTAATAATTTATTATTTAAACTTTAGTTTATCCTCTATGATAAATAGAATTTTATTGTGATTAATTTTTTTATTTTTCAAGCTATTGAAGTAAAAGATTCGGTATGTTTTATTTTGATGGGGTTGGTATAAAAGCTGTGGCTCGCCCGCTGTGTGGTGATGTTGGATAATATTGAGAGCATTGGTTAAGGTTGTAAAATCATATGGTATCTCCTGCTCTTGTTAAATCCTGCACAACTCTAACCTCTGGCTTCTGCATCCATGCATTCGTGCGCGAGTGTTGCTGGATGTCAGAGCAAGGCGGCGAATGGAGCAAAATGACGAGTCCTTTTCAAATTCGCCAACACCGTTCTGGCTTGCAGTAACACTCGCCCAAAACTGGCACCAGATTAAGATGTCCTTTTAGCTGAAGACTACCTGGATATTGGTGTTGGCTAGCAAGCCTTCCTTGCCGAACTCTACACCTATGCCAGAGCTCTTTATACCGCCAAACGGAGCGTTCGGCTGGATCGCGCCGTGTTTGTTGATCCAGACTGAACCGCACTCCATTCGGAAAGCAATGTTTTTGGCGGCATTAATATCAGTACTCCAGACTGATCCACCCAAACCTGTCGGATTATCATTGGCAGCGGCAATAGCATCATTAATATCACTGTAAGGAATGATAGGTAAGGCTGGTCCAAATTGTTCTTCACGTACCAGCGGGTCATTCGGGTTGCTGGTGGCAATCAGGGTGACCGGGAAAAACAGCGTATTGTTATCACTCACCGGACCGCCGGTCAGCAGCTTTCCACCCTGATTGACGGAATCCTTTACCAGTTGATTCACCTTATTGAACTGCATCCGATTCTGGATGGGGCCAAGCTCGCTGTCCTGGTGGAAGCCGTCACCTACGGTAACGGTGCTGGCAAACTCTGCCAATGCCGTGCACACCTTGCTATAAATGGACTCGTGGACGTACAGACGTTTCAGTGCGGCACAGGTTTGGCCATTATTGAGAAAGGCCCCCCAGAACAGCCCTGGCGCAATCTCTGTAGGGTCGGAATCAGGCAACACGATACCTGCATCGTTACCTCCCAGTTCCAAGGTCAGTCGCTTCAGGGTTTCAGCTGACGATGACATGACTTTTTTGCCAGTTTCAATACTGCCAGTAAATACAATTTTACCTATCTGTTCATGAGCGGACATTGCGGCACCTAACTCATCACCGCCGGTAATACTATTTACGACACCGGCTGGCAGAACTTCGTTCATCAGCTCGATCATCCTTAGAGTCGATAAAGGTGTGAGTGGTGATGGCTTGCAAACTACGGTGTTACCTGAGCGAATGGCTGGAATAATGTGCCAGACGGCAATCATCAATGGCCAATTCCATGGGGTGATCGAACCGATAACGCCGATGGGTTTACGGTGCATTTCAACCTTGCCAGTTTCATCATCCTGCAGCACTTCTACAGGCATCTCCAACGATGCAGTGTACTGTGTCCAAGCGATGGCACCGCCCACTTCAAACATGGAGCCAGTGCCCTGCATTGGTTTGCCTTGTTCGGACGTTAGAATAGTTGCCAGCTCTTGATGGTGCTCTTCAAGCTTGGTTGCAATAGCTTGGCAATACTGTTGGCGTTGCTGGTCTTCAATAGCTGACCAGACAGGAAAGGCCGCATGAGCAGCGGCAACTGCTTGCTCTAGGATGGTTGTATCTGCCTTTGGGGCATGGCCCGCTATTTCTGTCGTGGATGGGTTAAAAACCTGGAAGCTTGCGCTGATGTCGGCAGGAATGCCGTTAATGTAGTTATCGAAACGATACATAAGCTTTCTCTTTTTATTGGGTTGTATATGTTCGATCGTTCGCTGTGGTTGTAAGCGACAGTGTCACCCTGTTTATAGCAAGAATACTGTGTGGCTAATACTAGTTTGGCAGTGGTGCGAAACCAACTGGCGAAAACAACCAATCAATTGCCGCCAAAGTATTAGTCGGGGCGGTAGCGCTTACGGTAGGCTGCTGGCGTCAGACCAAAACGGTGCTTGAATCGAGTGCAGAAATGGCTGCTATCTACAAAACCAAAGCTGTAACCAACGGCAGCGATTTTTTCAACATGAATGGCTGTTCTCAACTCTCGAGCACAAAAATCCAGTCGACGATTTCGAATATAAGTCTTTACACCTCCATGTTCTGTAAACAGCCGATACAGGGATCGCTGGGAGAGGCCTGCCTCGGTGGCGATACATGCCGGAGTCAGGGTCGCATCAGTAAGATGTGCGTCAATCAGACGCTGAAGTTTGTCAAATTGACGCGCCTGAACGTAATTGCCAGGGAATTTTTCTCTTTGTAGTGGGGTCAGCAAAGAACTGATTGCATCTAGAAAAGCGTCGCTTTCCAGCATGTTCAAAGAGGGGTTTTGTCCCAGCTCCTGCATTAGGCTATTGGCCAGCCGGGTCATGGGAAGCTGCGCATGCAGCCGTTTTGCTGTAGGCAGGGGGTGATTGTGTTGATTCTGATTGCTGATGTTGCGAGGCAAAATGAGCGAAATTTGCTGAGACTGATTCGTGAATACCAGTTCAAATGGCAGGCGACTGTCTAGCAGATAGATATCACCGCAAGCGAGTTCACTACGGTTGTCGGCCTGTTGTATCTGGGCGCAACCGTTCAGCTGGAACACCATAAAATAATGGTCGTTTAAGTCTTCCTGAATATCGGCGTCCGTTCGGAATAGGCGGCAGTGCTGGGTTTGCACATGACTGAATTTGAGGCTGCCACTGTAATACCCCTTGATGGTACCGCTGAATGGTTCGCCCGCAGGTTCGGCCTGAAAGCGACCGCAGATGTTGTTAATATCATTCAACCAATGGTCAAACTGTTCGGACGTGTGGGCTTGGGTGGTCATATTCATTTGCACACTCCTAAGTGGTGATTGTGCTGGGGCGTTGCAGGGGTTAATAAATCCCTCAAGCTGCGGAAATTGAATTTTCCGATACCTTAGGGGTGGATGTATTAACACCTTCAACTCCTAGTTCGTTCTTTGCGATTGATGAGCTAAAGGGGGCATCTATTTAATCCTGCACGGCTCTGCGCGAGTGTTGCCGTTGTTCAGGGCAAGGCGGCGAATGCAGCGAAAGGACACGTCCTTTTCACATTCGTCAACACCGCACTGGACGGCGGCAACCTGCGCCCTGCGGGGGCTGCCGGATGATCTCGACTCTGTGTCGCCGACGTTTGACTTGACCCGTCAGGCCTGCAAGTCGGCTTCGTGATTCGGAACCATCCGGTAGCCCAGAGTGAGCACCGGATTAAATAGATGTCCCCTAAAGATACTGGAGGTAGAGTTTTATTTTTTATCACATGGTTAAAATAGTTTTTTTCATTTCAAGTATCAAGGCTTGAAGGGACGAAAATCTCTTCAGGGCTGCTCTCGGTAATCCCTCATCTCTGATAGACGTTATTTTTGCATTTTAAATGGCCAGAATAAATGCCCTTTCGCCTGGTTTCGGTGTTTTTCATTAAGTGCTCGGTTGGTCTCTGTCTGTAGGTCATTAAAAATAGATACTAAAGTTTATTGTTTTTATGGTGTTTTGCGTTCTATTCTGTTGCAGCGAAGAAGCTAGGTGCAATTGCTAGCTGGATCGGATAATAATAACAGCAGCAGCGAGAGCAGAAAAATTATGTAGATACTTTCTGTACCAATGAAACGATGGTAGTGCATTTTCTCATCAAAGAAACATTGATGGTTGGATTTTACAGTTCAGTGGCGAAAAAGTTGATTTATAAATATGGAATTACGGTCGGTGCTGTAAATTGTCGAGAATGAATCATAGGGATCACTTAGAGGACGGATTTTTTTGATATTACGCCGGTCTATCTGGTTGTAACAATTCTAGGGTTTATGATTAATTCTTAAATCATATTTTTCAGTGGAGGTGGGTGATTAAGGTTGGCCTAATGAATAGGAGTTATGATGGTGCAATTTCAAATTATGAATACTATCGAGAGCGCCACATGTTACTGGTGAGATCATTAATGGGAAAAACACTGCTTAGACAAGAGATAGGTGTTGGAATTAGTGGATGCCCATCTGGTGATTTGGCACCTTGCCTTGTTATTGGTTGTATTTACTTTTTATCAATCGAAGATTTTCAGAAGGTTTTTTCTGGTTGTGGTGATAAAATATTTAATGATATTTCGAATTATACCAATATGAAGCCACTGATTCAGGTAAGTGATTTTGATCGTTTTCTGTGAGCGGTTGAGATTTTTGGTAATTTATAAGTAAAAATTTATTGAGTTTTCTGGAGGTGGTTGCGGCAATTGATCAATGTTATTCCTTTTTTATTTGGTGGGCTTGAGTTATGGAAATAATGCCTGGTGTGTCTTGATTTATCCAAATAATAATTAAATATTTACTAGAAATTACGATCAATTTAAAGACTGGTTGTCAACCGGCGGCCAATAAACTCTTGAATAAAAAAACCGGAGAACTGATATGAACAACACAAAACCTCTAGCAGGGCTCGTGATTATAGCTATCCTAGGTATATCCATGACTGCTAGGGCAGAGAATTCACGCTGGGGAGGCTATTTGGGTGCTGCCTACGTAAGTTTTGATACTGACGTCACTGCTTATGCCGGTGGAATAGAAGTGTCGGGGGGGAATGCTGACACAACCAATAACATCGGTTTGGCGTTTGGTGTCACTTACGACATATCGCCGCAATGGGTTGCCAAGCTGGCATTAGGCCTTCCTATGACGACCAAGTTGACCGGGGTGGGAGCGCTGGAATCTGCCGGCGAATTGGGCAAAGTCAGCTATGGTCCGGCCATTCTATCGGTAAGTCACTATTTTAATACTAATAGTATGGTAAAACCTTACCTTGGTGTTGGTTATAATTATACCCTGATTACAGATACTGAAGACGGTTTTATATCTGAGTTTGAGGTGAATGATGCGACTGGAGCAGTTTTAGTCGCTGGTTTGAAAGCGATGATTAGCAATAGGCTTGAGCTGATTATAGATATTAACAAGGTGTTTCTTAAAACCACTGCAACAGGTACTTTGCCTGCCATGGGGGGAGCAAGAGCCGATGCTGATATTCGTTTGAATCCGACAATTACGACTGTCGGGCTGAGAACTCATTTCTGAAATCTGGCTTCATTCCCTGAGGACGTCTCGGAGTGTAGGACTCATGCTCTTCCATTCAAGTGCGCTTCTCAGTCCCTTAATAATAAGCGGATGAAGGGGAACTGTTCTGATGACTTAATGATTCCGGACACTCTTCAGGGGCAAGCCTGCTACCTTGGGAGTGTCTTTTGATTGAATATACTCAAGTCATAAACTCTACTCCTTTGCCAATCCGACGACAGAATCTTTTCCTTGAGTTTGCAGCATGGCGGCAATAAACAGCGTTGCCGACCGTGCCAGGGCGTTGAGGTCGTAGCCACCTTCCAGAATGGCGAGCCATGGGATGTTGCGGCTCTGGCACTGGTTGCAGATCCATTGGCTGATCCAGGCGTAGTCTTGCTCTTCGAAATTGAGTTCGGCCATAGGGTCGTCCTTGTGGGCATCAAAGCCAGCCGATACCAGGATAAGCTCTGGCGCAAAGCGCTTCAGTGCCGGTGCCCAGTGCTCTTCGACGCCTTGGCGGAAGTCTGTGCCGGTGGCACCTTGAGCCAGGTGGACATTAATCAGGTTGGTATATTTGTTTTGCTCATAGTGGGTGTAAGGGTAGAAGGGGTGTTGAAAGCTGGATAGCAGTAAAAAACGCTGGTCATTCTGCAATATATCGATGGTGCCATTACCTTGGTGGGCATCAAAATCCAAGATTGCGATGCGTTGCAGGTGATGAACGTCGGCGGCTCTGAGTGCGGCGATGGCGGTGTTGTTAAAAAAACAGAAGCCCATGGACTTGCCCCGTTCGGCATGATGTCCGGGTGGGCGGATCGCGGCAAACGCATTGCGATGTACGTTTTTTATGACGTCATCGAGAGCCTGCGTGGTGGTGCCCACAGAATAAAGCGCGGCTTCCAGGCTGCCTGAAGACATCAGGGTGTCTTCATCGATCATGATATGACCCTGTTCCGGCTGGATCAGATGCAATTCATTAACATAGGCTTTGTTGTGTGCCCGAAGAATATCAGGCAGGTGTGCGGATCGACCTTCGTGAATGGTCAGTTGATCCCACAAGCCTGTTTTGTGAAGAATTTGCTCCAGTGCCAGAATTCGGCTGGCATGTTCAGGGTGGTCTTCGCCTGTGTCATGGCCAAAGTGCTGGTGAAACGCGTAGTATCCTGTGCTCATAAAGACATATTTCTGCTGTTTTTATCAGTGTATCTAGCCGTTACACTCAGGCCAACTCAACTAAAGGATCACAATACATGGGTACTCGTTCCCTCGAGTTGTTCTTTCGGCCCAAAGTGATTGCTGTGATTGGTGCTTCCGAGCGTCCCGGCAGTGTCGGAGGAGCGATTGTTCGTAACCTGCTTAATGGTGAGTTTCCTGGCACCATTATTCCGATCAATACCCGTGGTTATACTCAGGTTTACGGGGTGCCTGCCCTGAGTCGGATCAGTCAATTGCAGGAAACCCCGGATCTGGCGATTATTTGCACGCCCGCAGAAACAGTGCCCAAGGTGCTGAAGCAGCTGCATGGCAAGGGGGTGGGAGCGGCGTTGTTACTGACCGGCGGCATCGCCAGAACCCGATCCTGGCAGTATCGTCCGGCATCGGATCGTCTTGAGCAAGTCATTCAGCAAACCCGCATTCGTGTATTGGGGCCAGATTGTCTTGGATTGGTGGTGCCGTGGCGAAAACTTAATGCCAGTATGCTGCATGTTCCGGTGCGTGCCGGGAATATCGCCTATGTAGGTCAATCGGGAACCCTGGCCTCTGGCGTAATGGATTGGGCCTTTAGTCGTAACGTTGGATTCTCCCACGTCATGACCTTGGGGCGTAATCAGGATGTCAGTTTTTCGGATCTGATTGATTTTGTGGTGCAAGAACCTCACGTTAAAACGATTCTGGTACAGCTGGATGAAATCGGTTCTGGCAAGGCGCTGGTGCGCTCGCTACGTGCCGCATCACGTCACAAGCTGGTGTTGGCGGTAAAGAGTAACCGCTTTCAGGAAAATCCACTGAACCGGATCGGTACTCCCAAGGGATTACGTAGCCGGGATGCTCTGATCGATGAAACCTTGGCACGAGCCGGTGTGCTGCGGGTAAACGATACCGATGAAATGTTCCACTGCGTGGATGCGCTCCGGCGGCAGCGGGAATCTTTTGGGCCAAGGCTGGCGGTAGTTGCCAATGGTCGTGGCCCGGCCATTCTGGCGCTGGATCGGCTGTTGCAAGACGGTGGGACACTGGCCAGCCTGTCTGACGAAACCCGTACTCACCTGCGTGGTTTGTTGCCGGAGTACGTCAAAACCGATAACCCGCTGTTGCTGAATCCGGAGCTGCAACCGCAGCAGCTGGCGGCGGTTGCCAATACCCTGCTGGCAGACAAGCAGGTGGATGCCTTGCTGGTCATCTATATTCCCGGCCTCGGAACCGATGCGCTGGCCAATGCGCAAGCGTTGGTAAAAGTGGCCAAAAATTTCAACAAGAGTGTTATCACCAGCTGGATTGGTGAATTTTCGGTTGAAACATCACGGGATTTTTTTGACGAGCAAGGCTTGCCAACGTTCGATACCCCGGATAATGCCATTACGGCGTATATGTACATGGTGCGCCATCAGCTGACTCAGGAATTACTGAAAGAAACACCCGAAAGTCTGGAGATACCGATATCCAATGCTTATATGGATGTCGACAAGGAGATTCTCGATAATCATCGGCCTGGTGACTATTTATGGCCGAATTATGCCTGGAAGCTGCTCAAGGCTTACGGCTTTGCGTTTGCGGAAAACCGCTATCGAACGTCATTGTCGGAGCTGCTGGAGGCGGCACCGGATATACCTGATCCGTGGGTGTTGCGGGTACATCACCGTGATTACCTTTATCCCTTTGCTTATGGACGTAATCCGCGAGAGCGGATGCGCAGTGTGGTACGGAATATCCAGTCGCTGGATGAGTTGATGGAAGGTGCGGAAAAGCTGGAGACTGAAATCGCCGAGCGTTTTCCAAAAAGCCCGGTACTGGGGTATACCGTTCAGACCATGCACCGAGCCCTCGATAATCTGCAGTTTTCATTTGGTATTGGTCGTGATGTCGAAATCGGACCTTATCTGTTTTTTGGCGGCGGCGGTACAACGGTTGATACCCTGGTTGACCGGCAGGTGGCGCTGCCGCCGTTAAATGCCAATCTGGCGGAAAAACTGATCAAACGCAGTCATTTCTACGCCGTGTTACAAGAACGCTCCGATAATATTGAGCGGGAGCTGGTGACGCTGGAGCGCTGGCTAGTGGCGCTATCGCATATTGCGCTGAATCATCCATGGCTGGCCGCGTTGGAGGTGAATGCCATTCGGCAACGGGTCGGGCATTACATTGCCATTGGTATTGCGGGTGAAGTCGGCCATCCGGTCAAAAGTGCCATCATGCCTTATCCTAAAGAACTTGAGTCATCGTATCAGGGGCGCAGTGGTACGCATTATCAGGTGCGACCCATTCGGGCAGAGGATGAGCCGTTGCTGGAACGTTTTTATGGTGGTTTAAGCGCGGAATCATTACGACTGAGGTTTTTTGGCGCCCGTCGCCAGTTTGATCACAGCGAGTTGGCGCGTTTTACCCAAATTGACTACGACCGGGAAATGGCCTTCGTAGCCTGTATTGATGGCCGGTTAATGGGCGTGGTACGGGCCTGGATTGATCCGGATGATGTGGCGGGAGAGTATTCGGTTATTGTCGACGATCAATGCCGGGGCGAAGGTTTGGGTAAGCAACTTATGCAGATTATGATAAATTACCTGACTAATCGCGGTGTTCTGCAGATGTTCGGTACAGTGCTTCCACACAATCAGGGAATGTTGAATTTGAATCGACGTCTTGGCTTCACTCTTCGTCACAACCACGAAGAGGGCGTTGTCGAAGTGACCAAAAATCTGAATCCGCTAAAGTATGCCTGGCAACGAAATCGTATGTATCCGGCGTGAACAACTTGGTACTATTCGGCAAAAATGAATCATCATAAGTGTAGTTTGTTGCTTGTGAGTTAATAAATAGCGAGGTTAACCTTTGATTTCTGTGTTGGTAGTCGATGATCATGAGCTGGTGCGCTCAGGGATCTCAGCATTGCTGGCTGACGCAAAGGGAATTGAAGTCGCAGGACAGGCTGAAAGTGGTGAACAGGCAATCCAGTTTGCCAAAGACCATGAGCCGGACGTTATTCTGATGGATGTTCAGATGCCAGGTATCGGGGGGCTGGAAGCAACCCGAAAGATTACTCGCAGCTTTAAGGATATTCGTGTGATTGCGGTGACTGCCTGTGATGATAATCCTTTTGCCCAGCGTCTGTTACAGGCAGGGGCATCGGGCTATATTACCAAGGGTGCTGATGCTGACGAGATGATCAACGCCATTATGAAAGTGCATCGCGGGCAGAAATACATCAGTACCGAAATTGCCCAGCGTATGGCGTTGAAGCCATTTCAGGAGAGTTTTCATAATCCGTTTGATGATCTGTCCGAACGGGAAATGCAAATTGCCTTGATGATTGTTAACTGCCAGAAGCCGGCAGCGATTGGAGAAAAGTTGTTCCTCAGCCCCAAAACCGTGAACAGTTATCGTTACCGGGTGTTTGAGAAGCTAGGCATCGACGGCGATGTTGAACTGACCCGTCTGGCGATTCGTCACGGGGTGATTGACGCCAACAGCGGTAGCTGAATGTCCGGGTTTGATATTTCAGCGTTTCTTAAGACGCTGACCCAACGAGCGGGTGTTTATCGGATGTACAGTGCTGATCAACAGTTGCTGTACGTCGGCAAAGCCAAAAACCTCAAGAATCGGGTTTCCAGCTACTTTCGTTCGCGGGGACTGAATACCAAGACGGTAGCTTTGGTGTCCGGTATTGATTATATCGAAGTCACGGTCACCGCCAGTGAGGCCGAAGCGCTGCTACTGGAACAAACACTGATCAAGCAGCATCGTCCGCCGTATAACATCCTGCTGAAAGACGACAAATCCTATCCCTACCTGCACTTGTCAGATCATGCCTTTCCCTTGCTGGCTTATCGTCGCGGCAAGCGATCCAGTCGTGGTGGTCAATACTTTGGGCCTTATCCCAATTCGGCAGCCGTGCGTGAAGCGCTGAACTATTTGCAGCGTTTGTTTCTGTTGCGCTCGTGTGAAGACAGCTACTTCAATCATCGCAGTCGCCCCTGCTTGCAGTACGAAATAAAACGCTGTTCGGCACCCTGCGTCGGCCTTGTTTCTGAGGAGGATTATCGCCGGGATATTTATCACGCCTCGCTATTCCTTAACGGTCAAAACCAGCAGTTGATGCAAAATCTGCAACAGCAGATGCTCGATGCCTCAGGGGGGCTGAATTTTGAGCGCGCGGCGGAAATTCGTGATCGTATTGAATTGTTGCGCCAGGTGCAGGAGAAGCAGCGCGTCGATAGCGGCAACAAGGACGCCGATGTGTGGGCGCTGCTGGAATATGAAAATGTGATATGTATCCACCGTCTGGCTTTTCGTCAAGGACGCCTGGTGAGCAGTAAAAATTATTATCCCGATAATCCGGCCGGGGAAGAACATGCGGACTTGCTGCTTGGCTATATTGGCCAGTTCTATCTGTCCGACTTCGCTGCCGAAGGGATGCCTGCGGAATTGATTGTGGATGCCGCAGCCGATGAGATTGCTGTTGTGCAAGAAGCACTTCGGCTGCGGTTCGAACGTATTGTACGTCACAGTCGGGGAGTGCGTGGCGAACCGCGACAGTGGCGTGCGATGGCAGAAGATAATGCCCGCTCTGGAGCACAGGCTAAAATATCAGGCCATCAGGTGGCCCGGAAAAAACTGGCTCAGGTGGCTGAGTTGCTCCGACTGGTTCGCCCCCCTGCGCGAATAGAGTGTTTTGATATAAGTCATTCCAAAGGCGAGGCAACCTATGCATCGTGTGTGGTATACGATCATGAGGGGCTGGCGAAAAAACGGTATCGGCGTTTCAGTATTCGGGGGGTAACACCGGGTGATGACTATGCGGCGCTGGAGCAGGCCGTTACCCGTCATCTTACCCGTCTGAAGGAGCAGAACGATCTGCCGGATTTGTTAATGGTCGATGGTGGTAAGGGGCAGGTGGCACGTATACAACAGGTGTTACTTGAACTTGAAATATCGACCGTCGCGTTGTGGGGTATCTCTAAGGGAGAAACTCGCAAGTCCGGTTGGGAATTTCTGTGGGAAGCCGGGGCGCGACAACCTATAATCCCCGACGCTCACGATGACGGGTTTCGGTTGTTACAATTGGTGCGTGATGAGTCGCATCGCTTTGCCATTACCGGTCATCGCAAGCAGCGGGCAAAATCCCGTGGTCGATCTGAGCTGGAGGACTTGCAAGGTGTAGGTCCAAAACGCCGACGAGCTTTGCTGTTGCACTTTGGTAGCCTGAAAAACATGCGTGGTGCGCCACGAGAAGAAATCGCCAGGGTGCCGGGCGTTAGTCAGAAGCTTGCAGATCAGATTTTTGTACAGTTGCACGGTGAGTAGTGGCCTGATGGAGCAAACAGGTCGTTGGAGACGCAAGGTGGCGTATCAAGTTGAAACAGGTATGGTGTTATGAATGTGCCCAACATGTTAACTGTTGGCAGGATTGCGATGATTCCTCTGATGGTGGTCAGTTATTACTGGCTGGGCTGGGGAGGAAAAAGCTGGGCTGCCGTGTTATTTGCATTGGCGGCTATTACTGACTGGTTTGATGGCTATCTGGCTCGCAGGTTAAACCAGGCAACGCCTCTGGGTGCCTTTCTTGATCCGGTGGCGGATAAGCTGATTGTTGCTGCAGCACTGATGGTGCTGGTTGAGGATTACGCCGTTTCATGGATGACGATCCCGGCGATGATTATTGTTGGCCGGGAAATAGTGATCTCGGCCCTGCGTGAATGGATGGCAGAGCTGGGCAAGCGTGCCAATGTGGCAGTATCCATGTTGGGTAAAATCAAAACGGCGTTGCAGATGATCTCCATTATTTTACTGTTGGCATCTCGTGAGCATCCAGTGCTCGAGTGGGTGGGTGTTGTGTTGCTGTATGGTGCGGCGGCGCTGACATTATGGTCGATGTTGATCTATCTGAAAGCGGCATGGCCGCAACTACGAGGTGCGTGAAGCGGTGAGGATTTGGGTCTAAGTGGTTAAAATCTAAGAAAAAGATTGACAGTATTTTTGTTTGATATAAAATGCGCCCCATCTTTTGCGGGAATAGCTCAGTTGGTAGAGCACGACCTTGCCAAGGTCGGGGTCGCGAGTTCGAATCTCGTTTCCCGCTCCATTTTCTCTTCATGAGAATGTGGTCAAAAGAAAGGATCTCAACATCAGTCACCCAGGCACTGGATCTGAAGTTTGTTTTTCTTCGGTTTTCTTCGCTCTTGATGAGAACTCCCGGCGCGATAGCAAAGCGGTTATGCACTGGATTGCAAATCCACGTAGGCCGGTTCGACTCCGGCTCGCGCCTCCAAGTTTCTAACAGGCATCTGACATAAAAGCAGATACCTGTAATCGCCTGTTAGCCCGGGTGGTGAAATCGGTAGACACAGGAGACTTAAAATCTCCCGACCTTACGGTCGTGCCGGTTCGATTCCGGCTCCGGGCACCAATATTCATGCGCCTTTCAGCGAAAGTACCCACTAATATTGCTCAAAGATAAAAAAAGATAAAATATTTTTTTCACAAACGTAAAATATACAGTATGTGAATCCATACAGTATCGCCATCAACAGTTACAAAAATCCTTCACTCATGCGTCCCAACGACAGGCACTTTCCTGTCATAAATAGTCACCTGACTTTGTGTCTTGTGACCACTGAATTTCTGCTTGTCACCCTCCCAGTCAGAATTTCTTGCCAGTTGGCATTCGTCAATTGATCGAGCTTCCATCTCCAGTTGTAATGGTTCTTCTTTTCAACATTCAAACAGGTGATTTAAATGTCCTTGCAGGATTTGTCTGTGCTGGCCGGCATGGTTCCGAACGACTCCAGGCCACCCGTTGAACTATGGCATCCAGAACATTGCGGCGACATCGATATACGCATAGACAGACGTGGCGATTGGTACCATGACGGTGGGCTGATTGGACGCCCTGCGTTGGTCAGGTTGTTCGCCAGTATTCTGCGCAAGGATGGCGAGGACTATGTTTTGGTAACCCCTGCAGAAAAAATGCGCATCCAGGTCGAGGATTTGCCATTTCAGATTGTTTTGCTGGAGCGTGATGGTGACGCCATTCATGCGATTACCAATGTGGGGGATACGCTCACGCTGGGATTGAAGCACCCCTTACAGTTGTCCGAGGTCGACGGGCAGCCGCTGCCCTGTGTTGAGATCAGGGCGGGGTTAATGGCGCGCTTTGGTCGTAATGCCTATTATCAGCTGGTCGACTGGGCAGAAGAGCGAGCTGGACGCTATTGGGTGACGAGTGCAGGGCAGTCATTTGAAATTGGCTGAAACTGGCCCGACGGGTTTTATTGTTTGGCTCTTGGCGCGGTAAGCGTCACTGGTGAGCGTCTGGTTGGGCGTGAATTTTGTCGCTCTCGCGAGGGCAGTGGCTTTCAGCCGCTGATCGATCCAGAACAAGCCTCCGGTCACAGGATCGAACGGGTTGAACAGATCATTACTGTAGCGTGTTCCCAGCCAGGCAGGCAGCCTGGCCCATTGCCAGGCCAGATATTGGCTGACACCTTGCTGATTTTTATCCTGTTTCAATTCAATGTTACTTGCCCCTGTTGATTTCTCTGTTAGCCAGGCTATGTACTCCGCAACCGTCGTGTCATTCAGTCCATCCAGTGTGACCCAGGCGAGATCAAAGGTTCTGGTTTTCAGCTGTTCCAGCAATTCCCCCTGGCTCAGCGGCAGATCGTTGATCTGATATCCCTGGGTTTTGAATACATCCAGCTGTTGCTGTAAAAATGGGCTGCTGAGCGAGCCTGTATGGATCAGCGTCAGGATGGTTTTTTTAACGATGAGCTGCAGGTGTTGTTTATTGATCAGTAATGCAGACGTCGGCTGTGCACCCTGGAAATAGTGCTGATACCGGGTGATGGGGCGTTGGCTAAGCAATTGCGTGACCACTGGGCTATCCCAGTTCTGTTGGCTGTTGAGCGCCAGCGCATCCAGATCTCCGCGTTGCAGTAACTGGTAGCTGTCTTGCAGGCTTTTGGTGAAGCGAAGCTGGATTTGAGAGGCATTAAAACGGTTGGCGAATTGTGGCAGTTGGTCTCCCCACCATGGGGTGGTGCGGTTAATAATTAATCTCTCTGAGGGTATTACTTCGGTGATGCGATAAGGGCCAGAGGTTGGCTCAGGACGCCAGTCGTATTGCCTTGGCCATTGCAGGTTGGGTTGGTAGAAATGTTGGGCCGTGGCGCGCAAATCAGATATCTGAAGTAATGTCTGCTTGGTAACAGGCGCAGTAGTGATCAGACTGAATCGTTGCTGATCATGAATTTCAATGCCGCGAATACATGCTCGTAGCGAGTGCGCCTGCCAGGGGGTTTTGTTGGCGGGGTCAGAGAGGAATTGCAGCGTGAAGGCGATGTCACCGCTGGTAATCGGGGTGCCGTCAGACCAGAGTGCAGCGGGTGTCAGTTGGTAGGTGATTCGATGATCTGCTACTGCCCACTGGCTGGCCAGCATGGGAGTGGGCATGCCGGTTTGCGGATGGCGGGCCAGTAGCGGTAATTGCAGATCGGCAAGTAGTTGGCTCAATTCGCTTGGCGTTTCTGGGCCAAATCGGCGCAGAGTCGATGGTTTTCCCTGAATCGACAAGCGGAAAATGCCACCGGACGCTGCGGTCGGGTCACCCCAAGGGGTGGGCGTCGGTGTTTGCCACTCAAGCGTCTGCGGGGCTGGTGCGTACGTTACCGTAATAACCCCATCGGCGTCGGCAATTTGCGTTGCGTTTGTGGTCAGTGGGCCACACAGCAACCCGATACAACACAGGCTGACAAGGGTGTGCCAGATGATGAGGCCGCCAGTCCGCTGGGGGTTCTGGCTCTGGTGGGAAGTGTAGAAGCTGCCTGGCATATTCCCTCCCTGTTTGCTGAATGGATCCTTCAGCGCACCACGTTAACATGGAGTAATAATTTCTGCCCTGGGTACAGGTATTTATTCCGGGTGTCGTTTGGATTCCATTTGCGAATGTCGGCAATGGAAACCCGGAAACGCCCCGCGATACTCGCCAGTGAGTCGCCGCTGCGGACGCTGTAGGTTACCTTGCGGATTTCTTCGCGAGCTGAACGCGCAGCGGTATTTTTACCTTGAGGCACCCAAACGGTCAGTTTTTGACCCACACTGAGCGGGTCGCCAGGTGCCATGCCATTCCAATGGGCTATGTCGCGTGCGGTTACACCGTACTTGCGGCCTATTTCCCAGAAAGTGTCACCCGGGTGTACGGAGTAGGAAACCTTGCTGGTGTTGCCCGGCTGGCGTTGCGCCCTGGTTCGATCGAGGCGCTGTGAAAGGCTCTGGGAGTATGCCTCCTGGTTCTTGAGAGCGGCGGGAATCAACAAGATCTGCCCGACCCGAATGGTGCTGTTATGCAAGTTGTTGGCTTCTTTGATGACATCGGGTGTGGTGCGATAGGTACGACTGATCAGTTGCAGGTTATCACCGGACTTGACGGTGTAGCGATGCCATTGCAGGCGTTTGGATGGCGGTAAATCAGCCAGTGCCAGTTGCAGTTCCTGGCGTTTGTCGACGGGTACCAATACCTGGTGTGGGCCGTCGGGACGGGTTGCCCAACGATTAAAACCCGGATTCAAACGATAGATTGCTTCCAGATCGGTATCTGACATTTCGGCCACCTGGGCAAGATCAATCTGGCCACCAGTATCAACCACTGAAAAGAAGGGGGTGTTACTGACCGGGCTGAACGGGATATTGTACTTTTCCGGGTATTTGAGCAGCTGGGCCAGAGCTAATAATTTGGGCACATAAGCTTGTGTTTCTTGTGGCAGATCCAGTGACCAGAAGTCCGTAGGTTTGCCTGCTTGCTGGTTGCGACGAATGGCACGACGAACCGTGCCCGCTCCCGAGTTGTAGGATGCCAACGCCAGCTGCCAGTCGCCATCGAACTGGTTGGCCAGGTTGCTGAGGTAATCCAGAGCAGCATTCGTGGCCGCCCTGATGTCGCGCCGACCGTCGTACCACCAATCTTGCTGCAAACCGAAATACTTGCCGGTTGAGGGGATAAATTGCCATACCCCGGAAGCTCGGCCATGGCTATAGGCAAAGGGATCGAATGCGCTTTCAACGATTGGAAGCAATGCTACCTCGCCAGGCATCTGTCGTGCTTCGATTTGCTCGGCAATGTAATAAATGTAGGGCTCGGCGCGTTGAGTCACTCGCTCCATATAGGTTGGATGTTTGACAAACCAGTCGCGTTGTTCCTTGAGACGTGGGTTATCTAGCTCCAGCTGTAAACCGAAATTGTCCAGCAGGCGAGGCCAGACATCATCAAAGTCTGCAGTGGCGGGTTGCTCCTGCCAGTGCTCTGCAATAGGGATGGCCGTGGCGGTGGTTTGATAGCTCGTGTCTTCCGGGATAACAGGCTGGCTGACACAAGCACTGAGAAAAAAGGAAGCAAGCAGAACAGGTAGTGCAGGTAGAGAGAGAGGGCGCATGTGCATACAATGTCGATAGAGTCGCGGCACAGTCTAGAGATTGCCGCATACGCTGGCAACCCGATCGCAGACGTTGCCGGCAGTGATTTGTTTGCGCGGATTATTCCGGCGGGAGTGTTATGGGTATCCGGATCAAATCCGAGGTGTATCAACAGTGGGTCAATTCAGACTCTGCACGGCGGCTACTGGCGCTTGAAGCCGGCTGGCTGAGAGAGGTTGTCGCAGACTTTCATGGTCAGCATCTGCTGTATACCGGGGTGGACAATACGCCACGGTTTTTGAAGCGGGCACGACTGCGGCATTACTTCCGGATGGCACCGGTTTGGGCCAAGGGCATTGATTGTGACGCCCGCATGCAGGACGACGCCTGGCCTTTGGCTAACGAATCAGTGGATGTTGTAGTGTTGCAGCATGGCCTGGATCTGTCTGCCCGTCCGCATCAAATGATTCGGGAGGCGGCCAGAGTGCTGGTGCCGAGCGGTTATGTGGTCGTGGTCGGATTTTCACCGCTCAGTGTTTTTGGAGTGCTGCGGCGCTGTTTTACCCTGTCTACTCGCCTGCCGTGGGTGGTTAATAGCGTTGGTGCTTCACGCTTGAGTGATTGGCTGACGCTACTGGATTTCAAGGTGGAGTCGGTCACGCCGGTGGCGCACTTGTGGCCATTGCGGCTGCTGTCGGAAGGATCCAGTCGCCGCTTCGATCGGGTATTGGCTGGCAATCCCTGGTTGCCAGCCAATGCCTATATCATGGTGGCACGCAAGACGGTGGCCGGGATGACACCCATTCGGCCACGGCGCTGGCAATTGAACACGGACTTTGGCATGGCTGTCCCGGCAGTTCGGGTGGCAGGTGGTACACTGCCGCCAGCGAAGAGCAGTCAGTTATCATCAGATTAAATTGGAATACATGATATGAAAGTTGAAATCTTCACTGACGGCGCCTGCAAAGGTAATCCAGGTGCCGGGGGTTGGGGAGCGTTACTGCGTTTTGGTGAGGTAGAAAAGGAGTTGTTTGGTGGTGAGGCCAATACGACCAACAACCGGATGGAGTTGATGGCAGCGATTCGCAGCCTTGAAGCGTTAACTCGCCCTTGCGAGGTGGTGTTAACCACCGATTCACAGTACGTGAAACAGGGTATCAACCAATGGTTGGCCGGATGGAAAAAAAACGGCTGGAAGACAGCTGCCCGACAGCCGGTTAAAAATCAGGATTTGTGGCAGGCGCTCGACTCGGCTTGTCAGCAGCATCATATCGAGTGGCAGTGGGTCAAGGGACACGCGGGACACGAAGGTAATGAAAGGGCCGATCAGCTGGCTAATCGCGGTGTAGAGCAGGTGACGTCATGAGGCAGGTGGTACTTGATACGGAAACCACGGGTATCGGTGAGGGTCACCGTATTTTGGAGATTGGCTGCGTAGAGGTGATTGAACGGAAGCTGACGGGGCGTCATTTTCACCAATACATTAACCCCCAGCGAGACATTGACCCTGAGGCACAAGCCGTTCACGGCATTAGCATGGAGTGGCTAGTCGAACAAGGCTGTCCCGTGTTTGCTAATGTGGTGGATGAATTTCGTGAATTCATCGCGGGTGCTGAGCTGGTCATCCACAATGCTGCGTTTGATATCGGCATGATGGATCACGAATTCCGCTTGCTGGGTATGCCCCGTACGCTGGAATTTTGTACCTCACTCGATACTCTCAAACTGGCTCGCGAGATGTTTCCGGGCGCACGGGCATCCCTGGACGCCTTGTGCAAACGTTTTGATATCGACAATAGTCACCGGGAGTTACACGGTGCCTTGCTGGATGCGGAGATTCTCGCTGACGTCTATCTGATGATGACGGGGGGGCAGACGGATCTGATGTTGTCGGTAGACGATGACAATTCGGCTGATGGTGAAATGCTTGATCTCAGTCTGTTGCAGGCCCTGGCGGCAGAAGCTGAGCTGCCGGTGATCCTGGCCACCGCTGACGAAGTTGCGGTACATGGCAGGATGCTGGATATGATAGACAAAAAAAGTGAAGGATCCGTCTGGCGTCGTGGGGGACCTGGCTGACCAATGACATTGGTCAGCCAGGTCTGGGAAAATCCATCAGAGCCAGTAGGTGACCGCAATAAAGCCAACACCTGTCATCACAATGGTGTAAGGCAACGCCATGAGAACCATCTTGCCATAAGACAGGCGGATAAGTGGTGCCAGGGCAGAGGTTAGCAGGAACAAAAATGCCGCCTGGCCATTGGGTGTTGCCACGCTTGGGAGGTTGGTTCCGGTGTTGATGGCCGTTGCCAGCAGGTCAAACTGTTCGCGGCTGATATGGCCAGCGTCCAGTGCTGCCTTGACTTCGGAAATATAGACCGTAGCGACAAAGACATTGTCGCTGATCATCGACAAAACCCCATTGGCCAGAAAGAAAACGCCTGGCTGAGCTGATGGCGAGACGTTGTTGGTATCCAGAATCCAGCTAATGATGGGTGTAAACAGATGCTGGGTATGAATGACACCAACAATACTGAAAAACACCACCAGCAAAGCTGTGAATGGCAGGGCCTCTTCAAACGCTTTGCCAATCTGATGCTCTTCGATAATGCCATTAAACGTGGTCAGCAAGATAATAACAGCGAGACCAATCAGGCCGACTTCGGCCAGGTGGAATGCCAGTCCAAGCACAAGCAGCAGGGCGACGATCGCCTGGACGATCAGTTGTGCCGCATGTTTTGGCGTCATCTGGGCATTTTGTTCGTTATCAAAGTCTTGCAAAATGCCACGAACGTCATCGGGCAGCAGCGTGCCGTAACCGAATATCGCTGTTCTTTCCAATAATATGCAGGTGAGTAGACCGGCGACCAGTACGGGCATGGTCACCGGCGCCATGATAGTGAAAAAGTCAAAAAACTCCCATCCAGCCACTTTGGCAATCAGGAGATTCTGAGGCTCACCCACGAGGGTGCAGACACCGCCCAGTGCAGTACCAACCGCACCGTGCATGAGCAGACTGCGCAAAAAAGCACGAAACCTATCGAGATCCTGGCGGTGGTGTTCTTTCAGGTCTGAGTCCGAACCATGGTCGTGAGCTGTATTGGACAGTTTGCCGCTGGCGACCCGGTGGTAAACACTGTAGAAGCCGACGGCAACACTGATCAGAACGGCCGTTACCGTCAGCGCATCCAGAAATGCCGACAAGATTGCGGAGACTATACAGAACAGAAAAGACAGCGCTGTTTTTGATTTCACACCAAGCAGAATCTTGGTGAAGGCATACAGCAGCAGGTCTTTCATGAAATAAATACCTGCCACCATAAACATCAGCAACAGGATAACCGGGAAGTTATGAAGGGCTTCCTCGTAGACAACGTCAGCAGGGGCCATATTAAGCAAAATGGCTTCTATGGCCAGCAATCCACCGGGCTGGAGCGGGTAGCATTTTAATGCCATCGCCAGAGTAAAAATGAACTCCACGATCAGGAGCCAGCCGGTAATGTACGTGCCCAGCGTATAAACGCTGACAATATTAAATGCCAGAAAGGCAATAATCGTCTTCTTGTACCACTGGGGTGCGTTCCCCAGAAAGTTATTTATGAATGCAGAGGGTAGGTTCGCGGTCATGCTTCATTCCTTGGTCGTCTCCCTTTTGGGGGTCGAGGCAATGTAATGGGTTTTCAATTATTTGCAACTTGTGTCCAATACTTAGGGGACTATCCGTGTACTATCCGCAGTTGTAGGGGACATCTATTTAATCCTGCACGACTCTGCGCGAGTGTTGCCGGTGATCAGGGCAAGGCGGCGAATGCCGCGAAATGACGAGTCCTTTTCACATTCGTCAACACCGCACTGGACGGCGGCAACCCGCGCCCTTCGGGGGCTGCCGGATGATCTCGACTCGGTGTCGCCGACTTTTGACTTGACCCGTCAGGCCTGCAAGTCGGCTTCGTGATTCGACACCATCCGGTAGCCCAGAGTGAGCACCGGATTAAATAGATGTCCCCTGTAGCACAGTTGTGGGTATAAAGACCCTGTGCATGGCTCTGTCCTGCAAGCGGGCTGCTATTTCACTTCAATGTCGTAAAACTTTCGCGATTAATATATGAAGTGGATAGAATGGCGGTAACAAATGTTCACAGAATACGACAAACACTCATGGCAGAACTAATGATCGGAAGTGAAGAGTCAACGTTTGCAGTGTCGTTGAACCTGGTAAAAGCCGAGGTAGCCAACGCACTGGATCAGGCAGCAGCACAGCTGGATGTGTATTCAGAAACCGGTAGTCCGGATCAGTTGCGCGCATTTTTTGCCGAGGTTCAGCAGGTGCGTGGTACCTTTAAAATGCTGGATTTTCGTGCTGGCGAACGTATGTGTGAAGAGTTTGCAGAAACCGGCCGGTCAGCTCGTGGAGAGCGGCTGTCGGATCAGACCTTGACGATATTTACCCAGGCAATCGTATTCCTGAAACGATTTGTCGATTTATTGGGGGCGGGCTATCCGCTGTCCCCCAGTTTGCTGGTGCCATCAATTAACCAGATTCGGCGGGAGCGTAACGATGCGCCTCTACCGGAAGCCTATTTTTTTCTGGTGAATTTACGGCCGCGGGTGGTCATGCCGAAGCCGGAATCCGGCATGATGCGCTTCCCGTATCGTCGTGCTCGTCAGATGTACCAGCTCGGGTTGCTCGGCCTGATGCGTGGTCAGGGGCGACGCGGCCCGGTGTTGGTGATGTCACGCGCCATCCGTCGCTTTGAAAAAGCAAGCCGGGGCGGCGCATCCTGGCTGTTTTGGCATACCGTTATGGGCGCGCTGGATGCCTTGTCTCAGCCGTCATTTGAGATGACGCCAGCGCGGCTGATTCTGCTGGGGCAGCTTGATAAACAGGTGCGCCATATTCAAGACACCGAAGGCAAGGCGTTTGCCGAAAAACAGCCAGATTGGCTGCTAAAAGAATTTATTCATATCGTTTCTCTGGCCCAGCCAGATTCTGATTTGATTCGCGCTATTCAGGAAGAATTTCAACTTGGCCGTGGCGTCAGGGAATCCCAGTTGGTGGAGTTTCGCAGTCAATTGCGTGGCCCAGACAGTGCTGCGATGGAATCCCTGGCGACGGCACTTCAGGAAGAGCTGCAGATCATTAAGGATCAGATTGATCTGGTGGAACGAATTGATATTACGGAAGAAGATTTTGATGACCTGTTGTCATCATTGTCACGGATTGGTGACACACTGATGATCACCAATCAGACACCACCCGCCAGCCGCACTCTGGCTCTGGTGGAGCAGTTGCGGGCAGCAGGTTCCGATGGGCTGAAAGATAACGTGGCCAGTGTGGCAGACAGTATTATTCGTCTGGAGCAGGATTTACGTGCCATATCGCACAGTGGTCTGGATACCAAAGCACTGGTTGATCCGATCAGCCTGAGAGAGGCCCGAATTGCGGTGGTGTCAGAATCCATGACGGCACTGGCGATGATCAAACGGGCGATTGGCAGTTATCTGGAGTCGGATGGTGATCACCTCCACGTTAAAAATGTCGGTAAAAGCCTGCTCGACGTGGCCGGGGCCTTGTTGTTTCTGGATAAGCGGCCAGCACATGATGTCCTGTTGGCACTTAATACGTTTATTACCCAACAGGTACTGACTGCTCGGGAACCGATTGCAGAACATAAAATGGAAGCATTTGCCGATGCGATAACGGCAATTGAATATTTCCTCGATACTCTTAATGGTCAGTCTGCGGGTGCCGATGAGGCGATTCGACTGGCGCAAGAGAGTCTTGTGCATCTGCAGAGCTGATTAATATGTTGCACGATACCCTGATCAGTTCTCTCGGTTTGGTTATTTTTCTGATCCTCGTCATTGTGGCGTTTATGTGGTTGGGGAAATCCTGGTTTATTCAGTGGCTCAAAGGTACAGCCGGAATGCTGATGTTGTTCGGTGGCTTCTTGCTGGTTTATGTCATTCTGGATTTATGGAGTTACGATCAGGCGCATCCGGATGTTCCGGCGCTGACGGTCAGTGTTTATCAAACCGGCGAGCAGGTTTACGACATCAGCCTGGTTGATGAAGAAGGTCTAGAAGAACGTTATGTCCTGCATGGTGACCAGTGGCAGCTGGATGTGCGACTGCTGGCCTGGTATGGCCCGTTTGATGCTTTGAGTGCGGCGCCGATGTATCGGCTTGATCGCTTGTCTGGGCGGTTCTTATCACTTGAGCAGGAGCGAACGGCTGAACGAACGGTGTTTGAGTTGTCGACGCCGGGGGTTCTTGATGCGTGGAGCATGGTCAAAAAATTTGGGTTCTGGTTACAGGCAGAGATGGGGAGTGCCGTCTTTATGCCCCTGGCGAACGGAGCGGTGTATGCAGTTTATATTAACGATACTGGTGTTGCTGCCAAACCTTTGAATGATGTTGCAGAAAAAGCGCTAGGTGGCGACTGGTAAAGGCGGATAGAGTAACGGGTCAGGAAACGGGCGTTAGCCCGTTTTTTTGTTATGGTCGATCAGGCTGGAAACAGTTCGCCAATTTTGGTGGCCAGCATCATGTCGCCTTCAACACGTAATTGACCGGACATAAAGGCTTGCATGCCATCTGTTTCACCGCTGGCGATACCGGCAAAGGTTTCGGTGTTCATTACCAGGGTGACATCAGCATCATCATTCTCACCTTCGCCAACGGTGCAGGTTCCGTCTTTGATGGTGATGTAATAATCATCGCCATCTTCAATACTGAACTGGAAAGTGGCATTCAGATCGTCAGCGGCATCTGAATCAAAGCGGTTGTTCAGTGTGTTGATAATATCTGCGACGGAAGTCATTGGCTTGTTCCTTTATTGTTAGTGTCATGCACTGACTTTGGGGTATCTAAAACGAGTGGACAGTGGTTTGTTTAACCATGGCAACACTCTATGTGGCACTTGAACAAGTGTCAACTTGAATTCAAACGACCGTATGAATTCGGGCGATTATTCCCGGCTGGCAACTTGTTGCTTAACCGGGTTCAGGTAGACTAACTGTTTTGCATTTAAGGAATCGTGCGTGGAATTTCTTGCCGACTACGGGTTGTTTTTGTTGAAGACTGTGACCATTGCTGGAGCGATTATTTTGTTGCTCGGGGCGGTAGCCAGTATGGGTATGCGTCATAAGTCGCGTACCGAAGGGGAGTTGGTCGTCAAGCGGCTGAATGATGATATCGAAGAGTACAAGGAGGTGATTGAAGATGCGGTGCTGGAGAAAGATGAACTAAAAGCTTTGCACAAGCAGCGCGACAAGGAAGACAAGGCGGAGGAAAAAGCTGAGCGCAAGCGGGTCAAGGATGGGCTGGAGTCCAAGTCTATCAAAAAGAGAGTGTATGTTATTGATTTTAATGGTGATGTTCGAGCCAGTGAAGTCGATCTGTTGCGGCATGAAATTACCGCCATTCTAACCTCTATTCGACCTGATGATGAGGTAGTACTGCGCCTCGAAAGTGCCGGTGGTATGGTGCATACCTATGGTCTGGCTGCGTCCCAGCTGAAACGGATTCGCGACAAGGGGGTCACGCTGACCATTTGCGTGGATGAAGTTGCCGCAAGTGGCGGATATATGATGGCGTGTCTGGCCAATCGTATCGTGGCAGCGCCGTTTGCACTGGTCGGCTCCATTGGCGTAATGGCGCAATTGCCCAATTTCAATAAATTGCTGAAAAAACATGATGTCGACTTCGAGTTGTTTACCGCCGGAGAATACAAACGTACGGTGACCATGTTTGGCCAGAATACAGCCAAGGCTCGGGACAAATTCCAATCTGATCTTGAGGAGACGCACACTCTGTTCAAACAGCATATTCAACGTTATCGTCCAAGGCTGGATATGACCGCCGTTGCTAATGGCGATGTCTGGTACGGCCAGCAGGCGGTTGAGTTGAAACTCATTGATGAGCTGGGAACCAGTGATGACTATATCTTTGATGCCTGTGCGAATTCGGATGTGTTCAGTGTTCGTTATGAATACCGAAAGACACTGCAGGAACGGATCGGTTTTGCTGTTCAGGGGGGAATTGGCAAAGCAGTGACCACAGTGCTGAATCGGGTGCAGCAGCAGGCGGTCAGCAAAAGCTGATGATGGTGAGGGACGGGGTGTTAGCCCCGTCTGGCAGACTGTTGATGTTCTACCTGCGTTGCCACTGCGGTGTTAAAAACAGGCTCAAATCGGTCATTTATCAACCATAAGCTCCCTTTTCTCCTGTTTTTGCCTTGCATTGACTGCTTCGAAAACAAAAATCAACGCCCCCTAGTCCCTTCTCAGTTTGTCGCTGACAGCAATCGGATTGGGGTAGTTAAACACCACGATATAACTCGATACCACGAAGGTGATAATGGCCGTTGCTTGTATAAGTAGTGAGCCACGTTCGGTGAGCAAGCCACTTTCGACAGCTACAAACCCTATCAGTAAAGAGAACTCGCTGATTTGTCCGAGACGAAAGCCCACGTCCCAGGCCAGGCTGGTGCGTTCGCTGAAACGTCGGAGCAGTATTCTGAAGGCGACGGGTTTCAGTGTCAGCACGACGATGGCCAGGGCGATGGCGCTGAAGGCGACAGAAGACAACATGCCAAGGTTGAGGCCGGCTCCGAGGGCAAAGAAAAACATCACCAGGAAAAAATCGCGCAACGGCTTGAGGCTGATGGCAATAAACTGGGCAATGGGACTTGTGGCGAGTGTGATTCCAGCAATAAAAGCACCGATTTCATAAGTCAGCCCAACCAGTTGTGCGCCCTCCGCGAGTGCCAGACACCAACCAATCGCCAGAATAAACAAATACTCCTGATAACGATCAAAGCGGGTGATCAAGGGTAGCAAGATGCCTTTGACCGTCAGGTAGGCGACGCCGATCAGTAGCGGCAAGGCAAGAAATGGCTGCCAGACCGGCATGTCGCTCTCACCTTTCATGACGCCCAGAAGAATCAGGGTGAATATGGCAAGCATATC
Source organism: Oceanobacter antarcticus (assembly GCF_044962685.1). Lineage (NCBI taxonomy): Bacteria > Pseudomonadati > Pseudomonadota > Gammaproteobacteria > Oceanospirillales > Oceanospirillaceae > Oceanobacter > Oceanobacter antarcticus. Next base: position 32,693 of record NZ_JBBKTX010000009.1, read on the forward strand.
TTGCAACAGCAGTAATCCGACCATTAATTCGCCCATGTGCTTGTGGTGCAGAACGGTGGTTGGTAATAATTTCAGGCCGATAATAGTGCTGGAGAACATCAGTGCCAAGCCGATGATGATGCTGTCCATCTGGCTGTAGCCAAAAACCCAGGTAACGGCAAATCCGGCGATAAAGAAAAGCAGCGAGCTGACCAGCCCGACTGTGGAGGCCTGCCGCAAAACGGAAATGAGCGAACTGGGCTGCATGTCGAGTCCAAGCAAAAACAGCAGGAAAATAATGCCAATATGAGACATGTTTTCCAGTTGTTCCGGGTGTTCAATCCAACCCATGCCAAAGGGGCCAACCAATGCGCCAAGAGCAATGTAGGCAATTAACACTGGCTGGCGTGTGTACAAGGCGAAGGTAGCCAGTACAGAGGCACCTGCAAAAATCAAAAAAGTTGAAAAAACAATATCTTGCTGCATTTTTTGCCTCCTCTGCCAGATTACCAAGGTTACGTCAGCGGATCGGCAGCCGCCAGCCTGTTATGGCCCGATTTGTTGCCTATAGCGAGTTGTTGAGTATTCGCCGATAAGGGCGGCGGTAATGATCGGAGGTGAAAACAGCGCAGGCTCTCGAAGGAGCCTGCCGGCAGGGTGACTCAATCAGCGAATCAAATCAGCGAGTGATACGTGCAAACAAGGGTCGTTGTTCATCCATGGCGCCCTGATAAGGTTGGCTGAATGTCGAAAAAGCCGCCAGAGCGTACTTTTCTTTTTGGTCGTCGCGCAGAGCATAAGAGCTGAAGCCGACTCGCTTCATAAAAAACAGCTGATCAATCAGCACGTCACCGACAGCACGCAAGTCGCCGGCGTAGTGGTATTGATCGCGCAGCAGGCGGGCAATGGAATAGCCCCGACCATCGGTAAACTTGGGGAAGTCGACGGCAATGACGGCAAAGTTACGACACTGTTCTGCCACCATGTCAGCAGTCTGATCGCTGTTCAGAAACAAACCCAGCTTGCCGCGTGACGCCAGCGGTTGTAGCTCGGCTTGTTGGTGCGTCCAGCGTTCCAATGAAATCAGGCTGTATTCTTCCGCCATGGCGTTGTCTTCTATACGAGTCCAGGCATCGTTGGCTACAAACGCACCATCTTTAATCAGCTTTGCCATATACCGCCTCCTTGAATGTGTCATGACCAATACGTTTGTAGGCTTCCAGAAAGCTTTCGCCGGTGTGACGAGTCGCTACATACACGTCGAGCACTTTGGCGATAACGTCGGTCAGCTGTTCGCGTGAGAACGATGGGCCAAGAATCTTGCCCAGTGATGTCGGGCCACGATCACCGGAGTTGCCGCCCAGTGATACCTGGTAAAACTCCTGGCCTTTTTTATCCACCCCGAGGACACCAATGTTGCCAATGTGGTGGTGGCCACAGGCGTTCATGCAGCCAGAAATGTTCAGGTCGATCTCACCCAGGTCATGCTGGTAGTCCAGGTCTTCAAAGCGCACCTGCAAGTCTTCGGCGATCGGAATGGATTTGGCGTTGGCCAGGGCGCAGAAATCACCGCCTGGACAGCAAATCATATCCGTCAGCAGGCCCAGGGTGGGCGTCGCCAGTCCCAGCGTTTTGGCTTTTTGCCACAGGGTAAACAGTTGACGCTGTTCGACATTGGCCAGTACCAGATTTTGTTGGTGGGTAGAGCGTAGCTCACCGAAACTGAATACGTCAGCCAGGTCGGCAATCTGATCCATCTGTTCGGCCGTCACATCGCCGGGAGGGGTGCCTTTCTGCTTCAGGGTCAAGGTTACGACGGCGTAGCCTGACTGCTTGTGCTCGCGCACGTTACGGCCCAACCAGCGAACGAAAGCAGGATTTTCTGCTTTGGCAGTGACCAGTTCGGGCGGGTTGTTTTCCAGTGCAGCATAGGCTGGGTCTACAAAGTGTTTCTTGACGCGCTCCAGCTCGGCGGCTGTCAGTCGGGTGGCGGAATCCTTGATACGCTGCCACTCGGCCTCTACCAATTCGGACATGCGCTGAACGCCCAGTGCCTTGGTAAGGATCTTGATGCGTGCCTTGTACTTGTTGTCACGACGACCAAACTGGTTGTAAATCCGAATCACGGCTTCCAGATACGTCAGCAAATCTTGCTCTGGCAGAAATTCCCGTACCACTTCGCCAATGATTGGCGTACGGCCCAGGCCGCCACCGACCAGCACTCGATAGCCCAGCTCGCCCGCATCGTTACGAATGATATGTACACCAATGTCGTGAACTTCAGTGGCCGCACGGTCTTCGCCTGGGACGGCGTTGACGGCAATTTTGAATTTGCGTGGCAGAAAGGCAAATTCCGGGTGAAAGGTCGACCATTGACGGATGATTTCGCAGTATGGGCGCGGGTCGACAATTTCTTCGGCAACGACCCCAGCGTATTCGTCGGTGGTGGTGTTACGAATACAGTTACCGCTGGTTTGCACTGCGTGCATCTGTACTGCAGCCAAGTCGGCCAGGATTTGTGGGCAGTCTTCCAGTTTTGGCCAGTTAAACTGCAGATTCTGGCGGGTGCTGAAGTGGGCATAACCCTTATCATAGTCTCGGGCTACCTTGGCCAAGACACGCATCTGTTGGGTATTAAATGCACCATAAGGGATGGCAACCCGCAGCATGGGTGCATAGCGTTGCACGTAAATGCCATTTTGCAGGCGCAGCGGCAAGAACTCATCTTCAGCGATTTCCCCGGCCAGATAACGTTCAGTCTGACTTTTGAATTGGGCAACACGCTCGTTCAGGATCTGCTGATCGTACTCGTCGTATTGGTACATAGTATCTCGGTTGCTTTTTTACACTGGCGCACGGTCAGTGATGTTTATTAGTTGGGCGAACATTACCAAAGCCGCTTTATTCTTAAAACGACTATTTATCTATATCGTAATTACTTTTATGCCTTATATCGTTCGGCTAAACCGAACAAGTCAGCCTGGGGTGATGTGGGCCGATGTGATGGCTAAATCAGGGATGTCGCTGAAGATGGCGTTTACGCCCATTGCGATCAAGGCGTCTGCTGCTGCTGTATGGTTGACGGTGTAAGCGCGCACGCTGAAGCCGCTGTTGTTTAAGGCCAAGATTGCAGCTTGATCCACCAGTTCGGCGCAAAAATGTAATCCCTCGCAGTCAAGTTGTTGCAGCCGCAAAACGGCATCGGCAGGGATGGCTTCGGTCAGCAGTGCGCGTGGGATGGTGGGCAGAGCAGCCCGAACGTGGGCCAGGGCGAGTGGGTTGAAGGAGCTAAGCAGGAGCTGGCTGGCGATATGGTTGTGACGTGCCTGGGCTGCCTGTAGTGCAATCACCAGGGCATCGACAGTTTCCGCTTCACGACCAATAACCGGTTTGATTTCCAGATTCAGATTTATCGACTGTTCGGCGGCCCAGAGCAGCAAGGCTTCGAGCGTAGGAATCTGCTCATTATGAAACTCAGCGGCAAACCAGCTGCCAGCATCCAGTCGCTGCAGTTCGGCCAGTGTGTGATTGAGCAGCCAGCCATGACCATTACTGCAACGGTTCAGTTGTTCATCATGAAAGATCACGGCCTGACCATCGGCAGTCAAGGCCACATCCACTTCTATCCATGAAGCGCCGGCGTCGCGGGCCTTACGAAACGCCGCCAAGGTGTTTTCCGGTGCCAGGCGGCTGGCACCTCGATGTGCAATCACCTTGCTGGTTATCATACAGTGGTACTCCGAATCATCTTAGACGGATAAATGGGTCCATTGGCGTCGCTGCCAAATCATACTGTAAATCAGTGATAAGCCTGCACGCTGCAAGCCTTGCAGTGCCCATACCCCGATCAGCCCAAAGCCGAAGACTGGCCCGACCAGATACGCCAGTGGCAAAAATACACACCACTGCATGGTAAGATTGATTTTCATCACCTGACGGCTGGCACCCGCCCCCAATAATGCCTGGGTCAGCACCATGGCAGTGACTTCAAAGGCGATAAAAATACCGGTGATTTGCAATGGCACAATCCCCGCCTGAACCAGACCCGTCTCGTTGGTGAAAATTCTCAGTATCCATTCCGGAAATACCCATAACGGTAAACCAAGCAAGGCCAGCGTAAAACTGGCCACTCTGACGACTTCCCATCCCCAACGATGGGCGTCCTTGTGGTTGCCAGCACCGAGCGCATGACTGACCAGACTGGTCGCAGCGATGCCCATACCAACCGCAGGCAGAATCAGCACCAGCTGCAGGCTGATCAGTATGTGGCCAATGGCCTGTTCCTGTGTGCCGATCTGGCCGATGATCCAGAACAAGATACTGATACCAAGGGCAAACAAGGCTTGTTGGGCCGAGTTTGGCCAGGCCAGTCTGATCAGCTGCAGCAGTGTTTGCCGGGTGGGGAATTTGATCTGACCCAGACGCTGGCGCTGATTGGTAAAGGTCAGCCAGGAATACATGGCGCTGCCAAATACCAGCGCCATGGCAGTGCCAATACCGGAGCCTACAGCACCCATGCCTTGCCAGTTGCCGACCCCGAAAACCAGTACGTAGCTGAGCGAAATATTGACGGCGTGCATGATCAGCAGGATTTGCAGGTAACGGCGGGTTTCACTAATGCCGCTCCAGTAGCCCCGATAAACAAAGTTCATCGCTACTGCAATCAAGGCCGCAGTGCGCCACTGAAAATAAGGTGTGGCGATGGCGGCGACGTCGCTATTGGTGGTCAGTGCTGGCATCAATGTGGGAGCGAGGAAGATAAACAGCAATGACAGTGGTGCTGCCAGCAAGACGGCTGACAATAAACCGGCCATCAGCGGTTCGTGTAGTTTATCGGTTGCGCCAGCACCAATGCGGCGGGCAATCAGTGCTTGTACCGCTGCAGCTAGCCCCATGACGATAGAGACCATCATAAACGAGGCATAACCACCAACGCCGACGGCAGCCAGCGCCGCATCACCCAGGCGACCGACCATGGCAGCATCAATCAGGTTGATCAGGCTTTGTGACAGCATGGCGCCGATAATGGGCAGGCCGATACCAGATATACGACTCAGGCGCTGTGGCTCAATCTGTAACAGTCGCCCGAGCCAGCGTTCAGCGAGCATCAATCAGCGATCGTAGTTGAGGTTAGGGGCGAGCCAGCGCTCCATGGTCTCGAGATCCATCTGCTTGCGGGCCGCTATATCCTCAACCTGGTCTTTGCCGATTTTCCCCAGGCCAAAATATTTGGCGTCCGGGTGGCCCAAATACCATCCACTAACGGAAGCTGCCGGACTCATGGCAAAGCTTTCGGTCAAGAATACGCCGGTGTTGGCTTCTGCATCCAACAATTTGAACAGGGTGGCCTTTTCGGTGTGATCCGGGCAAGCCGGGTAGCCGGGAGCCGGGCGAATACCCTGATATTTTTCCTTGATGCGTTGCTCGTTATCTATTTGCTCATCCGGGGCGTAGCCCCAGATGTCCTGACGGACTTGTTCGTGCAGGTACTCGGCAAATGCTTCGGCCAAGCGATCGGCCAGTGCCTTGATCATGATGCTGTTGTAGTCGTCATGGCTGGCATTGTAATTTTGCGCCAGCTGTTCGGCCTCGATGCCGGCGGTGACCACAAATGCACCCATGTAATCCTGTTTGCCATCGGTCAGCCTGGCTTCCGGAGTGACAAAATCCGCCAGTGAATAATTGGGCTGATCGTTTGGCTTGTCGGCTTGCTGGCGCAGGTGATGCAGCACCGCCAACTCCTCCGCTGGATTGTCAGGGTTGAAAATCACGGTGTCGTCATTGCCGCGTTTGGCGGCAGGCCACAGGCCGATGACAGCGCGGGCGCGGAACAGTTTGTCATCCACGATACGTTGCAACATGGCCTGGGCATCCTTGAACAGATTGGTGGCGGCTTCACCAACCACTTCATCTTTCAGGATGCGGGGGAATTTACCGGCCAACTCCCAAGACATGAAGAAGGGTGTCCAGTCGATGTAATCGACCAGCTCGGCAACATCAAAATGATCGAATACGCTGATACCCAGCCGGTTGGGGGTGACAGGTTGGTAGCTGTCCCAATCACAGTTGAAGGCATTGGCCACGGCTTGTGAATAGGGTAATAGAGCTTTGGCCTTACGATTGGCATTACGCTGACGTACGTGAACGTATTCGTCGCGAGTGGCGGCAATAAATGCAGGCTTGGCTTCCGGGGTGACCAGTTTCTGGGCAACGCCGACAGCGCGGGAAGCATCTGCCACGTAGATGGTAAGGTCATTTTTGAACTGGGGTTCAATTTTTACCGCTGTGTGGGCTTTGGACGTCGTGGCGCCGCCAATCATCAAGGGGACATGGTAGTCCAGGCGCTGCATTTCACGGGCAACGTGAACCATTTCGTCCAGCGATGGCGTGATCAGGCCAGACAAGCCGATGATATCGACGTTCTCCTCTTTGGCGACCTTGAGGATTTTTTCGGCAGGCACCATCACGCCCAGGTCAATCACTTCAAAGTTGTTGCACTGCAGTACCACACCAACGATGTTTTTACCGATGTCGTGCACGTCGCCTTTAACGGTAGCCATCAGGATTTTGCCCTGGGTTTCAGACTTGCCGTTTTTTTCTTCTTCGATGTAGGGCAGCAAGTAAGCTACTGCCTGCTTCATGACGCGGGCACTTTTTACCACCTGCGGCAGGAACATTTTGCCGGAGCCAAACAGGTCGCCAACCACATTCATGCCATCCATCAGCGGGCCTTCGATCACTTCAATCGGCCGTGCAAACATTTGGCGGGCGGCCTCGGTATCTTCTTCAACGTAGGCGTTAATGCCTTTGACCAAGGCATGAGTCAGTCGCTCGGTGACTGGCAGGGTGCGCCATTCTTCGGTTTCTTTCTCCGCGACCGAGCCATCACCACGGTAGTTTTCGGCGACCGCCAGCAGGCGGTCGGTGGCATCGTCGCGGCGATTGAGGATGACGTCTTCAACCAGCTCTTTTAATTCGGCCGGAAGATCATCGTAAACCGCCAGCTGACCGGCGTTAACAATGCCCATGCTCAGGCCATTTTTTATGGCGTAATAAAGGAAGACAGAGTGGATGGCTTCGCGCACCGGGTTATTGCCCCGGAACGAGAAGGAAACATTGGAAACACCGCCAGAGATCTTGGCGTGGGGTAGGTTTTTGGTAATAAACTGGCAGCTGTTGATGAAATCAACGGCGTAATTGTTGTGCTCTTCAATGCCGGTGGCAACGGCAAATATATTCGGGTCGAAGATGATATCGGCTGGATCGAAGCCCACTTCATCGACCAGAATACGGTAGGATTTTTCACAAATATCGTTCTTGCGGGCTTCGGTATCTGCCTGACCTTGTTCGTCGAACGCCATGACCACCACCGCCGCGCCGTAACGCAGACAGCGTTTGGCTTTTTCGACGAACTCTTGCTTGCCTTCTTTTAGCGAGATGGAGTTGACCACCGCCTTGCCCTGAATGCACTTCAGACCAGCTTCGATGATTTCCCATTTGGAGGAGTCCACCATGATCGGTACGCGAGCAATATCCGGCTCGGCGGCAATCAGATTCAGGAAGCGCACCATGGCGGCCTGAGAATCCAGCATGCCCTCATCCATATTGATGTCGATGATCTGGGCGCCGTTTTCTACCTGTTCACGAGCTACCGTCAAGGCCTGGTCGTAATTCTCATCGACAATCAGGCGTTTGAATACCGCTGAGCCTGTGACGTTGGCACGCTCACCGACGTTAACAAACAGGCTGGTTTCGTCAAAGTTGAACGGCTCCAGCCCGGCCAGTCGGCAGGCCGGCTTTATCTCTGGAATAACCCGTGGCGGGTGTTTTGCCACCGCTGCGGCAATCGCCTTGATGTGTGCCGGTGTGGAGCCACAACAGCCGCCCAGGATGTTGAGGAAGCCGCTGGCGGCAAATTCTTCAACGATGGCAGCCATTTCTGCCGGAGTCTGGTCGTATTCGCCGAACTCGTTGGGCAGGCCGGCATTCGGGTGGGCGGAAATAAAACACTTGGCCTTGTTGCTCAGCTCTTCAATGTGAGGGCGAAGCTCTTCTGCTCCCAGAGCGCAGTTCAGCCCGATAGTCAACGGTCGGGCATGAATCAGCGAATTGTAGAAGGCTTCGGCGGTTTGGCCTGACAGGGTGCGACCGGATGCATCGGTAATCGTGCCGGAAATCATGATGGGTAATTCTTCGCCGCACGCTTCAAAGACTCCTTGCACCGCAAAAATGGCGGCCTTGGCATTGAGGGTGTCGAAAATGGTTTCAATCAGAATCAGGTCGGCACCACCAGCCATCAGCGCTTCGGTGGCTTCGGTATATTCGTCAACCAACTGATCAAAGGTGATCGCCCGGTAGCCGGGATCATTGACGTCCGGTGAAATTGAGCAGGTCTTGCTGGTCGGGCCAAGTACTCCGGCAACATAGCGCGGAATGCCCGTCGCAGCTTCCACTTCGTCACAGACGCTGCGGGCGAGGGCAGCCGCTTCGCGGTTTAATTCCGGTACCAGATCTTCAAGCCGGTAGTCCGCCTGCGAAACGCGGGTACTGTTGAAGGTGTTGGTTTCGAGTATGTCAGCACCGGCCTCCAGGTACTGGCGGTGGATGCCAGCGATAATGTCGGGCTGGGTCAATACCAGCAGATCGTTGTTACCCTTGATCTCCTGGCTCAGGTCGGCAAAGCGCTCGCCGCGGTAGTCTTTTTCTTCCAGCTGATGCGACTGAATCAGGGTGCCCATACCACCATCCAGGATGTGGATGCGCTGGGTAAGATTCTCTTTCAACTGCTGGATGCGACGTTGGCGACTGACGTTGGACATTGCTCTTTGACTCACTCGGATGAACTGCAGATCGACATTAAAAAAGGCGCAAGATTATATCAGAGGTGCATAAGATTGTCTTATCCAACTATTTTGGTGGGGTATTTCGCTACCTACGGGGTTTCGTTACAATGGCGGTCAGTTTTGAGGATACGTTTATGACCGAATACGTAAAGATTACCCCGGATGCTGAAGTTTACCTGGCTGATTTGCTGAGCAAGCAGCCCGCAGCAGATATGTCCGTCCGTGTGTTTATCACTCAGCCCGGCACCCGTTACGCTGAAACCTGTCTGGCTTACTGTCGCCCGGAAGAAGTGAATGAGAATGACAAGTTGCAGCAGATGGAGCTACTCAAGGTTTACGTTGAGGGGATGAGTATTCCGTATCTGGAGGAGTCGATTATCGACTTTGCCAAAGATCGCATGGGTGGGCAGCTGACCATCAAGGCCCCCAATGCCAAAATGCCCAAAGTGACAGCAGACAGCCCGGTTGAAGAGCGTATCAATTATTTGCTCTACACCGAAATCAACCCGGGACTGTCGTCTCATGGCGGCGAAGTCAGCTTGGTTGAATTCACTGAAGACGGTTTGGCTATTCTCAAGTTTGGCGGTGGTTGCCAGGGCTGCAGTGCCGTGGATATGACCTTGAAAGACGGCGTCGAGGCCAGTCTGATTGCCAAGATTCCTGAGGTTCAGGGCGTTCGCGATGTGACGGATCATACCGTAACGGATCAGGCTTACTTCAAATAGGGTGGTCAGTAAAAACGCTGGCGTTCTGCCAGGCTTCTCCAGACACTGACCCCGACAGCTTGGCAGCGCTTCGGCTGTCGGCTTTTCTGCTGACTGATGCTATCGCAGGTTTGTTAGGGTGATGGCAATATCCTCGCCGCCATTTTCTGTTCGGCTGACCCGTACGACGGAGGCATCAGCAACCAGTGGGAGCGTCGTTCCGCCGCCGCTGGATATTGTCACCACACCCTGCTGTCCAGCTTCCAGACCGCTGTCGGCATGACAGATCAGGCGGGCACCTGTGGTGCTCAAATCAACACAGGTCAAAGACAATGTGTGACTTTCCATCACCAGGCTGGCTTCGGTGTTAACCGACATCCGGATAAAATCGCGTTTTTCGGAATAGTGATTACGCCAGCTCATGGCTGCCTCCTTGATTGTTTGCCGGTATGCGGCTTCTTCTATGCCAATCAGTATAGTTCAATATTCCCTGGTTACAGAGCAAGTGGGGATTGCATGGCGATTCGCTTGGCGTTAGTGTTCGCACCCATGTTGCCTGCCCCGTAGGGGCAATGATGGGTTGGTCCAATGATACGGATATTTGTGTCTGGTAGTGGGCCTGCTTGTCGAGGTGTACCTCTTATTCTGAATGCTTTCCGGTGTTAGGAGATGCGAATGGCCGCAAATGTGCTGGTCATTGATGACGACCCCTCGGTGCTCGAGAGTATCGCCACGTTTTTAGTGGACTACGATTACCAGGTGGTAACTGCACCTTCCGCTGCAGCTGCCTGGCAAGAACTCGATCGTCATCATATTGATATTGCGATTTGTGATTTGCGAATGCCGGGTACCAGCGGTATCGAGTGGCTGGAGCAGCTAAAAAAATGCCGCCCCGAACTACCGGTGATCGTGGTGTCCGGTGCCGGGGTAATGGACGATGTGGTGCGAGCCTTGCGACTGGGGGCTGATGACTTTCTGGTGAAACCCATACTCGATCTGGAAGTGCTGCATCATGCGCTCAGGCGGGCGCTGGAGCGTGCCGATCTTGAGGCAGAAAACACCGCGTACCGTGAATATCTGGAAAAAACCAATACTGAGTTGAAGCGTGGTCTGGATGAGCTGAGAATCGATCAAATGGCCGGTCGTCAAATTCAGATGCGGATGTTGCCCGACCCCCTGAACTACAACGGTTTGCAGTGTGACCATCGGATTTTTCCTTCACTGATGTTGAGTGGTGATTTTCTCGATTATTTTGAGCTGGGAGAACATCGGCTGGTTTTCTATATCGCCGACGTGTCTGGCCATGGTTCGTCATCGGCATTTGTCACGGTACTGCTTAAAAATCTCACTTATCGCCTGCGGCGTAACTTTCGTCGAGGCTCCAGTGATGATCTGTTACATCCGGCCCAGGTGCTCGAGCGGATGAATTCCGAGATGCTGGCAACCGGGCTGGACAAGCATCTGACCATTTTCTACGGCATATTGGATACGCGGGAGTTGGTTCTGGAATACAGTGTCGGCGGCCATTTGCCGATGCCGGCGCTGCTGGATGCCTCAGGTTGTCATTATCTGGAAGGGCGAGGCATGCCGGTGGGCTTGTTCCGTGAAGCAGAATACAAAACCAGGCGGCTGGAACTTCCTGAGGTCTTCCGGCTTCTACTGTTTTCGGATGGTGTGTTGGAAATTATTCCCGCTGCCAGCCTGACAGAGAAAGAAGCAAGCCTGCTGGACATGGTTAAAGGCCAGCAGGGCGATCTGGACGGACTGACGTCTGTGCTGGAGCTGGAAACAGAACAAGCGTTGGAAGTTCCTGACGATATTGCGATGGTCTCTATTGGTCGAGGTGAACTATGACGTCGGGTCAGATCCAGGTAGCCCAGTATCACGGCGTCGAGATTGTGCGCCTGATAGGGGATGTGCGACTCAATCTGTGTACCGCCTTTGATCGATACATTCGGCAGGTGCTTTCCGATGGCATGTTTGCCAATGTGTTGATCGACTTGTCAGCGGCTGAGGGCGTCGACAGCACGACGCTGGGCCAGCTGGCAAAAATATCCATCGTAAGTCGGGACCGGTTTGATATCACCCCGACGGTGTTTTCCCCGGATCCCAGTATTACGCGAATTCTTATGAGCATGGGTTTCGACCATGTTTTTCATATTCTGGAAGAGCCATTTGCCAATGAAGCCGAGTTTCGGGACTGGGTAGATGATACGGTAGATGAAGAGGCCGCTCGCGAGCAGATTATTTCAGCTCACAAGGTATTGATGGATCTTAACGACAGCAATCGCGATACCTTCAGTGAGCTGGTTGAAACTCTGGAATGCAGTCGAACCCAATAACCCATCAGGAGATTTTTTGTGGGCATCCGTACAGCAGCCATCATAGGTGGAGGCAGTTTTGGCACGGTCACGGCCAATATTCTTGCAGATAATAATATTCAGGCCATTCAGTGGTTACGAAATCAGGATATTGCGGACAGCATCAATCAACAGCACGTCAATGAACAATATTTGCCCGGTATCGCCCTCAATCCGTCACTCAAGGCAACAACGGCTATTGAAGAAGCCGTCGTTGGTGCCGATGTGATTTTTGTTTCCGTACCCAGCAAGTCCGTCAGAGACGTTATTTCCGGATTTGCTCATCTGATCAGCCCGCAACAAGCGCTGGTCAGTACCACCAAGGGAATTGAACCAGACGGCTTTTTATTGATGAGCCAGGTCATTCGCGAGGTGTTTCCTGACAACCCGGTGGGTGTACTCAGCGGCCCCAATCTCGCCAAGGAAATTGCTCGCAAGGAGCTGGCAGGAACCGTCATTGCCAGTGAAAACAGTGACTTGCGTCGTGATATTCAAGAAGCTTTAAGTTGTGATTACTTTCGTGTTTACGCCTCCAATGATGTCTATGGCGTTGAACTGGGTGGGGCGTTAAAAAACATATACGCGATTGTTTCCGGCTTTGTGGCGGCACTGGGCATGGGGGAAAATACCAAGAGTATGATTATTACCCGCTCGCTGGCAGAAATGAGTCGCTTTGCCGATGCCATGGGAGCCAACCCGCTGACATTTCTTGGCCTGTCGGGCGTGGGGGATCTGGTGGTGACCTGCATGTCCCCCCTGAGCCGCAACTTTCGTGTCGGTTATGCCATCGGCCAGGGCAAAACCCTTGATCAGGCGATCGAAGAGTTGGGTGAAGTGGCTGAAGGTGTGAATACCTTGCGCTATGTCAGGGCCAAGGCAGAAGATTCAGGTATCTATATGCCTCTGGTGATGGGTGCTTACGAATGTTTGTTTCATGGCGCCGATCCCGGAATGGTCGCTCGAGGGCTGATGACCGGTGAGCATGCGTCAGATGTAGAATTTGCCTTACCCAAGCACGAAATCTAACAGGAGCGGGTTCAATGTCAGACGCGAATTTCAAAACCAATGTCACCTCAGATGCTTTTTGGCTTCGAACAATTTATACCGTTATCTTTATTGTTGTCATAAGACTCCTCGACCTGGTCTTGTTACTGTCAACACTGGTGCAATGGGTGTCACGATTACTGACCGGCCATCCGCACAAGGAGTTGGGTGGTTTCTGCCAGGCGCTGGGAATTTACTACCAGCAGGTGGTGCATTACCTGACCGGCTGCAGTGACGAAAAGCCATTTCCCTTCCGGGAGTGGCCTTCAACACTGACTGCGACTGCGGAAGAAAACGTTCCAACGTCGCCCGATCAGTAGTCAATGATGATCCAAAAATAAAGAAGCGCCTTGAACAAAAAGGCTGATATTTTGTGAAAATCTGTATAGTTCGCCACGGTTCTGCCGTCGTCGGGAGTCTTGATGATCAACATCGGGGTCTAACCGACAAGGGACGACATCAAGCTCAGGCCGCTGGAGGCTGGCTGGCGGAGCAGGAATGGCAGAATCCACAGATATGGGTCAGTCCTTATTATCGGGCCCAGCAAACGGCGGCGCTGATTTCGGAATCGATGCCATTAGATATGGAAAATCATGCTTCGCTGATACCGTCATCCGATGTTATTCCGATAGTGGATGAACTGATTGAACGGGACGGTGATGTGATTCTGGTGTCCCATTTGCCGCTGGTCGGACGCTTGGCAGCCTATCTGGTCGAAGGGCAGGTATTTGATCAACCCTGGTCACCGGCTGAATGCTGGGTGTTGAGTGGTGATATTGCCGGGCCTGGTTGCTTGTCCGTAGAGTCAGTCTGGTACCCGGTGCTGGAAGGGCTCTGATATTGCTCCCTCCGGGCTGTACTCAATCAAGTCAGTTGTCATAATAGCCGCTTGCAATGTTGCCAGTGGTGTTCCAGTTTGAAAGCGATACAGTTTGATTATCCAGGTGCTTCTATCGAAGGGCTGGCGTGGGGTGAACCCGGTCAGCCAACGGTAATTGCTGTTCATGGCTGGCTGGATAATGCCGCCAGCTTTGCGGCCTTGGCTGACCAGTTACCGGGTATTTATTTGATTGCGATTGATTTGCCGGGTCATGGTTTATCGGCCTGGCTACCAGGCGGCTATCCCATCTGGGCGCCTGCGGAAGCCATTGCCTGGGTCGCCGAACAGTTTTCTCAACCGGTTCACTGGCTGGGGCATTCGATGGGGGCTGCGGCGCTGGTGTTGGCGGCCGGGGCTTTCCCTGAACGTTTTGCCAGCACCGTTTTATTGGATGGTATTGGCCCTGTCACCCAAACCAACGAACAAGCTGTCGACACCTTTCGGCGTCATGTGGAGACATCGGTTCGCGCTGGTTTTGCGGGTTACCTCAATCCGGAACAAGCCATTGCGGCACGGATAAAGGCTACGCCGTTTGTTGGTGCGGAAGTTATTGCGCCCGTTATTCTGCGTAACCTGGAGCCGCGTAACCAACGCTGGTTCTGGCGTACCGATCCGGCTTTGCGTCGTCCTTCGGCTTTTCGTCTGACGGAGCCCATGGTGGAGGAATTTCTGCGAGCAATGACTTTGCCCACGTTAGTGGTTCGTGCCCATGAGGGCATCGTTCCCGAAGCTGTTTTTTGTCGTCGACTCGGATTGATGCCGATGGCAGAGCGCCTTGATGTTGAGGGGCATCATCATCTGCATCTGGAACCGGAAAAATCGGCATTGTTGGCCAAATCGTTACTTGCTTTCTGGGAGCGCGCAGGATGAAAAACGTACACCAGCTTGGCTGGTTTGTCGTGCTAATCGCGGCGTTGCTGCTGTCGCTGGCATTATCGTGGTTTGGTTTGGCGGCAGCTCATTACGGCTTTGAACGCTGGTACGATATTTATGATATTGGCGAGCATATCGATCGGTATGGCCCGCAAAATCGTTTTATTCGTGGGTTGGACAGCCTCGACAAGGCGGAACATGTCCGACTGTTTAATGCCATCAGTGAAGCAGTTCATCATCAGGGTGAGGGGCTAAAAGAAATAACGTTTGAGTATCGTGGCAGCACTCGCCCGCTGTTGAGACAACCGGAGGTGGTTCATTTGCAGGATGTTGCCAATTTAATCGATGTCTTGCGGCTGGTCAGCGTTTTTTTTGCCGTGGTCGTGGTTGGCGGAACCTTGTTGTTACGGCGACATAAACCCCGCTGGCGAATTCAGGGGGCGTTGCTGGGCGGGCTGATGAGTCTGTCGGTGTTGTCGATTATCCTGATTGGGCCGAAGCAGGTGTTCTATCACCTGCATGAAATGATTTTCCCAGCTGATCATGCCTGGTTTTTTTACTATCAGGACTCGTTGATGGCAACCTTGATGAAAGCGCCGGATCTGTTTGGTGGCATTGCCCTTGTCATTGTCATGGGCGGCGTCATTCTGTTTGGGTTTTACCTGCTGTTGCTGACCGGTTGGCAGCGGCGCCAGGGTAGCCAATAACGCCGAATCAGAACGGTGGTGGCGACACAATATCCATGCGCTCATCGGTAGTGGGGTGGCGAAAGGACAATTCTCGGGCATGCAGCTGCATGGTGGGTGTTGTCTGTTCCGAATAATTGGCGCTGTAAAAGGGATCGCCGATGATCGGGTGGCCAATTTGCTGCATGTGCAGGCGTAATTGATGGGAGCGGCCGGTCTTGGGGTACATCTCAATCCGGGTAGTACGTCGGCCTTCCGTGTCAGTGTCAACATCCAGCTTGTGCCAGCGGGTCAGGGCATAGCGTCCGTCCGTATGGCTGATTTTCTGTAATGGCCGGTTGGGCCAGTCGACAATGATCGGCAGATTGATACACCCGCCGCTACCTTTTGGTTCCCCGCTTACCAGCGCCTCATATACCTTGCGAGTGGTCTGCTTTTCAAACTGCTGCTGGATACAGGTCAGAGCCGGTTTGTTGCGGGCGTAAACAATAATGCCAGAGGTGTCGCGGTCAAGGCGATGCACAATATGCAACTCACCGAGCAACGCTTGCAGACGGCCAAAAGCCGAGTCTTTGTCATACAAGCCGGGCACGCTGAGTAACCCGCCCGGTTTATTAAGAATGACGATTTCGCTGTCTTGATAAAGAATACGTTGTTTAATCATGGTAGGGGTATTGGTGTTTTTCCAGTATCTGCTGATAACTCCCGTCCTGTTTCATCTGTTGCAACATGTGATTGAAGCCAGTAATGAGGGCGGAAGCGTTGCTGAGTTGGCGATTGATCGCCAGATGAATGCTGGTTCTGGCAATGTCGCCGGGGGCGAGCACCAGATGTTCGGCAATGGTCGGATTGCTGGCCAGTTCGGTGCTGGCTACCCATTCGTCAACCAGAGCCAGATCAAGATTGTTGTTGGCAACGTCACGGAATAGCTGGGAGCAGTAATCCCGTGGTTCAACCGCGAAGTAACGATCTATGTTGTCCAGCCAGGGGCCATAATTTATTTCTGAGTAGATGCCCAGGCGCAATGCTGGTGTGGTGATTTTCAGATGATTTTTGCCCTGATACTCAAAGTCACTGCTCTTGGATTTGATAAAGCGCAACTGACCATGAAGGTAGGCATCGGACAGCAGCCATTTATCATCTTGCTGACCTGGCCAGGTCGATAATACACCCTGGATTTCGCCACTGTTGGTGGATTCCAGTACGCGCATCCAGGGCATGAATTCAACTTCAACGCGATAGCCAAGACGGGAAAGTGCCGTTGTCACCAGTTCGGTTGCAATCCCGTCACCAAGTAATTGCTTGCCGGCGTACGGTGCCCAGCTATCGGATCCGAGTCGTACCACAGGCCGGTCATCTGGATATTCCTTGCTCAGTTTGACCATGGCCTGACTGAAGCCGTTTTCCTGGATCATTGCCTGAACCTGATCGCGAAAGCTTTTTACCAGGCTCATACCGGCGATGGTGACATCATCGACACGCCACTGAGCGCTGTGGTAAAGGCGATAGTCAACGGTCAACGGCGGCTTGCCATTCAATTCAATAAGGCTGGGAACCAGCGCCTTGTTGTGGCCGTTATATCGGGTGTCCAGGAAGTGAACCGGTTGGTCATCATAAGCCCGGAAGGCACCGGCATAGGTTTTCAGCAGTTTGCGGCGAAACGCTTCCAGAAACAGGCTTTGCTGCTCGGAAGAAGCTCTGCGCCAGTACTTGCCAAGCACTTTTTTCCCCATTTGCCGGGTGTCAATCAAGGGCAGGATGCTGGTCGACAGCAGTTGATCCAGATAGCCGGGATGTGTCTCGATCAGAGCCCTGTCATTGGTCAAGTGGCTGGTGACCAGGCTGACAGCTGATTTGACCAGCTCATCCGGTGCGGTTTCGGTAGCAGCACCTGCGCTAACGCCAAAGAAGGGCAGTGAAGCCAGCAGGACAAGTTGGATCAGATAGCGACGAAACGGCATGGCAAATCCTGTGGGTTAATCCTGTAAATTGAAAGGGACAGTCTGGCTTACAAGCAAATATCGGGCAAGTTTCGCACCAGCATGACCTTTTCCGCATTTGAGATCACACTATTTGCCGGGATATTGATATCAACAATAAAACCGGATCCTGGTGCATCGTGACGAGATTTGCCCTGACGATCCTGGATGTGCTCGAGAATAAACGAAATATTGCCCGTTGGGGTCATCAATTCCAGCCTGTCGCCCACTTCAAAGCGGTTACGCACATCAATACGCAAGCGACCGTCGGTCATTCCCATGCTTTCACCGACAAATTGCTGGCCGGTGCTGGTCGATGTACCACGTTCGTAATTTTGATATTCGTCGTGAACGTGGCGGCGAAAAAAGCCTTCGGTATAGCCACGATTAGACATGTTCTCCAAGGTATTCATCAGGTTTTTGTCAAAATCTCGTCCGTTGGCCGCGTCATCAATGGCTTTTCGGTAAGCTTGAGCAGTGCGGGCAACATAGTAGTGAGATTTGGTTCGGCCTTCGATTTTAAGCGAGTGAACGCCTAGTTTGACCAGTTGGTCAATATGCTGGATGGCACGAAGGTCACGCGAGTTCATGATGTAGGTGCCGTGTTCATCTTCGAACGCTGGCATGTATTCGTTGCTGCGACCCGCTTCCTGTAACAGGAAGATTTTGTCGGTGCTGCTGCCCATGCCGAGGGTCGGTGTTTTATCCGGGCGGAATACTGGCCCGGACGGGTCGAATTCTTGCGCTCCAGCAGGAATGACGTCGCCAGCGTCAGTTTCCCTGGCTTCATGAGCATCGTATTTCCAGCGGCAGGCATTGGTGCAGCTACCCTGGTTGGGGTCACGGTGGTTCATGTAGCCGGACAGCAAGCAGCGGCCTGAGTAAGCAATACACAAGGCGCCGTGAACAAAGACTTCGATTTCCATTTCCGGGCTGCGCTGGCGAATATCGGCGATCTCGTGCAACGACAACTCGCGGGAGAGAATAATCCGGCTCACACCCTGACGTCGCCAGAACTCTACGGCGGCATAGTTGACGACATTGGCTTGCACGGACAGGTGGATAACGGTATCTGGCCAGCGATCCTTGACCAGCATGATCAGGCCGGGATCAGACATAATCAGGGCGTCGGGTTGCATGGCAATCACCGGTGCAATATCCCCCATGTAGGTATCGACCTTACTGTTATGGGGCGCGATATTACTGGCTACATAGAACTTCTTGCCCAATTGATGGGCTTGAGAAATGCCCTGGTTCAGTTTCTCCAGGGTAAAGTCGTTGTTGCGCACTCGCAAGCTGTAGCGCGGCTGGCCGGCATAAACCGCGTCGGCACCATAAGCAAATGCGTATTCCATGTTTTTGATGGTGCCGGCGGGGGAGAGCAGTTCAGGGATCATGGTGTTGGTTCTGGGTACGGGTTGGATAGTGAATTGAGGGTGCGTCTTTAGATGCACCCTTGAATAAACGCACCAGTTTAGCGTCGTTTCACTTCGTTATATTGATCCAGCCCGGGTTCCGTCTATTCAGCGACTCCGAACAGACTGACGTCCATTTCAGCCATCCAGACAAAAAAATCCTTGCTCACAGGAATGTGTCGCAAACTGCTGAACTGGCTCTGGAATTCTTTTTGTATCGAGGCAAAGTAGTGTTTCAGTTCGGCGGTTTCTGCACCCAGTTCGGTCATTTGCGCATAAATATCGGTGACGTACTGGTTGAGTAGTTCGATATCATCACAGGCGTCATCAAAAATGCACTCGGTAGAGGCATACAAGGCGGCGTTACACAGATCGACGATTTGCCAGCCCAGGGTGTCGGACTCTGTCAGCTCTGAGCGCCATTCACTGAACTGGGCAAAAAAACGTTCCAGGTTGGCGCGGGAGGTCAGCTCACCCTTGAGAAAGGCGGTTTGCTTATTGAGCAGCTTGGTGTAGGGGCTAACATCAAGCTGTTGGTCATCTTGCCACATTTGTATATGCGGTAAATTGATGCGGGCTAACAGCAGGCAATAGGCGCTGCGGCTGGCGGCATGTTCAGGTGTCATAGGGAAGAAGGTCCTGTAATGGGTGTCAGGGGGTCATTATCTGGGCGACTGGCACCAGAATATAACGAAGCGCTGATCGGAGTTAATCCGTTGAACCCGTGCAAACAGGCGTTTGAGCAGGGGTGGGTAGTGCAGGTGGCGATTGGCAACCACCAGCAAATTGCCATGCGGTTTCAGTTGGCGGGCGGAGTCGTTGAACATGTCGCTGGCAATATTGTTTAGTTGTTTATGGCCGTCATGAAAAGGTGGATTGCATACGACCCAGTCCAGCGGCTCACTGACTGCACTCAGGCTGTGACCGTGACGACACGCAATATCCACGTTTGCATTCAGCGCATTCTGTTGTGCCGACTCAACGGCAGGAAGGTAGTCATCGGTCTGGATAACCTGAAGTTCCGGGTGGCGTTGCTTGAGCCATAAGCCAAGAATGCCGTTGCCGCAGCCAAGATCACACAGCCTCCCGGTAACGTCAGGTAGTTGTGCTTGCGTTATTGTGTCTGGGCTGGACAGAGTGTGCAGCAGAAACTCAGCGCCGGGATCCAGGCTGGCTCGGGAAAACACACCTGGAAGGGATTGGATGTTTAGCGGGCCAACCTGATATTCCTGCCACAAGCGTAAGCCCGGATCGTTGGCGGGGTGGCGAACCTGCACCAGTCTGGCTTTACGTTTGATAGGCAGTTGCTGGTAGTGGGCGCAATGCTGTTCCAGCCAGTTCAACCAGCGAACGGGAATGTGCTTGGCCATGCCCGCCAGATAAATAGTGGTCTGGCTGTCAAGGTGTTCCCGACAGAGTTGCAGCCAGTAACGCAGCTGTTCAAAGTTTTTGGGTAGCCGGATAATGACTTGGCTAATATCGCTGTCTTGCAGTTGTTGGGGGGTATTGATCCAGCGAGCGTCTGTTTGGTCGAGACCGTTGCGTTGACGGTTATTAATACTGGACTGGTGTGCGCAGGCGCTATCAAGCCAGCAAACAGGTTGCTGCAGCGCACAAGCCAGTGCGCCATAACGATCATTAAACAGCAAGGTGGGCGTGTCGCAATCAAGGTGATCCATCAGGTATTCGTCAGCGCTGTCCCAGGGGCGCGCGATCTGCTCGGGTACGGCAGGAAAACACTCAAGTTCCAGTGACGTGGCCGGCCACCAGCTCATCAGTAAATATCTTTGAAATCTTTGTCTTCCAGCTGATCGAGCAACGAGCGTTCTGGCAAGTCAGGCTTGGGCTGTCGGGCCGCAACCGCTGGCTCCACAATTTCTGCAGCAGGTTTGTTGCTGACGAGATTTTTTTGGTTGTCAGCTGTTTTTTCTGCTTGCTCTTTGTTTAATGCGGCTTTGGCTTCCGGGTTTTCGGCCAGAAATTTCTCAAAAACAGAGGGGACGCGATTTTTGACGCGTTTGCCGGTTTGGCGATCATTGCCAGCCTCACGCTTTAATTTGGCAGCGTTGCCGGTCTTTACCTTGTGGATGCGTTTGAGTGATCGGTTTTTTTTCAGGCGGGTCATGATTGGCTACATCAACAAGGGTAAGTGAACAAGCGCGGAATGATAACAAAGCGGGACTGTATTTACATCTGGTACTGGCGCGTTATTGTGTCCGGCTGATTGACTTAACCTTGACTTTATATACAGGAAACCACATTCAAATGTATTGGCAATCCCTTGTTTTTACAGGAGAAATAGTACTCCCCGTATTTCTTCTTGTGGTTCTGGGTGTTATCTTGCGCCAGCGTCGTCTTATCGATGATCATTTTGTTACGGTCAGTTCCCGACTGGTTTTTACACTGACTCTCCCCGTACTGGTGTTTCTGGCAATATCAAAAGTACATTTTGATTCCGGTGTTCATCTTGGCCTGGTGATTTTTGTCGCCCTGGCTATTTTATTCAGCTGCATCTTCAGTGGCATATGGGCGCGGATAGCCGGTGTGGATGAGGCCGATATCAGCGCGTTTGTGCAAGCCTCGTTTCGGGGTAATCTGGGTATTATCGGCATCTCTATGGTGGTGTACGCGTTTGGTGACCAGGGCACGCAGATCGGTGCTCTGGTACTTGCCATTGGTGTCCCTATGTACAATCTCTTGTCGGTCATGGTGCTGGCTAGAGGACAAGGTGTAAATTGGTCTGGCCAGCTCTTGCTGATTGCAAAAAACCCGCTGATCATCGCCATTGTGCTCGCATTGCCCTTCAGTCTGTTTGGATGGCAGTTACCCAAGCCACTGCACAGTGCTGCCAGTAGTCTGGGGCAGATGACATTACCCCTGGCGTTGATCAGTGTTGGCGGTACGCTGGACTTCCGAGCTCTCAGGGCGGCCAACTCAACGGCGCTGCAAATATCCCTGTTGAAGCTTGTTATCTTGCCGGTACTGATCGTGTTGTCAGCCATTACGGTGGGAATTCGCGGTGTTGAACTTGGGGTCGTTGCCTTGATGATGGCCAGCCCGACAGCCGCGGCTGCTTTTGTCATGGCTCGAGCGATGGGGGCGAACCATGTGCTGACTGCGAATGCCATTGCGGTCAGTACTTTGGGTTCAATGCTGACGATGGGTGGAATTTTCTATGTTTTACGTATTATGTCACTGCTATAGTGACAATCTTAGGCTGTTTTTGACAATTTTGGGATCGGTGGTGTAAATGCCAGATGGGAAACGCCAGTTGGTTTATTTGGCATCCAATCAACGAGGGCTTGAGTTAGAGCGTTATGAAATTGAACGCTTGCTAGCCCGGTTGAACATGACAAACGTCAGTTTTTCCTGTCGCGAGGATGGTGATGGCTACGATTGGGATCTGGCTCGCCAGCAAATCGAATTGGCAGATTTGTTTATTCTGCTGGTTGGTGATGAGTACGGCCCCATGGCGCCGACAGGGATCAGTTATCTGCACCGGGAATTTGTCCATGCCAGAACCATCGGCAAGCCGGTACTGGCATTTCTGAAAAACCTTCCTGTTGGTGGCTCCCTGACGCCAGAACAAGGGCGGCTGAAAGGGTTCTATCAGTTGGTGACGCAGCAAGTCAGTTACAAGTTGTGGCATTTACGCGATGAGTTATTGTCCTATGCCAGAACCGCTATCAACAATATCGAGCCGCGACTGGATTTTGGTTGGGTGCGCTGGACCGAAAAGATGGAAAAGCAGGAGCCAGTCACCGGTAGCCAGGATGCGGCCATGACCGGTGACGCAGCCGTGGTTGATCTTGGTGGTGGCTCACTGACGGTTCGAGAGCGTCTTGAAATGAGCCGCAAACCCGTCAACCTGATGGTTTCCGCCAAAGTGTACCAGGGCGGTAATCTTTCTCGCGAGGAGATGATACTGCCAGCCCGGCTGGATCAGCTGTATCGGGCCCTGCACAGTTCCTTTGCCGGTAATATAAGCGAGGATCGACTGAGGGGGTGCCTGGAAACTTTTATCGCCGACACTGTACGAAAGCAGCTCCTTGGTCGTCGCCCCAATGCCCATGCAGTGGATGATATCCGGGTCAGTAAATCCCAGTTTCGTTCGATTATGGAAACCTGGGAGCGCCTTGGGCTGGCAGCGCATACAGAAAAAGCCGGGCGCCACTACTGGATTGCCAATAGTGATCTGGCACAGGTGCGTACGGTCTGATAGGAGTAATGCCGGCTGTTACCCGTCGGTGTGGCAACATCCGGCTTGATTGCGATAGTGGCTCTTGGCGGATTGGCGGCAACTTAACGGCTGCTGCCAGAACTCCCCAGTAACGACTGCCGCTGCTCCCACTCCTCTCTCATGCTGTCACAGACTGAGTCACATAACTCAAAGATAAATGGCGCGCCAATGCTGAAGTAAGCCATGTTGCCTTCCTGGCGGCGGCGCACCAGGCCATGAGTTCTCAGTGTAGACAGATGCTTGGAGACATTGGGCTGGGATGCGCCCGTTGCTTCGACCAGTTGGCCAACCGATTTTTCTCCCGGTTGCAGCTGGTGCAAAATTCTCAGGCGCATTGGATCAGACAGCAAACGAAACCTCTGCGCGATCAGTTCCAGCATTTCTTCAGACAGATTTTCTTGCATGGATTATTCTCCTTCTTGGTGGAGAGTGTACGGCATGTCTGAAAATTCAAATATAGTCATGAAGATATATTTGCTGGAACTTTTTCTGTAGTCGTTATTCTTTTTTGTTATTAGTGATGACGAAATCTGCTTTCACCGGAAGGTGATCTGACAGTTGCTGCACCTCCAGCGACTGAATGACACTCGCATATTCGACAGATAACCGTTGACTATAAAACAAATAATCCAGGGTTCGATCTGGCCCGGTCACTTCTGGGTCGTTCGGGTAGTGCGTAAACCAGTCTGCGGCGGCATCGCGGATATTGTCTTGACCGGGTACAGATGGCCATCGAAGCAGTTGTTGTAGCTCAGTGGCTTCCTGGTAGAGATAATGCTGACTGGGTTGTAATTGCGCCAGTTGTCCCGGCATTAACAGATTCAGGTCGCCACCCAATATAAATGGTGATCCGCTCAGATCCTGTTCCTGCATCAGGCTGGCTGCCACTTCAACCTGCCTTTTCATGGTGTCGCTGCCCTGGGCGAATGCATCAAAGTGCGTATTGAACAGTCGCCATTCGGGACCATCGATAGTCGGCAAGCTGACGCCCAGAATCGCACGTTTGAGATAGAACTGTGCCGACACGAGATCCATAGGGGGTTGTGGCAGGCGATAACGCAAAGCGTCGCTGATCTTGTAACGTGAGAGGGTAATCAGTTTCATGCCGACGCTGCCCTTGATCCTCGGGTGTGGAATATAATCGGCTTTCCAGTAGTAGGTGCTGGCAATGCAGGGGTACATGTCGTCAGGAAGCTGCTTGAGCAGCTCTGCCAGCTGATCGGCATGGTCAGTTGCCGCCGCGTTGTGGTGGACTTCCTGGAGAAAAACAATGTCCGGCGCTTCTCGCTGTAATAACGCAGCAATCCCGGTCGTGGTTGTAGCGATATCCTGAGACGTTGGCCGATCATCCGGCCCGCGGTTATCCGGCAAATCAAAATAGAAAACATAGTGCTTGCCAGCAAAAAACTGCACATTGTAACTCATGACAGATAATGGCCCGTCCGAGATGGTATAGCTGGGCGTCGCGGTCGGGCAGGAGAGTTTGGCACTTTCCAGTTCGGCGGGATGATAGGTGCTGAAATAAATCCAAGCGACGAACAGCAGCAGGGTACCAACAGAAAAAAGCACCGCCGTATAGATCATCTTTTTCATCGATCAGGACTCCATGTCAGAATACTGGCGGGCGGTGGGCATCCGGGGCTAACTCGCTGTATACTGGCGCCGCCATTTCAGGGGTTGCCATGTTAAAGCATTTATTCATCGTTCTCTTGGTGATTTTCACCATAACGGGTTGCAGTCAGTCAGATTCGGTCGTCAAGATCGCTGGTCCGACGATGGGAACCCAATACCACATCAGCTGGATCGGCCAGAGTGAAGGAGCTGAAAACATTCAGCAGCTGGTTGATCAACGCCTGCTGGACATCAACCGAATCATGTCCACCTACGATCCAGAATCGGAGTTATCGCGGTTGAATCGGCGTAACCAGGCACTGAATGCTGAAGTCGTCTCCGCAGCATTGGCTGATGTACTGGCCCAGGCATTGGAAGTGTACATTCAGAGTGAAGGACGTTTTGATGTTACGGTTGGCCCCTTGGTGAATGCTTGGGGATTTGGTCCAGGAAAACATCGGGATCAAAAGTTGTCCAAGGAAGAAGTCGACGCATTACTCTCTGGCATAGGCTCCAGCGCTATCCATCTTGATGATCGTGTACTTTCAACTGACAAGCCGCTGTATATCGATTTGTCGGCCATTGCCAAGGGTTGGGCCGTTGACCAGATTGGCTATCTGCTCGAGCAGCAGGGCATTATTTCTTATCTCGTTGAAATTGGTGGCGAACTGCGCTCCCGTGGCACCAAGTCCGATGGCAATGGTTGGCGGGTGGCTGTTGAGCGACCGGTGCTGGATGCCATGGATCGACAGGTACAGCTGGTGCTGGAGCCAGGCGATTCTGCGCTGGCAACTTCCGGTGACTATCGCAATTATTTTGAAGAGCAGGGTGTGCGCTACTCCCACAC
This sequence comes from Oceanobacter antarcticus, assembly GCF_044962685.1. Taxonomy (NCBI): domain Bacteria; kingdom Pseudomonadati; phylum Pseudomonadota; class Gammaproteobacteria; order Oceanospirillales; family Oceanospirillaceae; genus Oceanobacter; species Oceanobacter antarcticus. Next base: position 58,154 of record NZ_JBBKTX010000009.1, read on the forward strand.
GATCGACCCGCATACTGGCTATCCCATCACTCATCAGCTGGCCTCCGTCACCGTGCTGAATCCGAGTTGTGCCCTTGCGGATGCCTGGGCAACGGCGCTTAACGTCGCTGGGCCGGAGCAGGCGATTTTACTCGCCAATCGTTACAAGCTGACCGCCTACGCTATTGTGCGTACTGAGAATGGTTTTACCGAACTGGCCTCCGACGAATTTTTACATCGCTTCCCCGGTCTTATTCATGGAAGCGAGCAATGAGGATAATCCTATGACTATGATAATTGTGGCCTTTGCGGTCATGCTGATGATTGTTGCGGCAATGGCCGTTGGTGTTTTGTTTGGTCGTAAACCAATATCAGGTTCCTGCGGTGGCATGGCAGCGATTGGCATGGAGTCCGCCTGTGATGTCTGCGGTGGTGACAAGCAGAAATGCGAAAAAGAAAGCAAGGCTGCTGCGGCCCGGTCGGCCAGTGCCGAGTTTTACGACGCGACCAAACGCTAACAACGCGGTCGGGTCATTTCCACTAGACTATGGCCGGGCTGGGAATTGAATAATAACTGGAAGATGGGAGCACTGTTAGATGGCAGATTACCGTTATGATGTAGTCATTATTGGCGCCGGTCCTGCGGGAGAAGGGGCAGCCATGTACGCTGCCAAGCACGGCAAGAAGGTGGCCGTCATTGAAGACAAGAACATGGTCGGCGGTAATTGTACTCATTGGGGGACAATTCCCTCCAAGGCACTGCGTCACGCTGTTAAACAGATTATTCAGTTCAATACCAATAATATGTTTCGTGAAATTGGCGAACCTCGCTGGTTTTCGTTTCCCCAGGTACTAAAAAGTGCCGAAAAGGTCATTGGTAAACAGGTCAAGCTGCGAACCGGATTTTATGGGCGTAACCGGATTAATGTATACACCGGCAAAGCCAAGTTTGCTGATGCCAATACGGTGGACGTTTACCAAGGCAATATGAGTAATACCCGTCTGCATGCGGAGCATATTGTTATTGCAACAGGCTCCAGTCCATGGCGTCCAAGCAGTATTGATTTTAATCACCCACGTATTTATGACTCCGACACCATTCTCAAACTGGGCCATACTCCCCGCACTATTATTATTTATGGTGCCGGTGTTATTGGCTGTGAATACGCATCAATATTTTCTGGCCTGGGGGTCAAGGTTGACCTGATCCACCCTGGGGATCGATTACTGAATTTCCTTGATGATGAAATCTCGGATGCCCTGAGCTATCACCTGCGTGACAAGGGTGCGCTGATTCGACACAACGAGCAATTTGACTCGGTTGAAGGCAACGATCGTTATGTCACCATGACCATGGTGTCCGGTAAAAAAGTCAAGGCAGATGCCTTCTTGTGGGCAGCCGGTCGCAGTGGTAATACCAAAGACTTGGGATTGGAAAATCTCGGCCTGGAAACAAACTCCCGTGGCCAAATCGATGTCGACAAGGAATATCGCACGGCGGTACAGAATGTCTACGCCATTGGTGATGTGATCGGCTGGCCGGCACTGGCATCTGCAGCCTATGACCAGGGCCGTGCAGCCGGGTCGGTTATTGCCTGTCCGTCAGATTTTCATTACGTTGATTCGGTTCCTAATGGCATTTACACCATTCCCGAGATCAGCTCGGTTGGCAAAACCGAGCGTCAACTGACGGAAGAGAAGATACCCTATGAAGTAGGTCAGGCATTTTTCAAGAATATCGCCCGTGCACAAATTACGGGAGAGGGTGTCGGCATGCTGAAATTGTTATTTCATCGTCAGACGCTGGAAATTCTTGGTATTCACTGCTTTGGTGACCAGGCGGCAGAGATTATTCATATTGGTCAGGCAATCATGAACCAGAAGGGCGAAGGTAATACCATGAGCTACTTCGTTAATAATACATTTAACTATCCGACCATGGCAGAAGCGTATCGCGTGGCGGCATTAAACGGCTTGAACCGGCTGTAATTTGGGTTAGCAGATCGGTCGTGAGTTCGTAGCGTTACCAAAAAAACACCGCTTACTGAGCGGTGTTTTTTTGTCTGCTTACTGCTGACTCCAGGGTTCGGGACGCTCAGCTGCCTTCGGCAAAAACACCAAACAGTCCCTGATGTTGCTGGTTCAGGTGATGCGCGTGGATCTTGCTCATGGTGCCTTTTTGACAGTACAACAGATAACGTTGCTTGCCACTGGTGTCGAGATCCGCCAAGCGGCTTTCCAGCTCATAAAAGGGAATGAGTCTGACTGGATTGTTGGCAAGTTCCAGTGGCGCATCAGCGGCTTCAGCTGGGTGGCGGATATCGATGATTTCATCCGTCAGCGCCGGCGTGGTTAGCAACATGACATCTTCCAGTCCGCTACCGATCTCTTCCAGAACGTTATCGATACGTTGATAGGTGGAGCGCTGCAAGGCGTCTTCCAATACCGCAAAATCAAAGGCTTGTTCGGCGGCTTCGGTTTTGCTGCGTTCACCGTGGGTGAGTGGATTGACGGATATGACGCCGCAGTACTCCGGCATGTTGGCGGCAAACGTTTCTGTACCAATGCGGCGAGCAATAGCAATAATATCCTGTTTATCCATCGCTGCCAGAGGGCGCAACACCATATGCTCGGCAGCCCGATCAATAATCGCCAGATTGGAAATGGTCTGGCTGGCAACCTGGGCAACAGCCTCTCCAGTTGCCAGGGCGGGCAGTTTCAGATTGTCGGCCACCCGTGACGCTGCGCGCATCATCATGCGCTTGAGTACAACACCCATATGGCCATTGTCGACCTTGGCAAGAATTTCAGTAACAACTGCTTCAAATGGAATGGTAACAAACTTCACCCGATGGCTTTCGCCATAGCAGGACCAAAGATAGTGGGCGACTTGTTTGACGCCAATTTCATGGGCACTACCACCAAGATTAAAAAAACAAAAATGTGTTTTCAAACCGCGCCGGGTTAACAGGTAGCTGGCCACCGTGGAGTCAAACCCTCCAGAAATCAGTGACAAAATATCTCCCTGACTACCCAGTGGAAAACCACCCAATCCTGGTATGCGCTGCTTGACGACCTGAACCTTGTCATTACGCAACTCAGCATGAACCACCACATCCGGGTTTTTCAGCGATACACCCGTGGCGCCGGTTTCTTTCAGCAATCCACCGCCCATATAGACTTCCGCATCATGGGAGGTAAAGTCGTGATTGCCAGCCCTTTTGATCCTGACGCAAAACGTCTTGCCTTCGAGTTGCTCGCGATTGGCTTCGCGCACCAACTGGTAGGCTTGATCCAATGATTCGAACGGGTGTTCGTCAATTTCAAGCGCATAACCAATGCCCGGTGTGTGAGAAAGGATTTGCACCATACGGCGATGAACCGTAACAACGTCTTCGTTGTCTAATAGATTTACCTCAATCACCAAACTGTCCCAGCGATCCTGGACGTCGGCGGAAATGCCTCGTTTGCGCGTCAAAGTGCGTAAATTGGCACGAAGGATTTTTGTCATCTGCTTACGCACTGACTTGGATTTGATGGTGATTTCCGGGAAGAACTTGACGACAAACTTCATGAAAGGCGATGACTGGCAGAAAAAGGGCAGGGAGTATAACCCAGCTCAATGCGTCATTCATCCTAACTGGTGTAAGGTGTAGCCAAACGAGCCAGAGTCAATATTTGGCATGACTGCGAGGGGACAGTTGCCCCGATATGCCATAGTCTGGTCACCGGGTTGTCATAAGTTGGTACGAAGCTAGGAATTCTAGTGAACCGCAAAGCAAAAGGAGTGGATGAATGTCAAAACGTGTTGCATTAGTCACCGGTGGAACCGGCGGCATCGGTACTGCCATCTGTAAGCAATTGCACGATGATGGCTATCAGGTTGTGGCGGGCTACTATGCAGGAGGCAAGCACGAGAAAGCGCAGGCGTGGCAAGCAAAACTAAGCAGCGAGGGTTATGACATCGCTCTTGGCTTTGGCAATATTACCAGCTGGGAATCATGTGAAGCCTGTATCGACAATATTCGCAAGGACTTTGGAACCGTCGATATCCTGATTAATAATGGTGGTATCACACGTGATACAACCCTGAAGAAAATGACTCCAGATATGTGGCACGATGTGATTGCCACCAACCTGACGTCTGTCTTTTATATGACGCGTCTGGTAATCAACGATATGCTGGAGAAAAAGTGGGGTCGTATCATTAATATTTCTTCTGTTAATGCAGAGAAGGGGCAGTTTGGCCAGGCCAACTACTCAGCCGCAAAAGCGGGTATGCATGGCTTTACCAAGGCGGTGGCCCAAGAGGTTGCTGCCAAGGGCATTACCGTGAATACCGTATCGCCTGGCTATATTGCTACCAGTATGATTATGGACGTGCCTGAAGAAGTCCGTAATCAGATCCTGAAAGGCATTCCTGTGGGTCGTTTCGGCAAGCCTGAAGAAATTGCAAATGTAATCAGCTTCCTTGCTGGCGATAACTCCGGTTTTGTAACCGGTAGCAATATCTCCGCCAATGGCGGGCAGCATATGTCCTGATACCGGCCCGGGTTAATACTCGGGCTTCAGCTTTTTATTGCGGGCGCTGGCATGGCGCTCGCGCATTTGCGTATTAATGTAACGATCCGTCGTTGCCATACTGGCGTGCCCCGCATCTTCCTTGACATGCTCTTTCGGACGGGTTCGAACATCTTCTGAGATGCCGGTGTGCCTGAGCCAGTGAACCGTGGCGACCCGCAACTCCTGCGCTTCATCTTCCAGTCCCTCCTGCTTCATTCGCGCAAACGCCGTATCAAAGCAGAATTGCACCAGATAGCGAATTTGTCGTGTACTGGTGACCGCGCCGCGCCCCTTCAGTTTTGGCACCAGAGGTGTCTGCTCGCCCGGAAGTGGAAGGCGGCTCAAGCCAAGATGCTTTCTGTAACGAATCAGCGCATCCAGCATATCGTCCGATACAGTAACCATGCGGGCCTTGTTGCCCTTACCGACAACCCGCAACCACCAGTTGCCATCCGGATCGCACTGAAAGTCTCCCATCATCGGCGAGGAGCGTTCATCCGCAACCAGTTCTGAAATTCTCAGGTACATACCAAACAGGCAAAGCATGATAAATAGCGAGCGCTCGTGCTCTTTCGGGTTTTCTCGTGCCAGCAAATCAACGGTTTCCCGAATGTAGTCCCATTGTAAATTGGAGATTCGTCGAATGGGTTCAGCGTAGGCGTGGCGTTGAAGGTATTTGCTTTTTTGTCGTATCAGGGCAACCGGATTGGTTTGGAGATAATCTTCCTGAATCAGGTAATTGAAGTAACTGGACAGCACAGCAAACAGCGACTGGAGGCTTTTTTGTGATAACGCAAATACATCCGGGCGCTCTCCTGACAACGAAGACTTGTCTGGCTGAATCACAAAGGGACGCCATTTGTCATTAGGCATACGTCCTTCCTGACTGTTGCCAAAACGTGCCGCCTGACTGGTGCCGATCCAGCCAGGAGGGGGAGACTGACAGAAGCCGATGTAATCTTCTATATCTGCCCGTCTTAGCTCGCCGAGAGAACATTGGCGTACCATGAACGTCCATTGCAGCAAGCGCTCAATTTCACGGCGGTAGCTATTAAAGGTGGCTGTTGAGCCATTAAAGCTGACCAGGAATTCAAACGAATGCACCAGATCATCAAAACAGCCTTCAATCTCTCTTAGCTCTGGCTGGCGCAACATAACCTGCCGAGCGTCAGTCAGCGGGCTACTGAGATAATTCAGATTGTCGATGAAGGGGATTGGGGACGAAACAGTAGACATGAAATGCCAGTACCCTGAAATTATCGGAAATATAATAACCGTTATAGCAACTATCAGCGTCTCAGGCGAGGCGACTTGTTACCCGAGACCCGAGTAGTCGTTACTTGTTAGCCATGATGTCTGCCAGTCGAACCATTAACGAGCGGGCAGCATTATTATTAAACTGTTCACCGTGCTCAATGTAACCGCGCACCGTTGCATCGCTTTTCCAGCCACCCTGTTGCTTGATCAGCTCAAAATCTACATTGAGGTCCGGCCGGTAAAAGCGTTGGAATTAGCCACTTCGCATATAACATATTGATTAATAAAGCTTTTTAGACAAAAGTCTGACTAATGCCCTTATCGCGATAGTGACTCCTGAAGCTGCTTAAACTGCCCCTGAATCACCGCTTTTTCCTGAAGAATCAACTTGTACTCATCGGACAGAACTTCCACTCTATTCTGAGAGGCTATCAGATCGGCTTTAGTGGTCTCGAACGCTTGAGATAGTACGGCCACTTGCTTATCGACGTCTGCTTTCTGGCTGGTGAGTGCGGCAATATTATCCACCAATTGTTCGCTTTTATGCTGCTGCTCCCGGCTTTTTGCCGAGGCGTCGTTAAGTTGATGCTCTAATTTCTGGATATCGGCCACTTGTCTATCCAGAGTGCCTTTTTGTATCGCATTGGCTTGTTCGAGTTCATGGGTGTGTCGTTGTAACCACTCATTGGCGTCAACCAGCTCGGACGCTTTTGAATCAGCCTGTGATAGTCGCAGTTGCAGGTCTTGAATCTGGTCTTTCAGGCCGCGGCTTACCAAGTGGAACTGTTCGCGCTCCTGCTGGCGATCTTCGGCAGTGCGCTGCTGGTAATGTTCGAAATGATCTCGGATATCCCGGTTTTCTTGCTTGAGTTCACTGACACTCTCCTTCAAGTCGTTGGCTCGCGTAAGAGCTTCGTCCCGTTGGGACTCGGCATTTGCCAGGCTGACACGCACGTCTTCCAGGGACTGACTTTGCTCGCTTTTTTCTTTGCTCAGCCGTTCTGCCTGGTTCTCTAGGTCCTGTTGTCGGGCAGTAAGTTGCGCGATGGCATTGTTGGCTTGGGTCAACTCATTGCGGAGTTCTTCATTTAATGCCTCAAATTCCCGGCGGGCTTGTTCGATACGATGATCCGCCATCTGCTGTACCCGCTCATGCAGGGACTTTATCACTTCGACGAGGTCGTTCGGCAGTCCACTGACAGCGGCTGCTTCCCCGTTGTCCGACCGCCAACGCTTGAGCAGTGGTGCGATGGTGCTTTTGCTGCCGGTGCCCAGATGCTCCCGTACCCGATCTACCGTGGGCTCCTGGCCTTGCGTTTTAACGGCTTCAGCGGCTTTGGCGATATCGTGGTACGTGACTCCGGCGCGGGCCATGGCAGGTTCCTCTCAGATTATTTAGTAATGTATTCCATAACACGTAATATAACATTATATTTCCTCTTTTCAATGTTGCTTGAATTTCATTATCTAACCAATGATAATCAATGTTATCGTAGGTTAAAGACGTAAAAGCGCCTTAGGCTCTGTTGTCTAACCGCAGTGATGGCTGCGTTACACGGGCAGCAATACCACGCCAACTCAGACTTCGTTGCGGAGACGATAATTCATGAGCAAGCCCCCGATCAGTAGTCCAGCCCTGCCCACCTCTGGCCAGAAACTATTGGCGCTGACGAATCAAGAGACCTTGCAGCAATACCTGTCTCAGGCAACGTCTGACAACACACGAAAAGCTTACCGCTCCGCTGTTCGCCAATTTGAAAAATGGGGCGGCCGCTTGCCAGCCAGCAAGGATGCCGTTATTCAGTATCTGTTGGCACGAGCACAAACATTGAATCCACGAACGCTGAACTTACATTTAACCGCTATTAGCCAGTGGCATTTACATCAAGGCGTTGCCGATCCAACCCATGATCCACTGATTAGAAAAACAATGACTGGCATTCGCCGCACCCATGGCAAGCCACAACAGAAAGCCCATGCCTTGCGCCTGGAGCATATTGCCAAGATGATCCGATGGTTGGATCAACAGCCGGAGCCACTGACACCAGCCAGAGACGCTGCCTTGGTGCTGACCGGTTTTTTTGGTGCCTTCAGGCGCAGCGAGTTGGTCGCCATTCGGGTTGAAGATCTTCAATGGGAGCCGGAGGGGTTGGTTGTTGCGTTGCCCAGGTCAAAAACCGATCAGCAAGGTCGCGGCCTATACCGGGCAATCCCCTTCGGGCCTGACAGCTGCTGCCCGGTTCGATCACTACGCCGGTGGCTGGCTGTCAGTGGCATCCAGTCCGGCCCTGTGTTTCGGGCCATCAACCGCTGGGGGCAGTTGCAGCCAGGAGCACTTAATCCGGCATCGGTTAATGAGTTGCTTAAAAAGCTGGGGCAACGCTGTCAGTTTGATTTTGCCGCAGAGCTCAGTGGGCACAGTTTCCGGCGCGGGTTATCGACCTCTGCAGCCAGAGAGAATGTAGAGGTCCGGCCGGTAAAAGCGTTGAATTTAGCCACTTCTAGCCTAACCTATTGAATATTATGGATTAATCAACCAGCAGTTCAAAAGTCATGGGCTTAACCTGCTTGGTTAGATCCAGCTCAAAACTTCCTAGCCGCCCCAAATGCTCGGTATGATACGGTGAGAATTCGGCCATAATGTCGCGGGTAATATTGTACCCTTCCGACTTCAATTGATTGAACACTTCGGTCATCGCGTTTACGTTGTATAAGATCGCGAAGTTGGCCAGCAAATGATTGTATTTAACGATTTTGCTTTGTTCGTGTCTCAAGTTTGCAGGAATTTTCCCGCCATTAGCAAAAAACAACCACCGGGCAAACTCATTGAACTCTTCGCTCTTACAGGTCGCTGCCTGGATTGTTTTGCGCAGATCAACGTCGGTAATGTATTCCAGCAAAAACATGGTTCTGACCACGCGCCCGAGTTCACGGAACGCAAAGTACAGCTTGTTTTTCCGGTTCTTTGTGCCGAACCGACGCAGGATTGTCGATGCGGTGATTTTCCCGGCTTTGACCGACATGGCCGTTCGCATCATATCCGCATAGTGCTTTTCAATGAGATCCCACTTGATTGGCTCTTTGAATAAGGACTGAATATGATCGAGAGCCATAGCGCGGTCAGGCTTGTAGAAACTGAGATCTTTAATATTTCGGATGCGCGGCATAAGCTTGATGCCCAGCAGGTACGCCAGACCAAACACCGGTGTAGATTGCGCTTGTGTATCCCCGTGAACGGTGTCCGGATTAAAGTCAGATTCGTCGTTGAGTAGACCGTCCAGGATATAAATAGCCTCATAAACACCACAGGGAATAAACCGGCTGAACAACGCAATGTAGGTATCTGAGACGTGGTAATAGGCAATGCCGCCATAGCTGCCGTAACGAATATGGTATTCCGATAGCAAATTATCTTCGTAGAGATCCCAGAGCTTGCCATCAGCGGACACACTATTGCCTGATCCCCAACACTCAATGAGCCGGTATTTTTTGTACTCGTTATTGATCTTCGCAATCGCTTTATCGAGACGGGCTTCCGTGGTGCGCTTTAAGTTAAGCCAGGCGACTTGCTTGCGGGAAACACCCTGCACAGATCGCACGGTTTCTGTGGGACCAATGTTGGTACCGTAACAAAACACGGTCAGGACAAAACGTAACTCCGGGTCGCTGATACGTGATTCGAAGCCCGACAACGGGCCAAAATGTTTATTCAGGTTCAGCCACTTTTCGACGTTAATAATCACATCAAGCAGGTTGATTTTGTCCAACCGATCGCGCAAAAGCGCTCCAATTTCTTCGATTTCTGGTAAGGGTTGATCAGGCTTTGGTTTACCGATAATCAGAGTCCCGTTTTCAATACGAACCAGTTCGTCCTCCGGGAATTGGCTGTCAGCTTTCCGGCAGCTCGTTTCCATGGACTCCTTCAGCGTTGTTGTAAATTCAGTATCACCGGCGACGAGCCCTACCTCCTCGCAATAGGTAGGCAACTGCGCTTCGTATTCTTCCCAGGTGATCATCTGCTCCCGGTAATCATCGAAGGTTTCACTGTAGGGAATGAACAAGTCACCGGTACTCAGTTCTTCAGCGATCCGTTCAAACACACACAGCTCAAAACAGGTTTTATTAACCTCCGTCACCTGTGCTGATTTGGTTGATTTTCCCGTGACTAATTTCCACCAGCTTTCGCGAATCCAGCGAATATTAATGACATTTCTGGAAGATGGATCGCTCGGATCGCATTGAATTGACAGGAACTCCGTGCGACGCTTTTTGTGCTTCAAAATAAACTGGAACGCATTGAGCAAGTCCTTGTCTTCCGTGGCCGATGCCAGGTTGAGTATTTCAATCGTACGAAACAAGGTCGATCGTTGCTTTTTATAGAGTTGAACCATAAACGGCAAATAGTTGTTACCTGCGAATGCCATATATTGTTCGCACATTTGCATTAGCTGATCACTGTTCTTTCCCAGTATCGGATCAAAAGCTGCCACCGAATCGGGTTTATCCAGATACACCTTGACCGTCCCAGACAACACAGAAATCAAATGATCGGTTTGCTTTTGATGGTCTGCAAGGTACTTCTCCAACAGCTTCTGCGCCGAGCGATCCATTTTTAACAGCAACTTGATAAAAATATCGGCGGCGTTATCCAGTGTTTGTGCGTATTGGTGCCGGATTAAAACGATGACGAGTGCGAGTCGCTTGTTCAGCTTTAGTTTCATCAATTCGGCGTAATCCAGGGCCTTGGCCTCGTTGATAAACTGCTGGTGTTTAACTGGCGGCAATCCCAAATCCGTGGGCAAAAGTGTCTGCAAGGACGTCAACCATTCCAAGTATTGGATATACGAATGGATATTGCGAGGGGTCGGGCGTTTGGGTTCATTTTTCAGCGTGCTCCAACCAAAACCATTCAGTCCTGTGCTGGATCGAAGAATATCGTTGATGCATTGGCGACTTTCAGACTCTAAAAAGCCACACAATTGATCGTAATACCGGGTGTTGACTTCAGATCTAGCGGTTTGGCAAATCCGCTCAAGCACGCTAAACGCCGGCAGCTCGTATCGCTCTTTGACCAAATATTCCAGAGTGACATTGATGATGTCCGGTAATGCCTCCTTGGTGGTCGCTGCTTCCAGTGCCCAAGTCTGCGCCAGTGCAGAGGTCTTGGCCGCATCGTAGGCTTTGATATTGAGATGGCGTCGAATCAGTTTTACATGGCGATCCTTCGCGCCCGATGTGTAATAAGTTTGGAGATCCTTCAGTGTCACCCGCGAACGACACTGGTTTTTGATGTGCGCGATGATCGGCTTGGGAACTTCACCAAGACCAACGAATCGGCCCAAACGTTGTGTCGTCTTCAACTGAACCAGCAATCCCAAAAAAGAGGCACTTGACCGTCTACAGTGACGCAAAGCCCATTGCTGATCTTCCGTTGTGGGTGTGTAAATATCCCCCAACTCGTCTTCTGTGATATCTGATTTGATCCGTGGATAGGCTGTCTGATAGATGGCGACCATCGACTTAAATTTCCGCTGATAGTGGCATCAACGGATGACGCAGTCTGGCTAACAGGTTTTTAGCGGTCATTGGGATTCCTGGTGTTCAGTTTCGCCGACAATTTCTATAGCTCGTTTCTATTAGAATTTTCGATAAGCGCTAACCGCATGGCAGTCTTTTAGCAATTAGACGCTATTGTAATAACGAATGGACGATATTAAAATACCTAATAGACGTTTTTCAACCATCAATTAGGCGGAATCCCATTCATGTATCCTCGTTATTCTGAACACAATGTCAAAGAAGCGCTGAGTGATACGCCGGTGGTGTTCATCATGGGCCCTCGCCAAGCCGGTAAAACCACCCTGGTGAAAACACTGATCACGGAAACCGGTGCTGACAACTGGACCTTTATCACCCTGGATGATCAGGCCCAATTTGAGATCGCCCGGGCTGATCCCGTTGGATTTATCCGCAATCTGCCACCTACCAGGATTGCACTGGACGAAATACAACGTCTTCCCGAGCTGTTTGTCTCCATCAAGCAGGCCGTGGACGAACAGCGCACACCCGGCCGGTTTCTATTGACGGGCTCCGCCAATGCTTTGTTGTTGCCCCGGTTATCGGATTCCCTGGCAGGCCGGATGGAATCGATACGCCTGATGACGCTTTCGGAGTGCGAAATCCAGGGTCGGCAAGCGGGCTTTCTGGCCAAACTGCTGGATCAGAAGGCACCCACCACCCAGGACATCCGTGTGCGGGAGCATCTGCTCCATCGCTTGGTGACCGGTTGCTTTCCAGAGCCTTTACAACGGACCAGCGAGCGGCGTTGTCAAGCCTGGTATCAACAGTATCTGAGCACCTTGACCCAACGGGATATCCGCGATCTGACCCACATCGATCACCCGGATCTCATGGCCAAGTTGCTCAAGCTCACCGCGTTCTATGCCGGCAAGCTGGTTAATTTGACAGAGTTGGGTGGCAAACTGGGCTTGGATCGGCTGACCATCAAAAAGTACATGGCCTTACTGGAGCAGTTGTTTCTGGTGGAACAACTACCGGCCTGGCATTCCAACGAATACAAACGCCTGGTGAAGACACCCAAACTGCACTCGGTCGATACCGGCATGATGTGCGCCGTGCGGGGCCTCAATCGGGAGCGTCTGCTGAAACAGCCAGGTGATTTTGGGATGGTGCTGGAATCCTTCGTCTACAACGAATTGCGCAAACAAGCGGTGTGGATCGAGGAACCGTTGAACTTCTACCACTACCGCGACAAGGACAAGGTGGAGGTGGATGTGATCATTGAAAACGCCATGGGCGATTGTTTTGCCATTGAAGTCAAAGCGGCGGCAACCTTGAGCGCGAAGGATTTTACCGGTTTGAAACGTTTTCAAAGTGTGGCCGGTGGGCGCTTCAAAATCGGTGTCCTGCTCTACGATGGCGATCATACGACGGCCTTTGGTGACAATCTCTATGCTGTCCCGCTGGGAGCGCTCTGGTCATGAACGAGAACCACACCATTGGCCAGCTGGCCAAGACAGCAGGTGTCAACGTCGAAACCATCCGCTACTACGAACGCCGTGGTTTGATCCGTCAACCACCCAAACCCGCAGAGGGATACCGTACCTACCCAAACGCAACCTTGGCTCGGATTTTATTCATCAAACGCGCCCAGGAACTGGGTTTTACGCTGGAGGAGATCAACAACCTGCTGTCATTGGGCGAGTCGCATTGCTCGGAAATCCAGGAGCTGGCCGAAGCAAAGCTGGCCAGCGTGCGTGAAAAAATTAACGATCTACACCGCCTGGAACAGGTGTTGGAAGAACTCGTCACAAAGTGTCGGACCAATCCTGATAATGCGGCTTGTCCTATTGTTGAATCCCTCCAACCTGATCCTCGTCAATAAAAGGCATTGGGCTTGACTCCGTACTTTGGTACGGCATTTACACTGATTTCATCAGATCAATAAAGTGGAGTCGGCGATGCCGGGAAAAGAGAGATTCACCAACACAAGGCTGCCTATCATCGGTGGCATTACCGCTGCCATCGGCGCGAGCCTGTGTTGTATTGGGCCTTTCCTGCTCTTGTCACTAGGTATCAGCGGGGCCTGGATTGGTAATTTGACCCTGCTGGAGCCCTACCGTCCCGTATTCGTCATGCTGGTTATGCTGTTGTTCGGTTGGGCGGGCTGGCAGATACATCGACCGGTCGAGGCCTGTGAACCGGGAACCGCCTGCGCTGTGCCGCATACTCGGAAACGGCGGCAAATAGTTTTCTGGATCGCGGTAATCGTCGCGCTGGTTCTTGTTACCAGTACCCACTGGATTCCTCTGTTCGCATGAACACCCTGGAGCTAACCATGCAGAAAATCATTCTCGGTCTCGTATTCACCATCGCCAGCTTCTCGGCCTGGGCCAAGCCACAAACCATCACGCTGGATCTGCCAACCATGAATTGTGCCATGTGCCCGATCACGGCTAAAAAGGCGCTGACCAGGGTCCAAGGCGTGATAGAAGCCGAGGTCAGTTATGAGCATAAGCAAGCCGTAGTGACCTTTGAGGATTCTCTGACCAACGCTGACAGATTGGTCGAAGCGACCACCAATGCCGGTTATCCGTCAACTATTGTAAAAAAGGAAACACCATGATGTCAGAGGTGATTTTGCAGTCCGAGCTGACTTGTCCCGAATGCGGCCATAAAAAAACAGAATCCATGCCCACCGACGCGTGTCAGTGGTTCTACGAGTGTGAGCAGTGCCATGTTTTATTGAAGCCGAAGCTCGGTGACTGCTGTGTCTACTGTTCCTATGGCTCGGTACCATGCCCGCCGATACAGTTGTCACAGGGCAATAAAGACACAGGAACCTGTTGCGGCGGTTAAGTGGACCTCGCAAATCTGCATGTCACTCACCCGGTTAAGTCGATGATTTTCCAGTATCAATCCACCTTCAATGATCTCTGTAAGATAAAGGAGCGAGCCTTGGTAAGGCCTCTCTATCAAAACGGTTTCCAACCGACTGTAATTTTTACTTCTCTTGACTCTATAGCGGCTATAGGGTTTACAATTGCGATCAATAAACATTAGCGATTCATGAATAAGAGAACACCGAGATGTTTGATTGCAGATTGCAACGCCTGAAACGAGCCACCCTTCATGCCATCATATTTCTGATGCTGCCACTTTCTCTATCTGCCGGGGCGAATGAAGCTGAGATCCCAGACAACGTTACTCAACTCCGGCAACTGGCACAGCTCGCTGAATACATAGGCGTTGATTATGCCGAAGCGGTGAAAAACGGTCAGGTAATTAATGACAATGAATATCAGGAGATGGTGGAGTTTTCACAACTGATTGTTAGCAAGAGCTCGCTGGCCGCCACTGCTGATGCAGAGTCACTCGCAGTGCAAGCAATGGCATTGCAGAGGGCCATCCATGATAAGAAAGGTGTTGATGAGATCCGTCAAATGAGTGCCAGCCTACGCGGCACATTGTTGGGATTGATGCCACATTTATCCCTGCCGGAACGGATATTACCTCAAGAAAAAATCCGGCCGGTATTTGAGACTAACTGCGGATCTTGCCATGGAGTATCTGGTCAAGGTGACGGAGTGCTGGTAGCACAACTCGATCCCGCACCCACGGACTTTACCGATAAAGAGCGGGCATTAAATCGATCAATTTTGGGTTTATACGACGCCATTACCAATGGCATTGACGACACCGCCATGCCATCTTTTCAACAACTAACGGAGCAAGAGCGTTGGTCAATGGCATTCTATGTCGGTGGACTCGCTTTTCAATCCAGCGAACCTACTCACAATGATTTGAATATTACCAAACTACAGCTGATTAATCACAACCCACTGCAACTGGCAGCAGCACGCCCTGATATAACCCTACAAGCTTTGGAGAGTTTACGCGCTAACCCCTCTGCATTATTCAAGGCATCCCAAGATCCCTTGGCAATCACATGGAATCGACTTCAAGCCGCCCAAAAAGCGCATCAGAAGGGAGATTTTTCAACCGCAAGTGAACTCGCCGTCAGTGCTTATCTGGACGGTTTTGAACTGATTGAAAACAGCCTCGATGCGCATGACAAAGCACTGCGCCAATCCATCGAGTCCAACATGATGGCACTACGACAATTGACCAGCCGCCCCGACGTAAACGGAGAATTGGGTGCGCTAATGGCGGAGACGCGGCATTTGTTGGATGACGCACAACGTTTGTTATCAGAGTCCACCTTGTCCGAAGGAACCTTATTCACTGCTAGTCTGGTCATATTGTTGCGCGAAGGCCTGGAGGCATTGCTGGTTATCATTGCCTTAACGACGGTTTTGATAAGAACCGGGCGTCGGGATGCGCTTAAATATGTCCACATAGGCTGGATTGCGGCATTACTTGCCGGTGGTGCCACCTGGATCGCCGCTCAATCGTTGATCACGATCAGTGGCGCCAATCGTGAAATCATGGAGGGAATTGCCGCTTTATTGGCCGCGTTGGTACTGCTCTATGTTGGGATCTGGATGCATAGCAAAACCCAGGCTGCACAATGGCAAGCCTACATTCAGCAACATGTCGATACCCAACTTAAGTCTGGCACCTTGTGGGGACTGGTGGCGTTGGCCTTTGTGGCGGTTTACCGGGAGGTGTTTGAAACCGTATTATTTTATCAATCGCTGTTAACGCAGGCGGTATCAACCCAATATTCTTCTGTTGGTGGTGGCTTTGCGCTCGGTTTGTTGCTGTTAGCCATATTGGCGTGGGTGTTGATTCGCTTTTCCGTCAAGCTGCCGATCGCCAAATTCTTTTCAGCCACCACCTACTTGCTGCTAGCGCTGGCATTTGTCCTGATGGGCAAAGCTGTGTCGGCATTACAGGAGGCGGCCATCATCGGTATGACGTCATTACCTGTGAGTTTTGAGATTGACTGGATTGGCGTCAAATCCACCTGGCAAGGCGTGCTTGCGCAACTTTCGGTACTTCTGGTTTACCTGGTATTTTTAATACTATCCAAATCAAAACGCGCAACATCACAGCCGATAACACAGGCGTCCGATTTCAAGCGCGTAAGTGTTACCGCTTCTGATGCTGATTAGTGGTTAACGTTTGCAAGATGCCGCACTGTTCGATCGTCCTTTCACTGGAGCAGCTGCGGCGAAGTACTTTCAAATGCTCGCGCAGCTGAACCAGCTCCTGAATGCGCGTTTCCACTTGTTGAATGTGCGTATCCATCATGCGATTGACTTGATCACATTGCGCACCCGGTGAGCGTTTTAATGTGAGTAGCTGGCGGATCTCGGACAAACTGAGATCCAGGTTACGGCAGAGCTTGATAAATAGCAGCTGTTCGACAGCAGCTTCATCGTAAAGTCGAAAATTGCCGTCACTACGCTGTGTCGTGCACAGCAACTGTTCTTTTTCATAGTAACGGATAGTTTGCACCGAGCAATCCGTCTTTTTTGCCAGCTCGCCAATCTTCATTTATTCAATCTCTGTGCTTGACTCTATAGTAACTATAGAGTTTAAACTGCCCACCTTGGATAGAACAAGGGTTTTTTATGACGACCACATGCGGTGGCAATTGCCAAAATAACGCGACGGAGAACACTCCCCAAATTGCCGAAGTACACGACGCTTCTCATGGCGGCTTTGTTAGTGAGTATCATGTCCCCAAGATGGACTGTCCTTCAGAGGAAGGCATGATCCGTATGGCGTTGGACAGTGTGCATCCTAAAGTCACATTGGAATTCGATACCCCCAAGCGCAAGGTGAGTGTCTACCATGGTGATAACGCTGACCTTATTAAAAAAAGAATGCAATCAGTCGGTCTGGGCGCGAGACTTGTCAGTACAATGCCCGTCGCCAGCGAGTCCATCGCCCGTGCGCAGGCGTCTGCAAAACAGGAGGCAGAAAGAGAAGCTGGCATTCTCAAGTGGCTACTGGCAATCAATGGCATCATGTTTGTCATTGAAATTACTGTCGGCTGGTGGGCGCAATCCACTGGTTTGATTGCGGACTCCCTGGATATGTTCGCTGATGCCGCCGTCTACGGCGTGGCGCTGTATGCCGTAGGGCACAGTGTGCGGATGAAGTTGCGTGCAGCCCATTTTTCCGGTTGGCTTCAGATCATTCTCGCCTTGGGCGCTTTGGGCGAGGTGGTAAGGCGATTAGTATTGGGTAGTGAACCGGTTTCCACTTTGATGATGAGCTTCGGGCTTGTTGCCTTGGCGGCCAATGTGACCTGTCTGCTGTTGATTGCCAAAAGCCGGGATAGCGGCGCCCATATGAAAGCCAGCTGGATTTTCTCCGCCAATGACGTGATTGCCAATCTAGGGGTGATCCTTGCCGGTGGATTGGTGGCCTGGACGGGCTCACGTTATCCAGACTTGGTGATTGGCCTTATCATCGGTTTGATTGTGTTGAATGGCGCGCGCCGCATCTTGCAACTTAAGTCCTGAGACACCGCGCACAATATGAACAACAAGCAATCGTCTTATTGATACACCGCCAATAATAAAGATCCTCGACCTGGCTCGCTTTGACAGGCGGATAACAGGTAAACGAAAGGCGCCGGGACAATCTTTGATTGACTCCGCAATCAAAGGCGGTATGCTTTGCAGGTTATTCCATTTCATTGGGGTTATATTCGGTTTATGAGTCGAAAAGCACTGTCTTATCTGCTGTTAGTCTTGATTGCACTGCAATCAGTGACAGCTATGGCTGACGTGCATCCCCTTGATTATTCGGATACAGCCCCTTATTCCTCCGATGGCTCATCATCGGCAATGCTGGATAGCTCGACCGTTATTGATCCTGCAGATCAAAATACCGCGCCTGACGATCTGTTTCATTGCCATCACCATGGCTGCCATTGCCATGTCTATTTATCCGGTAACCTGACTCACTCAAACTTTTTGCATAAACATTCGTTGCATAACAACTATCAAGCCCTCATTCCCGAGGCCCCATCCTCGTCGCTGTACCGCCCTCCAATCGCCTGATTTTACCGATTAAGTTTTTTCTGTGTTGCCGTTATCGCTGCAACGCGCGGTTTGAATTATCTTAAATAAGTAGGATCTACCATATGCTATCAATACGTACTGCGCCGGGTTCTGGCGCTACGGGTCGGCGGAATATCAAAAGCCGCTGCATTCTGTTCAGTTTATTATTTTTTATTTCTTCGTCGGGGCTTAACGCCGCACCTGGGGACTCAACGATCACGCTGACCAATGCAGTGCAGCGCGCCTTGTCGCAAAACCCGTCTTTAAAAGTTTTTCCCTACCGCTATGCAGCCCTTCAAGGGCAGGCCGAAACAGCCGGGTTAAGACCGGCGTATGAGCTGGGATTTGACGCTGAAAATGTCGGGGGCACTGGGGACTTCAGCGGCGCAGGTGGTGCTGAACTCACCATTGCGCTGTCTTCGGTCATCGAAATGGGGGATAAGCGCGCGGCACGGCAAGGCGTGGTATCCCACAGTCGGTCGGTGCTCAATGCCAGCCGACAGGTGGAATCCCTGGCCTTATTGGGCGAAGTCACCCGTCGCTATGTCGATGTGCTGGCCGCACAGGAGCAGGTCACCCTGGCTGCTGAGGCCGCTCAATTGGCAGACGAGAGCTTACACATTGTGAAAAAGCGGGCTACGGCGGGGGCGACACCCGAGGCGGAGGTCAAACGGGCACAGGCTGCTGCCGAGCAAGCCAAGCTCGCTTTGCTTTCGGAGCAGCAACGGCTCGCTTATTTGAAAGTGTCGTTGTCTGCATTGTGGGGGGTAACCTCGCCGGACTTTAACAAGGTGGAAGGTGATCTATTCCAGTTTGGCGAGGACGTGGCATTCGACATGTTGTACGCCAAAGTTGAAAAAAATCCTGCGATAGAAATATTCGCAGCAGAGTCCCGCCTCAAAGAAGCGGAAATACGCCTTGCTCAAACCCAATCCAGTGCCGATATCAGCTGGTCGGTGGGTGTTCGTCGCTTGCAGGAAACCGATGATACCGCGTTGGTAGCGGGTTTCAGCATGCCGTTGTTTTCCGGTAAGCGAAATGCTGGCGCCGTTTCGATCGCGCTGGCCGAGAAAAATCAGGTGTTGGCAGAGCGCGACGTAATGCTGCTGGATTTACACACCCAGCTGTTCCGCGCCTATCACAACCGCAAACAAGCCATTGTCGCGGTAGAGACACTGCACACTGCCATCATTCCCGCCCTTGAGCAGGCCCTGATAGACACTCAGGCGGCCTATCAACGCGGTCGCTACGGGTATCTCGACTATGTCAGCGCGCGGCAGGAATTATTGAGCGCCAGGCGCACCCAGATCGAAGCGGCCGCAGCCGCCTTAACCTATGGCGCAGAAATTGAGCAGCTAACAGCAGAGCCCCTGGCCTTGACTCTGTATGGCGAAGACGACACATTTTCAGGATCAGAACAATGAAATCAAAAAACCACGTTAACAAATCTATCATCCATCTTCTGTTCAGTTGCTTCGCGATTGCGCTGCTATCCGGGCAAGCACTTGCCGAAACAGGTCATGGGGAGGAAGCAGAGCACGGCGAAGAAGGTCATATTGAACTGACCCAGGAGCAGATCCAACATTCAGGCATTACCCTGGTAACCGCGACTTCGGGCACCATCCGCGATGTTTTGCCAGTATATGGCGTCGTCGCCACCAACGCAGAGCGTGTACAGTCGGTAACGGCACGCTTCGACGGCGTTATTCGGGAAGTTAAAAAAAGTGTTGGTGATCCGGTTCGCAAAGGCGAAACCCTGGTGACTGTGGAAGCGAATGAAAGTCTGAAAACCTATTCGATAGTATCCGCACTCAATGGTGCCGTTACCCAGCGTAATGCAAACGCTGGCGAGCACACTACGGATATCCCGTTGTTGGTAGTACAGGATTTTTCAACGGTTTGGGTGGAGCTGTCGGTTTTTCCCAAGGATGTTGCTCAGGTTGAATTAGGCCAGCGGGTTCGCATTCTCAGTCTCGATTCGACCCAAATCGCAGAGGGAAAAATCATCTATATTGCGCCGCTTGGCCAAACTGGTAATCAGGCCATTATGGCGCGCGCTTTGATCGACAACCCGAATGGCATTTGGAAACCCGGTCTCTTTGTCAACGCGCAAATCACCCGCGCCGAAATAGCCGCTCCAATGGTGATCCGCAACGAAGCCTTGCAAATCGTCGAGGATAATCCTGTCGTTTTTGTTCGGGGTGAGGAAGGTTTTGAACCACGTACAGTGACTTTGGGGCGAACCGACGGTGAGCTAACCGAAGTGGTGGCAGGTCTGTCCGCAGATGAAGTGTATGTCAGCAAAAACAGCTTTATTCTGAAATCGGAGCTGGGTAAGGAGGATGCTGAACATGGACATTAATCAATGGCAATTAGCGGGGCTTACAGCGCCGAAATACCGTCAGAACTCTAGCCGGTCATACGAACCAAAATTAGGAGTTCAGCATGATCGATAAACTGATCCAATTTTCCATTGCACGCCGCTGGCTGGTGATGTTTCTGGTCTTGGTGGTTGGCGCCGTAGGTGTTTGGAATTATCAAAACTTGCCGATTGACGCGGTACCCGATATCACCAACGTCCAGGTGCAAATCAATACCGAAGCTCCCGGTTATTCACCGCTGGAAGTGGAGCAACGCATTACCTATCTGGTGGAACTGGCGATCACGGGGTTACCCTATGTGGAGAGCACCCGTTCGATATCACGTTATGCTCTGTCTCAAGTGACCGTAGTATTTGAAAAAGGCACTGACATCTATTTTGCTCGCAATCTCATCAATGAGCGTTTACAGCAGGCGAAAAGCGAGATGCCTTCCGGGATTGAGCCGGTAATGGGGCCTGTTGCCACAGGCCTTGGTGAAATCTTTCACTATGCGGTGCATGCAAAACCGGGCGCCTTGCAAGAAAACGGTGAGCTCTATGATGCAACGGCCTTACGCACCTTGCAGGATTGGGTGATCCGTCCCCAGTTGCGTCTGGTTCCTGGCGTCACCGAAGTCAATACCATTGGCGGTTTCGAAAAGCAGTTCCACATTACCCCTGAGCCTGCAAAGCTGCTGGCCTACCAGCTCAGCTTCGACGATCTGGTGGCGGCATTGGAGAAAAACAACGCCAACATCGGTGCCGGATATATCGAAAAAAATGGCGAACAATACCTGATTCGTGCCCCCGGACAGGTAGCTGACATCCCGGCGATCGAAAAAATCATCGTCGCCCGTCGTGACGGCCTACCCATAACCGTGGCTGACGTGGCCGAGGTTGGATTTGGTAAGGAACTTCGCACCGGTGCTGCGACACTCGACGGTGAGGAGACAGTACTGGGTACCGCCGTTATGCTGCTGGGCGGCAACAGCCGGACGGTTTCCCAGGCGGTGTCGGCCAAGTTACTGGAGATCAATAAAACGCTGCCTGAAGGCGTGATTGCCGAGCCGGTTTATAACCGTACGGTGCTGGTCGATAAAACCATTGCCACGGTACAAGCCAACCTGGCCGAAGGCGCGATATTGGTTGTTGTCGTGCTCCTGGTCATGCTGGGCAACGTCCGGGCGGCCTTGCTCACCGCAATGGTGATCCCTTTATCCATGTTAATGTTGATGACAGGCATGGTGCAAACCAAGGTCAGCGCCAATCTGATGAGTTTAGGTGCGCTCGATTTTGGCTTGATTGTGGATGGCGCGGTGATCATTGTCGAAAACTGCATTTTGCGCCTGGCCGGACGCCAGCACCATCTTGGGCGCACCTTAAAGCTGGACGAACGTTTTCAAACGGTGTTTGCGGCCACCCGCGAGGTATTTACACCGAGTTTGATCAGTGTATTGGTAGTGATTCTGGTGAACTTACCCATCCTGGCGTTAACCGGCGTGGAAGGCAAAATGTTTACGCCCATGGCCATGGCGGTAATCATGGCCTTGTTATCCGCATTGGTCTTGTCACTCACCTTCGTCCCAGCCGCTGTGGCTTTGTTTATGACGGGGCATATTGAGGAAAAAGACAATTTTATTGTTCGTCATTCCAAGCGGTTTTACGCTCCCGTATTGACCTGGGCGCTCAAGTTTCGCGTGCTCGTACTGACTGCGGCACTGATCTTTGTGGTTTTGGTCGGCGCACTGGCAACGCGGATGGGTACGGAATTTATCCCGAATCTGGATGAGGGGGATATTGCCATCCAGGCGCTACGGATACCGGGTACCAGTCTCACTCAATCCCTGGATATGCAATTTCGTCTGGAAAAGGCAGTTCTGGAAATCCCTGAAGTTAAAACCTACTTCGCGCGCGTCGGCACGGCCGAAGTCGCCAGCGATCCCATGGGGCCGAACATTTCCGATGGCTATGTGATGCTCAAGGATCACAGTGAATGGCCTGACCCTGACAAAACCAAAGCGCAGTTGCTGGAGGAAATCGGTGAGAAGTTATCATTATTGCCGGGTAATGCATTTGAAATCAGTCAGCCTATCCAACTTCGCTTCAATGAATTGATTTCGGGCGTGCGATCAGACCTCGGGATCAAAGTGTTTGGCGATAACCTGGAACAGTTGCTTAAATCGGGCGGCGAAATCGCGGCAGTTTTAAACGGTATCGAGGGTGCCGAAGGGGTTAAGGTCGAGCAGGTGTCCGGCTTGCCTATTCTGTCCATCAATGCGGATCGTTCAGCCATGTATCGCTATGGCCTGAACGTTGCCGATGTACAGGACGTGGTGGCCGCCGCCACCGGTGGTGAAGAAGCCGGCCTGATCTTTGAGGGCGATCAACGTTTCTCGATAGTGGTGCGGGTGGCCGAGCGCGTCAGGGGCGACTTGCGCGCGTTGGAGCGTTTGCCGATACCGCTGCCAGATGGCGGCTACGTGCCGCTGCGCGAAGTGGCTAGTCTCACGCTGGCCCCCGGACCGAATCAGATCTCTCGTGAAAACGGCAAGCGTCGACTGGTAGTCAGTGCCAATGTTCGCGGTCGTGATTTGGGTGGCTTTGTGGCCGAAGTTCAGGACAAAGTGGCGCAACAAGTGAAATTGCCACCTGGCTATTGGCTGGAGTACGGCGGCACCTTTGAGCAATTGCAATCGGCGTCCCAACGTCTCAGCCTGCTGGTGCCGGTGACACTGGTTATGATCTTTGCGCTATTGATGATGACCTTCGGTTCGGCAAAAGATGCGGCGTTGGTCTTTAGTGGTGTGCCGCTAGCGCTAACCGGTGGCGTTATCGCTTTGTGGTTACGGGATATTCCCCTCTCGATTACCGCAGGTGTTGGGTTTATTACCTTATGTGGTGTATCGGTACTGACCGGGGTCATGATGGTGTCGGCCTTTCGGGATGAACTCAATCGTGGTGAATCCGTCGAGCAGGCGATTCTGGGCGGCGCCATGTTGAGATTGCGGCCCATATTGATGGTCGCTCTGGTGGCCGCATTAGGCTTTCTGCCGATGGCACTTAATACCAGCACCGGAGCCGAAGTCCAGAGGCCACTGGCCACGGTGGTTATCGGCGGCATTATCTCTTCCACGTTACTTACGTTATTGGTGCTCCCCGGTCTGTATCGATTGGCTTGGCGAAGGCCAAAAGCGATTGATAACAATGGCGAACCGATCGCTGAGTAATACCCGCTGGATCGCGGCAAGTATCCTCTTGCCGCGATCCATCTAACAGTAATAGCGAATTTTTTTGGAGTATTTACATGAAACAAATTACCGCCTTTATCCACCACGTTCGATCCGCCGATGTCATCGACGCACTGCGTGACGCAGGTTACAAAAACCTATCAATACTCGATATCAAGGGGACTTTAAAGCCCTTAGGCGAGCAGGAGTTGGCCTATTCGTCAGAAGCTGGTGTGGTTATTTCAGAAGTCCAATTATCACTGGTCTGTGATGACAATCAGGTGGATGAGGTGACCGCCATCATACGCAAAGCCGGGAAAATCGAATCTAACATATCTGGTTGGGTCTACGTCAGTCCGGTTGAACAAGCTTTGCCGATCGGTGGTGCTGAGGACCATTAATCGTTTAGCGACCCAACGCCAGGCCAATCATCGACTGGAGAAATAACGTATGCATCAACATTCGCACGATGATAGCTCCAAGCGAATGGGCCTGGCTTTTTGGTTAAACCTGATTTTTACCGTTATCGAATTCGTTGGTGGCTGGTTGACCAATAGCACCGCCATCATGGCCGATGCGGTGCACGATCTGGGCGACAGCCTGTCCATTGGCAGCGCCTGGCTGCTGAACCGCCTGGGCCGGAAATCCGCCAATCCTGAGTACACCTACGGCTATCAGCGGTTGTCGCTGTTCGGTGCCCTGATTAATGGTCTAGTGTTAATCGCGGGATCGGTCTGGGTACTGGTCACGGCCATTCCCCGCTTGGCAGACCCCGTCATGCCACATACCGAAGGCATGTTGGCCCTTGCCGTGATGGGCGTGGCGGTGAATGGCTACGCCGCCTATCGCCTTAGCCAGGGAAAAACCTTGAACGAAAAAGTACTCAACTGGCATTTGCTGGAAGACGTGCTGGGTTGGGTGGCTGTGCTGATTGTGGCGATGGTCATGCAATTTATGGACTGGCCCATTCTCGATCCACTGCTGTCGATCGGCTTCACCTTGTTTATTCTGATCAATGTACTGCGTAATCTCTGGGCAACAGGGCGGTTGTTTTTTCAGGCAGTGCCGGAACCAGATTTGCTGGAGAGCGTTCGTGCGTCCCTGATGTCACTCAAGGAAATCGACGACGTACACCATTTGCACCTCTGGTCCCTCGATGGAGAGCACCACGTACTGACAGCTCATGTCAAAGCCGTGCTGACGCAAGATCTGGCGAGATACGCACAGCTCAAGGCCACCCTCCAGTCAGCCCTGGAAACCTACGATCTGGCTCACACCACCATTGAGATCGAGCTGGCAGAAGAAGCTTGCCGGGATCAACCCGTGTCCAGCCAAATGGACCCGCATTAACAAGAGAACTTCGTATGTCCATCCTCTACACGCTCGGTTTGTTCATCATCACCGCTATAGCGGAAATAGTCGGCTGTTATCTTCCATACCTCTGGCTGAAGAAATCGGCATCCGCATGGGTTCTGCTGCCGGCAGCGCTCAGCCTGGTGCTGTTTGTCTGGTTGCTGTCTCTTCATCCGATCGCCGCGGGGCGGGTTTATGCGGCCTATGGCGGCGTCTATGTGTCGGTGGCCATACTGTGGTTGTGGGGTGTGGATGGGATTCGCCCGCATCTGTGGGATTTTGTTGGCGTGACCGTCACCCTGGCAGGGATGGGCATTATCATGTTTGCACCAAAATGATGTCGATCCTGCGGATTTACTTTCCCTTTTTTAGGGATTCAGCGTTCAGCAGCAAACTCATTTTCTCCATGAGTACTACAGAAGCGTTATTGCTGAGTTGTTGTCCTTCCTCGATATATTCCCAGACGGTGGCATCGCTTTTCCACCCACCTTGTTTTTTGATCAGCTCAAAATCGACTCGCTCTCGGGCTGCCGATGTAGAGAGACCTCGCCGAAAGCTATGGCTGCTCAAATCCGGTACGAAATCGAACTGACAGGCGTTGCCCAGTGTCTTGAGTAATTCATTAATGCCACCGGGATTCAGTGCTTTGGGTTGAACCTCATCCCAACGGTTAATGGGGCGAAAAACCGGACCTTCATTGATATCAGCCAATTCTATCCAGTTCTTCATGGCCGTAGCAGGACAGCAGCCTGGCGCACCGAAAGGTAATGCTCGCACTAAGCCGGCCCCTTGTTGATCGGTCTTGGAACGGGGCAGCCGAATAATCAAGCCTTCCGGCTCCCACACCAAGTCATTGGCTTTTATTGCGACCAGTTCGCTGCGACGAAAGGCCCCGAAAAAGCCCGTTAGCACCAGTGCGACATCCCGATACTTCTTCTTGCTGTCTGGTAGTTGCTGTAGATGCTTCAACATCAGCGCAATGTGTTCCAGGCGCAGCGCCTTGGCTTTGCGTTTGGGCTTCCCGTGGGTGCGACGGATGCCATCCATGGTCTTACGCACCAGAGGATCGCGAACAGGATCACCCAGTCCCTGATAATGGTGCCACTGGCTGATCGCAGTGAGGTGCAGATCCAGGGTCCGCGGATTGAGTGATTCGGCTCGGGCCAGCAGGTAGCGCACCACGGTGTCCCGAACCGTCGGAAGGCGACCACCCCATTTTTCAAACTGCCGGATGGCCGACCGATAGGCTCTGCGGGTGTTGTCGGATGTGGCTGCCTGGAGGTATTGCTGCAATGACTCGGCTTCCTGGCGTGCAACCAGTCTCGAATGTTCATTACGTAATGACGGTTCAGTGACCATTTTTGGCGATTTGCTGTTCATGAATAGGTCTCCTCTCGGCGTCGCTGAAAAGGCAGCTATGTACCGGTGTTACAAGTCGAAAATTTAAGGCTCAATCCATTAACCAACGATAACATTGATTATCGTAGGTTAATTTTTTACCAATCAAAAAAGTATTTTTTAGAAAAATTATGTAATATTACATAATACGTAATATGTTTTTGAGGCGGAAAAATGGGACGAGCAGGCGTGGCATACAGCGACATACAACAGGCAGCCGATGCCATCAGCCAATCCGGTACAGAGCCCACCGTCGACAAGGTTCGGGAATACCTCGGCACTGGCAGCAAGAGCACCATTGCGCCTTTGCTGAAACGCTGGAGACAGCAGCGCGAAGAGAGCACAGCTAGTGACGGACTGCCGGTTGAGCTAGTGCAAGCACTCAAATCGGTGCATGCACACACCCAGGGACTGGCCGACAAAAAGGTGGCCCAAATCGAGGCCGATACCCAGCAACAACTGACAGCAATGCAACAGCAGTTGGCACAAGTCGTTGCTTTGCAGCAACAGACCGAGACTGAAAAAGCCCATACGGATGAGCGGGTCGAAAGACTCAAGACCGAACGCAAGCAGGTTTCACAGGCGCTGGAGCAGAAGAGTCTGAAATTGGTGAAAAGCGACGCGACACTGGATGAAGCCCGCCAGCAACTGGTCGAGTGCCGAGCAACCATTACCGAACTGCGCCAGGAAAGCCGCGACATCCGGGAGCACTTCGAGCATTACCAGCAGCAGATCGCCAGCGATCGCCAACAGGAACGCGACCAATTCCAGTTTTCCCGGCAGCAGTTGGAAAACAGACTGATGGATTTGCAGCAACAACTGGCCGCAGCACAAGCAAGTCATCACCAGCTGATCACGCTCAATACCAACCAGGCACAACAACTGGAACAGCAAACGCAGCAAGCTGATACCTTGAAGCAAGCCCTGAACAAAGAAATTCAGGCGCACAGAGAAACGGATATTCATCTGCAGCACAGCCGTACCGGATTGGCCCAGCTACAACAGCAGTACAAGGATATCCTTGAGTCCCTGGACGCCAGCCGCCAACAACTGACCGAACAGCAAAACGAACAGCAGCGGCTGAACGGGCTATTGGAAAGCGCCACGCAGGCAGTGGTCAACAGCAACGCCGAACAGGAAAGACTGGCAGCTGACAATCGCCAACTGGCGGAAGCTGGAGCAATAAGCCTGGGCCGGATCCGGCAATTGGAGATCCAGCTGGCAGGAATAGAACCTAAATAAATACGTTAATAGCCCGCCCAAACTGCTCAACCAAATATTTCCGATAATATCAATTATCGGAAGTATTGGAGTTTTTTTGCGCTGCCGACATTTACGGGTACTGGCATTGATTCATGCTGATACGCCAAAATATCTATCGCCCACAGAAACCCGCATCAAACAGCCGGTCTCCATGGCCTCACAAGCGAGCATGCGGTAGACTTCGCGCCGCTCGCGGGCGTTTGATCTGTTTTGCAACTCACACGCTCTGACGTCTGTTCTTGTTTAAAGCTCGGGATAAATATCACTATGTATGCAGTTGGCCAGCGTTGGATCAGCGAAGCTGAAACCGATCTCGGTTTGGGTCTTGTTCAAAGCGTCGATTTTCGGTCTGTCACTCTCTATTTTCCTACAATTGACGATGTTCGCACTTACGCAAGCCACAATGCGCCGCTGACCCGGGTAATTTTCAAAGTTGGTGATATCGTGCCGCTTCAGGATGGCTCAGTCATTGAGGTCGATGATGTTGAAGTGATGGACGACATCGCTTTCTATTTCACTAACGGCCGCTCGGTTTCTGAAATCCAGCTCAGCGGTGCCATCCAGCTTAATCAGCCGGCTGATCGCCTGTTTTCTGGCCAGATCGACAACAACAGTCTGTATGAACTACGCCAGCTGTGTTTTCAGCAAATCACCAAATTACGCCAGCGCCCTTTCTATGGCCTGCTGGGCGCTCGTACCAACTTGCTGCCACATCAATTGTATATTGCCCAGCAAGTTACTCAGGATGCTATTCCCCGAGTGCTGCTCGCCGATGAAGTTGGCCTGGGTAAAACCATTGAAGCCGGCTTGATCTTACACCGGCTGTTACTGCAACAACGTATCCAGCGGGTGTTGGTACTGGTGCCGGATCATCTGCTGCACCAGTGGCTGGTTGAAATGATTCGCCGCTTTAATCTGCGCTTCAGCATCTTGCAGCAAGCCGATATAGATGAAGCGATTGAAGACGGTAATACCGATCTGTTTGGCGGCTCCCAACTCCATCTGTGCCCCATGTCTCTGGCGGACGAACCCGACGTGGCGGTTGCCATGATCAACGCCGACTGGGACATGATTGTTGTGGATGAAGCCCACCATCTGACCTGGACGCCAGAACATCAGGATCCCGCCTATCAGCTGGTAGAGAATCTGGCTGAAGCCAGTGCTGGTATTCTGCTCCTGACCGCCACCCCGGAGCAGCTGGGCATTGAAGGTCACTTTGCCCGTTTACGGTTGCTGGATCCCGAACGCTACCCGTCACTGGAAGAATTCCTCACAGAGCAACAGGCCTACCAGCCGATTGCCGAACTGGCCGGTGCACTGGTCGAAAACGAGACACTGAACGCCGATCAACAGCTCCAATTACAGCAGCTGCTGCCAGACATGGCAGCAGAACTGGAGCAGGACAACGGTCGTAACCGTTTGCTTGATACCCTGATAGACCGACGTGGCCCTGGCCGGGCAATGTTCCGTAACACCCGCCATGGTGTCGCCGGCTTCCCTGCTCGCATCGCCAATTTGAGCCAACTTGCTGCTCCGGCCTACGAACCAACTCCAGACGATATCAATGCGGTCTTGTTTCCCGAGCGTGGCCAGGCGCAGTGGTGGCTGGACGATCCACGAGTCAGCAGCCTGATCTCGCTGTTAAAACAAACCGGTAAATCCAAACTGGTGCTGATCTGTCATCACGCCAGCACAGTGCTCGACCTGGAGGCCTATCTCTGGGAAAAACACGGCATGCAAGTGGCGGTGTTCCATGAGCAAATGGATCTGGTCGAGCGCGATCGTGCAGCCGCCTACTTTGCCGATACAGAGCAGGGAGCGCGACTGTTGCTCTGCTCTGAAATTGGCAGCGAAGGCCGTAACTTCCAGTTTGCTCATCACCTGGTGTTATTTGACTTGCCGTTTAACTGCGATCTGATCGAGCAGCGTATCGGCCGTCTTGACCGTATTGGCCAGGCCAGTGAGATCCAGATTCATAGTCTGGCATTTGAGGATCATGCGACCGGCCGTTGGCAGCAGCTGTTGCATCAGGGTCTGGATGTGTTTACTCAGCCCAATCCGGCCGCACAAACTCTGCTGGAGCGCCATCGTCAGCAGGTGCACGACGCGGTACTGACCGGTGGCAACCTTGACGATCTGATCAAGACGCTCAGCAACGAATGTATCGAACTGCAGCAACAACTTGAGCAAGGACGTGACCGCTTGCTGGAGTTGCACTCCTGTCACCCGAAACGCTCCCGCTCGCTGGCTCGGGATATGACCATTACCCATATCGAAGACGAAGCCGAACTCAATGATTTTATTGAACTGTTTGCGGACGCCTTTGGTGTTGAAGTCGCTGATCTTGGCAACGATTGCATCACTCTGGCACCCGGCGATCATATGTTGGTGCCGGATCTGCCATACTTGCCGGAAGACGGCTTTATGGCGACCACTCGCCGCGAAGTGGCACTGGCTCGCGATGATGTGCAGTTCCTCAGCTGGGAACATCCGTTTGTAGACCAGGCACTGGAGCTGATCACCAGCGGCCCTATTGGTAATGCTTCCGTCGGGTACGTCGAGCAGCACGATTACAAAACCGGTGATTGCTTCATTCAATTACAGTTTGTGGCCTCCTGCCCTGCCCCCAAGCATCTGCAGATTGAACGCTATTTGCCAGCAGACGCCATGCACCTCACCTTTACCCCAAAGGGTGAGCTGAAGGTGAACGAGCCAGACTTGGCTGGGTTTGTCTTGCCTCTGAAACGCGGTACTGCGAAGGGGCTGGCAGAACAGAAGATGAACGAGATCAAGCCGCTGATTCACAAGCTTGAGAAACTGGGTGGCGGCCAGCTAGGCAAAATGATTCAGCGAGCGACGAACAAGGCCAACGAAGCCTTTGACGATCGCCTTCAGCGTCTGCAAGCGCTGGCGCAGCACAACCCGAATATTCCAGCGCAACTGATTACTGATGTACAGCAGGAGCGCCTCTCGGTACTGACAGCCATTGAAACCGCCCAGCTGCAAATGGACAGCGTACGCTTGGTATTCTGCGGCTAACCGTGGCTGTCCGTGACGGCGGTGAATTTTGTGCACCGCCGACACGGACGGTGCCGGTTTACGGACACGGACGGTGCCGGTTTACGGACACGGACGGTGCCGGTTTACGGACACGGACGGTGCCGGTCCCTACGACAGGTTAACGTGCCCTCGACCGCATGGTAACAAACTCCTCCGCTGCCGTTGGATGGATGCCGATGGTGCTGTCAAACACGGCCTTGGTAGCACCGGCGTTGATGGCAACCGCCAGGCCCTGCATTATTTCACCCGCATCCGCACCTACCATATGCACACCCAGTACCTTGTCTGTGCTGGTTTGCACCAGCAACTTCATGTAAGAACGCTCCGGCATGCCGCTGATGGTATGTTTCATCGGACGAAAGCTGGATTCGTACACACTCAGATCACCGGCAAACTGCTCGGCAGCAGCGTCTTCGGTCAGACCTACCGTAGCAATATTGGGCTGACAAAAAACAGCGGTGGCGATGTTGTCGTACGACAGAGGCTGGGTATCATTGTCAAACTGTTGACCAACAAACTTCATCCCTTGAGCCAGTGCTACTGGCGTTAATGCGGGCGTTCCAATCACATCACCCAGTGCGTAAATACTTGGCACCGATGTACGGAAAAAATCATCCGCAACAATAGTACCGTCCTGGCGGGTTTCAACCCCCAGGGCTGCCAGGTTCAGGCCATCGGTCATCGGCCGCCGACCGGTTGCGTACATCACACAGTCAGTGATCAATGTGTCGCCATTGTTCAGTTTGCAGACAAGTTCTCCCTGCTCATTCTTGCTGATTGCCTCGATGTCGGCGTGGGTCTGAATACGAATCCCTTTATTGGCAATCTGCTCGGCGGCAAAGGCCTGTACGCCGGAATCAAAACCTCGCAAAATTTGTTCGCCGCGATACAGCAAATCTGTCTCAGCACCAAGGCCATTAAAAATACCGGCGAACTCCACGGCGATATAGCCCCCACCGACGACGACAACGCGTTGTGGGAAGGTTTCGAGAAAAAAGGCTTCGTTGGAAGTGATGGCCAGATCTGCTCCGGGAACATCCGGCTTGAAAGGCCAGCCACCAGTGGCGATCAGAATGCGCTCGGCGCTGTAATCCTTACCTTCGACGGTAACGGTGTGGACATCTTTGATGCTGGCGGTGCCGTTAATTGTGGTGACACCAGCGTTACCCAGCATCGTGCCGTAGATGCCGTTCAGACGTTCTATCTCACGGGTTTTGTTGTCACGCAGGGTCGGCCAGTCGAAACTTTTTAATTCTCCGTCAATACCGAACCCTTTTGCTTCGGCAAATTTTTCGGCGTATTCCGAGGCATAGACAAACAGCTTTTTGGGGACACAGCCGACGTTAACGCAGGTGCCACCTAGGTAACGGTTCTCCACCACGGCAGCTTTTGCTCCTTTGGCAGCGGCCATACGTGAGGCACGCACGCCACCGGAACCGGCACCTATCACCAGCAAATCAAAATCAAACGACATAAGGGTTCTCCGTGAGTGACCAGCCGCTTCGGGGAGCCAGTCAAATAACTGCAGTCGACACCCGAAGCAGTATAGTTCGGGCTGCCACTCTGCAATGGAATCTGGGCCACATGCTAGCTTGTTTCGGGTCAATTGCGAAATTGTTATAGCTATAAGCTATCAATTGGTAGCCATTCTTTGTCAAGCGATCCGGCAGCGTCGTCAGTCACTCGCCAACGTAGCCCGCACATCAACCCGACCAGGCATCTCGGCTGCATCGACGGTGATCTGGCTAACCCGGATACTGTGACGAATTTGCAAGGATTCAACCCAGGCGATAAATACATCAAATTCGATTTTGTCGATCCAGATACGCACGCCGTTGCCATCCTGCTCGTACCGATCCAGCTTGATATTGCCGCTGCGTGCGGCCTGTGTCACCAATGGCAGAATTGGCCCTGATGTTTTATCGAGCGATGCCCCGCCAAACTTGCCTGCGTTTTCCGCAATCAAATTGTAGACTTCCAGTTTTTTGGTCAGATCCCGCTGCACCATGTGGTTTTCCCGTATCAAGGGGGCAAGCACCAGTACATAGACCAGTGCGGCAGCCAACAGCCAGGCAAGAACGCGAACCACCAGACGGTCGCGCGGTGGTAATGCGCCATACCAGTTTGTTGCACTCTGAACCTGCGGAATGGCAGTCAGGCGCTGGCGCAGCTCAAGCAATGAACTCATGCCGACTCTCCTATTTTCAGGCGACCTTTAACCAGGTTGTTCTCGTTGCTGGCCGACGCCACTTCAGCACTCAGACCTCGCTCGGACAAGGCTTGTCGCAAGGTCTGTAAATCGTTGAGATTACTGGCCTGAACCTCGATAACCAGCTCTTGCTGCCGCTCGTTATAACGTGCTGAGTCCAGTTTGATGGTTTTGATATTGACTGCCTGAAAGGCACTGGCAGTGACATTAATCAGATAAGCGAAGCCATGACTGGAGTTACCATTCCCTTCCGCCAACTTGCCGCGAAACTCCCTCTCCAGCGCCCGCACCCGAACGCCGGGAAACAGTTGTTTATAGAGTGACAGGCTTTGTTGATAAACATACTGTCCCTGACTGCTCAGGTGTTGATTCTGAACAAACAGCGTCGCAGCTGCGATCACCAGGCAGGCTGCGGTCATGGCTGCCAATGGTCGCCACCAGGAGCGCGGATTGTCTTCCTGCGTCTGGCGAATCTGAAACGGGCCAACCAGCATATTAACCATGCGCGTATTGGCGGTTAACGACAGCGGTGATTCACTGGCGGCGGAGGAAATATCAATGCGCTCAAAGGCATCGGCAAACCCGGTTTCAATGGTGGTGCGCAGCAGATTGGCTTGATCAAGACCCGCCGCATGAATGGTCAGTATGCCCAGATCGTGCTGGTTTTCCAGTACCGATTCCAGCACCGGCATCATGGCAAATTCATTCACCCAACCTTCAAACACACCAGGCAACTTTACCAGCCAGCCCTGATCCTGCCAGACCGCCGTGGGTGCTTCCGGTAACAGCTGGGTTTCCGGTATCAGCTCGCGCACGCTGAGGTGTAAATGTTCGGCTTGCTCCAGCAAGCGTTCGACCAGATCGCAGGAGGCTACGTAGGCCCGTGCCCGGATTCCTATCTTGCCAGCTGGAACGATGAGGTATTCACTGATGTCGTTGATCAGGTTTTCTTCCAACGCAAAAGGTAAGGCCCGCGCCAGATGTCGGCCAGATACACCTGGCAGCTCGATCCAGTGACAGCTGTAATTGGCGGCCGACAGCACCATGCGTATCTGGGTCAGCTCGGGCTGTTCTGCAGCCCAGCTTTCAAGGCTGCGAGCCGGGCCGGCATTGCTGCTGATATCCGTCACCAGCCACTGGGCGTCACGCCCGTGCCAGCTCACTTTGATTGTGTTCATGCTGTTTCTCGCTGCATATCACTTACGCTTAGGTTTAATTGGTCAATACGTTCTGGTTGGGCAACTCTGGTAAACGTCTTGCCTCCCGACGGGAATAGTCGCGATACAGGGTGCTGAAGTTGCCATTACCGGCATCCCGTTTCAGCAGGAATTCACAGGTGCCAGACCAGTCGCCGGAGGTGCCTATATCTACCCGACCAAACACTTCAAAATATTCTGTCTTGATGGTGAAATCATCCGCTGACCATTTGTTTTTGGCGGTGCTGGATGAGCTTGTACTGCTGTTTTGATTGTCAGAGTCGTCAGTATTGTCTGTTGTGCTGTTGTCTTCACCTGAAGCAAAACCTTTGACGGCATCCAGCGCCATAAAATCACTGACACTGGCCAGGCCGCTATCACCACGAGCGGTAACAACCGCTTGTGCATCGGCAATGGAGAAGTTCGCATCCAGTGCGGACATCACCAGCTCCGACGCGGTATTGATATTGAGCTGGGTGGTCACCGGCAGGCACACCACATAGGGTTCCAGGGCAGTATAGGTATCGAGATCGACGCCTTCGAGCAACATCAGATCCGAGGTATGTTTGCACGTATGGTAGGCTGGCCGATAGGACGGCTCCAGGCTGAGATAATCGTTCTCGACCTGGCTGTCGGCGTCCATCCAGTTAGCCAGTCGCCCGGCGATATCAACATCCAGCCCCAGTTCATTCAGCAGATTATAAAAGCGCTGTTGCCACACGGTATGATTGTTAGCAGCCGGTGCCAACCAGTTGAGATTGAATTTACCCTGGGCATCGGCAATACGAACAAACACCAGACCGTTATCCATCGGGAAGGTACGATCAATAGCCCAATCTTCCAGCCCATGGTCGATATCCGGGTCATTCTCCCAATCCAGATACAGGCCACTACGGACAACGCTGTCGACGCCTTGCAACAGCACCCGCGCTTGCTGTCGTGCCAGTTGCGCCGTGGCACGCTGTATATCCCGCGACTGGCGCTCAATCAGCACCGTTGCCAAAACGCTGACTACGGCAAAAATCAGCAGCACAATCAGCAAGGCTATTCCGGTTTGTTGGCGGCGCATCAGAGATCCTCGCCATCATGGGGAAGGACCCAGAGTCGCGTTGCATCACCAATCACCGGCAAGGTCATTTCCCAGCGCAGACCTTGTGGGATGACGGATTCATTACTGCTCTGCAATACCGGCCAGCTGCTGTACCACTCCGAGCCAGTGCGTTCGCCATCACTACTGATGGTATCGGCCAGCAAGGATATTTGCAGTCCATCTATCTGATCCAGTACCACCATACTTCTTGGCTCGCTGTCGTAACCACGATCCAGTACCGGCCAGACATAACGCACCAGACAATCACCCTCAGGTTCTTCTATTCCCCAACCAGCGAGTCGACGCCTGGCCGCCTCACAGGTATCGCTGTCGATGCTTTCCAGCCGGTAGGCAATACGCTGTAATTCCGAGCGAGGATTTTCTATCCCGGGCCGATTGCGCCAGCCGGTGCGGGTCAGCTCCAGCAGGTAATCGCCATCTTCGAGCCGCAGCGATGATTGCTCATCGCCGTACTCATCAAGAATAGGCCGATTGATGAATTGCTCGACATCACGACTGACAACGGCATTCAGGCGTTGCAACGCGACCAGCTGTTCCGACCGTGCTTCCGTCGAATCCCGTGCCACAATGATGGTATTCAGCAGTTGCACCGAGCCGACGCTGATTGAGGCCGTGATGGCCACGGCGACAATCACTTCCAGCAAGGTAAAACCCAGAGGACGATGCATCATCCGTGCTCACCCATCACCGTAGTGAGGTTAACAAGCGAATAATCAGGGTCATTGTCCAGTGACACCGATACAGTCACGCGCACGACAGCGGGAAAATCGGTTTTTTCCACCTTGGTCAGAGTAATCCACTCACGGTTGACCATTTTGACGGAATCCCGGGTGGAGCCTGTTTTTGGCAGGCTATGACTAAGACGCATCTCGGTGAGGCGATTTTCGGCGACCCAGGACGCCATCGTTTTGTTTTCCAGCGTCAGCAGCGTATTGGCGGCCTGGCTGGTGGTGCCACTGATCACAATGGCGATGGAGGCAAAAATGGTCAGTGCAATCATTACTTCCAGCAGCGTAAAACCACCCGCTCCTGATCTGGAGTTAATGCTCATAACGCACCAGCTCCTTCCAGACCGGATTAAATCCATCACCATGAATGACAAAGGCAAAGCGACTGTCAGCGTCATGACCGATGGTCAGGTCAAACGCGGTATATTCTTCGGATGATAGAAACTGCAAGGCGGGTAATGGACCGTTGTCGTTGTCCAGCAACGCTTCAAAGTCGACTTCGGCATCGTCAACCTCCAGTGTCATCGTCATACCTTCAGGCACTTCGGGTGCCCCCAGGGAAGCACTGGAGTAAGCCTGCCAGGGATTTTTGGCGATCTCGCTGAGTTCTTCAACTGACAGAGTGCCCTTGTTGGCCTGCTGGCGAACATCTTGCCACGACAGCAATATCAACTCGTCCCGATCCATTGCCAGACCAAGGTCAAGATTGCGATAGGCCGCTTCTTCCCGGTAAAGATTCATCTCAATCACCAGCGTGGTGGCAAAGCGCCCGGTTTCATCCTGGATCTGGGTGTCGCTGGCATTCAGATTCACCAACGATAACAGGCCACCGATGATCACCAGCACAACCATCAATTCAAG
This sequence comes from Oceanobacter antarcticus, assembly GCF_044962685.1. NCBI lineage: Bacteria > Pseudomonadati > Pseudomonadota > Gammaproteobacteria > Oceanospirillales > Oceanospirillaceae > Oceanobacter > Oceanobacter antarcticus. Next base: position 95,221 of record NZ_JBBKTX010000009.1, read on the forward strand.
CAGGGTAAATCCGCTCGACTGACGCCGCAACCTGAGTGGATACACGATCTGACGGGGAGATGTCACAACAAGGAACCATTTGCCGGGCAAGGCCCGGCACCAGGTAAGACATTATTCCGGATAAGAAATATCGGCGTATTCTGCTTCACCGCCTTCTTGTCCATCCGCGCCCAGAGAGACAATTTCGTATTGACCTTTCTCTAGGTAATACAAAAATTCATTACCCCAGGCATCGGTCGGCACCTTGCTGCCTTTCAGGTAACCACTGCTCCGGTAGTTTTTTGGTTCCGGCGAAGAGGATGGTTTCTTGACCAATGCCTCCAGGCCTTGTTCGGTGGTTGGGTAGGTGAAGTTGTCCAGCTTGTACATATCCAGAGCGCCCTCAATCAGCTTCATCTGGCTCTTGGTGGTTTTAACCTGGGCATCCGTTGCGGAACCGATAATGTTGGTGGCGACCAGTGCCATGATGCTGCCAATGATAGCCAGTACCACCATCACTTCGAGCAGGGTAAAACCTTGTACGCGCTTGCGGGTTTGCATGTATTTCTCCTAACGAACCATATTTTGCAATTCAAGAATGGGCATCATGATAGCGGCAACAATCAGGGCAACAATCGCCCCCATGGTCAGCAGCATCATGGGCTCAAAAATTTTGACCATCGCTGAGACTGTATTTTCCAGCGTAGTTTCCTGCTGCTGGGCGGTTTTTGCCAACATGGCATCAAGCTCACCACTGTTTTCACCGCTGGCAATCATGTGCAGCATGATCGGGGCAAAGTAGCCGGTGTGATCCAGCGACTTGTGCAGACTGCCACCTTCGCTGACTTCTACCGTAGCTTCTGCCAATGCTTTCTGGATTGGTATGTTTTCAACCACCTGACTGGCGATACGCATGGCTTCAACCAGCGGCACACCGGAACTGGTCAGAATCGCCAACGTACTGCCAAAACGTGCGGTATTGGCATCCTTGGCAAAACCACCTATGCCAGGTATTGCCAACATAAACGCATGAAATTTCCCCCGAAATACCGGACTTCGCATGGCCTGGCCAAACAAGAGCACGGCGGCGGCAACGGCAATCAGAATATACAGGCCGTAATCGGTAATCAGATGACTGAGGTCGAGCATAAATTGCGTTAGTGCTGGTAGTTCCTGACCATTTTTCACAAACACATCAACAATGTCGGGGACAACGTACGTCAGCAGGCCAACAACGATGCCAATCGCCACAATACTGAGAATAAGAGGATACATCGCCGCCAGCTTGATCTTCTGATCGGCAGCCTGCCGTGCTTCGGTGTAATCGGCCAGACGATTCAAGACGCCATCCAGATGCCCGGCGTGCTCGCCGGCACTGACCGTTGATCGATACAGATGCGGAAAGGCCTTGGGATATTCCGCCAATGCCTTGGCCAGGGTGTAGCCTTCCAGCACCTTGGCTCTGATCGCCAGGATCATCGCCTTTATCTTGGCTTTGCCGGTTTGTTCGGACAGTGCTCTCAGCGCTTCATCAATGGGTAATCCGGCACCGATCAAGGTTGCCAGCTGCCGCGTCAATAATGCCAGATCCGGCACCGACATACCGGGGCCTCGTCCGCCGGCACTGCTCTTCTGCTTGACACTGGTTGATTCCACCGATAGTGGCATCCAACCCTTGTCACGCAGCTTCTGACGCACCTGCCGAGCGCTGTCGGCCTCAATCACGCCTTTGAGCTGCTTGCCCTTTGCATCGAGCGCCTGATAAAGAAATGCAGCCATAATTATCCCTTGGCAACCCGCAGCAGCTCTTCGATGGTGGTGCTGCCAGCCAACACTTTGCGAATGCCATCCTGATTAATACTGGGGCCAAGGTTACGGGCATGTAACGTCATCGCCTGCTCCCCTGCCCGATCATGAATCAGGGTTTTCAAGCCTTCATCTACCTCAATGATTTCGTAAATCCCCTGGCGTCCGCGATACCCCAATTGATTGCATTTGTCACAGCCTTTGGCGTGGAAAATTTCCGGGGCCTGATCCTGGGGAATGCCCAGCAATTCGCATTCGCTGGCATCTGCGATGGCTGCCACCTTGCAGTCACTGCAGAGCACGCGCACCAGTCGCTGGGCAAGAACCCCCACCAGGCTGGATGACAACAAGAATGGCTCAACGCCCATGTCTTGCAAGCGGGTTACCGCACCCACGGCGGTATTGGTGTGTAGCGTCGACAATACCAGGTGGCCGGTCAAGGATGCCTGAATAGCAATTTCGACCGTTTCAAGGTCACGAATCTCACCAATCATGACGACGTCTGGATCCTGCCGCAAAATAGCCCGCAAGCCCTTGGCGAAGGTCATTTCGACCTTGGTGTTGACCTGGGTCTGACCAATCCCCGGCAGGCTGTATTCAATCGGGTCTTCAACCGTCAGAATGTTACGGCTGGTATCGTTCAGATCACTCAGTGCGCCGTACAGTGTGGTGGTTTTACCCGACCCGGTAGGGCCGGTCACCAGAATGATGCCGTGAGGCCGACTGATGATATTGCGCATGGTACGCAGATCGCGTTCTGACATGCCGAGCTGGGAGAGACTGAGGCGACCGGCCTTTTTGTCGAGCAATCGCATGACGACCCGCTCGCCATGACTGGACGGCATGGTCGACACCCGGACATCGACCTCTCGGCCACCAATGCGCAAGGCGATACGACCATCCTGCGGCACCCGTTTTTCAGCGATATCCAGTTTGGCCATGACCTTGATACGGGAGACCAGCAAGGCTGCCAGGGCGCGCTTAGGCTGCACAACTTCACGTAATACGCCATCAACCCGAAAACGCACAACCAGACGCTTTTCATAGGTTTCAACGTGAATATCCGACGCATTTTCCTTGATGGCCTCGGTCAGCAAGGCATTGATCAGCCGAATAATGGGTGCGTCGCCGTCCTGCTCCAGCAAATCTTCCGTTTCAGGAACGGAATCAGCCAGACTGGCAAGATCCATTTCATCACCCAACCCCTCGACCATCTCCATGGCTTCGGACGAGTCGGTTTGATAGGAAAGCCCCAGGCGACGGTCAAATTCATCATCGGCAACGCCTTCGAGCCTGAATGGCAGCGACAGAAAACGCTGCACCTCCATGATGGCCTCGGCACTGACCGGCACCCGATGAACCACTTTGAGGCCATCTGCAGCCCCTTCAACCAGCACCCCAAAGCGTTTGGCGAAGCCAAAGGGCACACGGGTAGCCAGACTGGTAGATGGTGTGTTCTGGCCGCTTTCAAGGAGTGACGACTGGTCGACCAATGATGTTACTGCACTGCTGTCCAGGGGGCCTGCGGGTTGATCTTGTACAAGGGTAGAGCTCATGAATTATCCAACGTTGCGGCCAACACCTGAGTAATCAAACCCCTGAGCCAGAAGCACCTGGGGATCATACTGATTGCGACCGTCGATAATAACCGGCTGCCGGAGCAGCTTCTTGATAACGATGAAGTCTGGTTGTCGAAAAGGTTTCCATTCGGTGACCAGCACCAATGCATCAGCATCGACCACTGCATCATACTGATGGTTCGCCAGCTCTAACACTCCATCGGTAAAATATTGCGATGGAAAGTGCTGTCGAGCCAGTTCATTACACATTGGATCATAGGCGCGCACCCGCGCACCGGCAGTCACCAGCTGATTAATCAGGGCAATGGCACTGGATTCATGCATGTCGGCCGTTCCGGGCTTGAAGGCCAACCCCCAGACAGCAATTGTTTTACCCTGCATGTCCTCGTTAAACCGCTCAACCAGCTTTTCGAACAGACGTCGCTTTTGCGCCTGGTTACGGGCTTCTACCGCGTCCAATAGGGTCGCTTCAAAGCCGTTTTCCCGAGCCATACCAATCAGCGTGCGAACATCGCGAGGGAAACAGGAACCACCATAGCCACAGCCAGGATAGATAAACGAGTACCCTATCCGGCTGTCCGAGCCGATCCCCTTGCGAACCTGCTCGATATCCACACCGAGATACTCGGAAAGCGTCGCCATTTCATTCATAAAGGAAATCCGGGTGGCCAACATTGCCGTAGCAGCAAACTTGGTCATTTCGGCATCGCGAATACCCATGTAGAGCATTTTGTCACGGTTGCGAGAGAACCCCTGGTACAGCTCTTCCATCAAGGTACGGGCGCGATCACAATCAAGACCCACAATGATACGATCCGGACTCATAAAGTCGTCGATGGCACTGCCTTCTTTCATAAATTCAGGATTGGCGACCATGTCAAACGATACGCCGTCCCTATCGGCAAGACGGGCTGTCATGACATCGCGTATCTTTTCAGTGGTACCAACAGGGACGGTGGATTTTGTGGCAATCAGCGTATAACCCTGCAGCCAATCAGCCAGCTGTGCCGCTTGCGCAATAATCTCGGCAGCATCGGCAACGCCTTCACTCTCACCCGGATTACCAATGGCCAGAAAACACACGGCAGCATTTGCTACAGCCGGGCCGAGGTTGGTACCAAACAACAGTCGGCCAGCCCGGTAATTATCGAGAACGATACGTTCCAGGCCTGGTTCAGCAACAGTCACCAGACCATTATTCAGCTGCTGGATGACCTCTGATCTCGGATCGACACAATGCACCCGGTTACCCATCTCGGCAAAACAGGCAGCAGTGACCAATCCAATATAGCCAGCACCAATAACGACAATTTCCACAAAACAATCCTTTTTCAACAAGGCGGCACGTCGGCGCAGCTTATGTCCATTTAATGACAAATCGGTGACACAAAAAAGCCCGGACTCAGCCGGGCTCCTTCAACACTTTGATGTTAAACGAGTTTTTCTAACTCGGGAACCGCATCAAAGAGGTCTGCAACCAGGCCGTAATCCGCAACCTGAAAGATAGGTGCTTCTTCGTCCTTGTTGATTGCCACAATCACTTTGGAATCCTTCATACCAGCCAGATGCTGGATCGCACCCGAGATGCCCACCGCAATATACAAGCCTGGCGCAACAATCTTGCCGGTCTGGCCGACCTGGAGATCGTTGGGTACAAAGCCGGCGTCTACTGCTGCGCGGGATGCACCCACTGCCGCGCCCAGCTTGTCAGCCAGGCTGTACAACATGGCAAAGTTATCGCCATTTTGCATGCCACGTCCGCCAGAAACGACGACTTTGGCTGCGGTCAATTCCGGACGATCCGACTTGGCCAGCTCTTCACCAACAAAGACGGCCTTGGCGTAATCGCTAATATAAGCAACCGTTTCAATGGCAGCCGCCCCACCTGATGTATCAACGGCATCGAAGCCCGTAGTACGCACAGTCAGTACCTTGATGGCGTCGCTGCTTTGGTAGGTTGCGATAGCGTTACCCGCATACACCGGACGAGAGAAGGTATCGTCAGATACCACCTCAATCACATCAGACAGCATGTTAACGCCCAGCAGTGCCGCAGCACGGGGAAGGAAATCTTTGCCTGTCGTGGTGGCTGCCGCCAAAATATGCGAGTAGTTGGTGCCGATGTTGGCAACCAGATCCCCCATTACTTCACCCAGCTGATGTTCATAAACAGCATTGTCCGCCAGCAACACCTTGCCAACACCAGCTACTGCCGCTGCTGCATCTGCAACGGCTTGGCAACCAGCGCCTGCAACCAGTACTTCTACGTCACCACCAATCGCGGCAGCCGCTGCCAGAACGTTCAGCGTGGCGCCTTTCAGAGTAGCGTTATCATGTTCCGCTATTACCAGAATACTCATTTCATCTACTCCTGTTTACAGCACTTTCGCTTCGTTCTTCAGTTTTTCGACCAGCTCTGCAACATCGGCCACCTTGATACCCGCCTGGCGTTCTGCCGGTGGAACGACTTTCAGCAGCGCCAGGGTTGAACCCATGGTCACACCCAAATCTGCTGGCGTAGTCAGCTCCAGAGGTTTGCGCTTGGCCTTCATGATATTAGGCAAAGACGCGTAGCGAGGTTCGTTCAAACGCAGATCTGTTGTAACAATCGCAGGCAGATCCAGTGCAACGGTACGCAAGCCACCATCCACTTCGCGAGTCACCTTGACCTTGTCGCCATCAATCAGCACTTCAGAGGCAAAGGTGCCTTGTGCCATGCCGGTCAGGGCACCCAGCATCTGGCCGGTCTGATTGTTGTCACTATCAATGGTCTGTTTACCCATCAGCACCAACTGCGGGGCTTCTTTCTCGACCACTGCCTGCAGCAAGCGAGCAACGGTCAACGATTCCAGCTTGTCTTCGGTTTCAATCAGGATGCCACGGTCAGCACCCAGCGCCAAAGAGGTGCGAATCTGTTCCTGTGCCACCTTGGGACCGATGGAAACAACGACGATTTCTGTGGCAATACCCTTTTCCTTCAGGCGCACCGCTTCTTCAACAGCGATTTCGCAGAATGGGTTCATGGCCATCTTGACGTTATTCAGATCAACATCCGAATTATCCGGCTTGACGCGCACCTTGACGTTGTAGTCGATGACGCGTTTTACAGCGACGAGAACCTTCATAGATTCCTCTTATCTTCAAATGATTGGATTTCCAACCCCAATTTGCACAATAACGCGATGATACGGCGCTACTCAGGGGACTTTCGACCAGCAGAATTATTCTGGTCTTTTACCTTTACGTCAATAGTGAGGTCTGTTTGTTTCCAAAACGGCAGCATTCCCAAGCGATTCAGTTGCCTGAAACAGGGACGAACGTATAATGCTGCACCTTTAAACAATTAAACAATATGTGTTTTCTCGATGATTTGCTAATCGTCAACAAGAAATCAAATCTGAATAGCACCGCTTTAGCCAATAATTCTAACTGTTAACAGGAGAGATCCGAATGGACCGTGATGTGATGGAGTATGACGTTGTAATCGTCGGCGCAGGCCCTTCTGGTCTGGCAGCCGCTTGCCGCATCAAGCAGGCTGCCAACGAGGCAGGCAATGATATTTCGGTCTGCCTGGTCGAAAAGGGCTCCGAAATTGGCGCCCACATCTTGTCGGGTGCCGTCATTGAAGACCGCGCCCTGACGGAACTGTTCCCGAACTGGAAAGAATCCGGTGCGCCACTCACAACGGCTGTCAGCAAAGATGAAGTTTACTTCCTGCTCAGTGACCGCCACTCTGTGCAAGCACCCGGCTGGGCGGTGCCCAAACCAATGCACAACCACGGCAACTATGTCGTCAGTGTCGGTAACCTCTGTCGCTGGCTGGGCCAGCAAGCCGAAGAGCTTGGCGTTGAGATTTACCCGGGCTTTGCGGCCGCAGACCTGATTGTTGAAGACGGTGTGGTAAAAGGGGTCGTCACTGGCGATATGGGTGTCGACGCTGCCGGCAACCCGAAAGACAGCTACATGCCCGGCATGGAACTGCGCGCACGTTACACTCTGTTTGCAGAAGGCTGTCGTGGTCATCTGGGTAAGCGCCTGATCAGCGAATATCAACTGGATTCAGGCAAGGATCCCCAGCACTATGGCATAGGCATCAAGGAGCTGTGGGATATCGACCCCGCCAAACATCAACCAGGGCTGGTCATGCACGGTACCGGCTGGCCACTCAATGAATCCTCATCATCCGGTGGCTTTTTCCTCTACCACAGCGATGACGGTCAGGTCGTGGTCGGCTTGATCACAGATCTGTCGTATTCCAATCCACACGTCAGCCCCTATGATGAATTTCAGCGCCTGAAGCACCATCCGGTGATTGCGCAATATCTGGAGGGTGGCAAACGCGTTTCCTATGGTGCCCGAGCCATTACCAAAGGAGGCCTGAACTGCCTGCCTAAAATGACCTTCCCTGGCGGCCTGCTGATTGGCTGTGACGCTGGCACGCTCAACTTTGCCAAAATCAAGGGCGTTCACACTGCAATGAAAAGTGGCATGGTGGCTGCCGATGCGGTTATCGCTGCGATTGCCACCGATCGCCGTCATGATGAACTGACTGAATTTACGACGGCATTTGAGAGCAGCTGGGCCTGGCAAGAGCTGCAGCGCAGCCGTAACTTTGGCCCGGCACTCCACAAGCTGGGTACTTTGGGTGGTGCTGCGTTCAACTTTATTGATCAGAACATCATGGCCTTGCCGCTGACGTTGCATGACACCCGAGCGGATCATGACACCCTGCGTCCAGCATCAGAATGCAAACCCATCGACTATCCCAAGCCGGATGGCAAATTAAGCTTCAGCAAACTGGACTCGGTTTTTATCGGCAATGTTAACCACGCCGAAGACCAACCCTGTCACCTTAAATTAGCCGACGAAGACATTCCCCTGGAGGTAAACCTGATTCAGTGGGATGAGCCAGCCCAACGCTACTGCCCGGCCGGTGTTTACGAAATCATTGAAGATGAAGCCGGCAAGCGCTTTCAGATCAATTCGCAAAATTGCGTCCATTGCAAAACCTGCGACATCAAGGATCCATCCCAGAACATTACCTGGGTGACACCAGAAGGCAGCGGCGGACCGAACTACCCGAATATGTAATCCCCCGCCAGATCGGTAAAAACAAAAAAGCCCGCAATCAACGCGGGCTTTTTTGTTTTCTTGACGTACCGGTTCGAATCAGGCGCCTGGACGTTTGATCTCGACATTTTCCTGCGACCACTTGCGGTAACTGGTCATGCTGTTACGAGCCGAACGATTTTCGATCTGGGTTCGCTCTTCATCACTGGCAACCAGGTCAGCCAATTCGGGAATCTGAATAGCATCAACCCGGACAACGGTAGCGCCACCCTGAACATCAACTACGTCCAACTCTCCCTGCTGTAGTGCGAAGGCCCGCGACTGCGCAGCGCGCGGAATTTCGGCAGATTGCGAGTAGTTCACCGCGACCGATACCCATGCTGCCGACGTTTCTTCACCCGCTGCAATTTTGTCAGCCATCGCACGCGCCAGTTCTCCAGCCTTGTCGCGCTTAATCAGGTTTTCAACCTGATTACGAACAACGGTTAATGGCAGGGTTTTCGGCTCATCATGTTCGGAGACGGCAAAAACATAGACTCCCTCTTCCGTTTCAACCAGATCGCTCAACTCCCGATCCAGCAACATGTTTTCCGCAAATGCCTGCTGGCGCACCGCATCACTCGCCACAAAGCCCTCACCAAAATCACGGGTAAAAAGACCAGACTCCTGAACCTTCAGCCCCAAGGCATCAGCAACTTCATCAACAGAACCCGATGAAAATGCCAGATTACTCAATTCCTGGGTTTGCTCGGCAATCTGCTGACCGGCTTTTTCATTACGAATCCATTCCGCCAACTCGTCATGACGCTTCTCCAAGCTGTCTGCTTCAGGCGCTTTGATGTCGAGCAACTGAATTATGTGGTAACCAAACTCGGTTTTGACCGGCTGGGAAACTTCGCCCTTTTGCAATGCAAACAATGCGGCTTCAAATTCCGGTACAAACGCCCCATGGCTAACATAACCAAGGTCGCCACCGTTACTGCCACTGGCGATATCATCAGAATCCGATTTTGCCAACTCGGCGAAATCTGCTCCGGCATCCAGCTTGGACTTCAGTTCATTCGCTTTGGCCAGTGCCTCTTCGCTGGAGCGGTCAGCACCCGCCTCAATCAGAATATGACGAGAACTGCGCTGCTCTTTTTCAGAAAGATCGCTCAGATAGTCTTCATACGCCTTGCTGATCTCATCTTCAGAAACACTCTCATCAGCTGCCATGGCGGCACGATCAAAGCCAACGTATCGGACTTTGGCCTGTTCCGGCGTCTGAAAGCGGGAGCTGTTAGCATCGTAGTAAGACTGCACATCGTCGTCGGTGAGCTGAATATCATCCATCAGGTCGCGAGCACGGATTTCAATGTAGGAAATGGTTCGCAACTCGTTATTCAGCATGGCGCCAAAGCGGGCCTGGAACGGCGTCGGAATGGAGGTCATGGTGAGCGCCTGTCGGGCTTGATTTACCTTGATGTCTTCGGCCAGATTGGCGCGAAAGGTCAAAGGTGTCCAGCCATTCAGACGCAGAACACTAAGGAACTGTTCCTTGTTGAAACGACCATCCAGCTGAAAGGCCGGAATATTGACAATGGCTTCATCGACAACAGCAGAGGCTGCATACAAGCCCAGACGATCGGCCTGAACGGCATCCACATTCTGCTGAATCAGCTGTTCAATAGCCGATTGGCGCAACAGTTGGTCGTTAAACAGGTTTTCATCAAACTGCTCGCCAAACTGACGACGCAGGTTGGCTTTTTGCTGTTCGATCACCCGTTGAACTTCAGGTTCTGACACCTTGATATCACCAACTTCAGCAACCGGCGTATCGCCAGACCCGATATTGACAATGCTCTCGACCCCCCAAAGGGCGAAAACGAAGATAATAAAAAACACGATGACCTTGGCAATAATGCCCTGAGCATTATCACGCATTGTTTGTAGCATGGTTCCTCCAGGTATTCGCTACAGCAACATAAAAAAAAGCGCATCCAGGATGCGCTCTTTTTCTGGGTGGATAAAAACAGCTAAACATCAACGTCTTCTGTTATTACCCCGTCCGGCATGCCAGACCGCCTATCAACCAACCAACCTACCAGATCAAACCAGATAAATCAGTTGACTGCATCTTTAAGCGCTTTTCCTGGCTTGAAACCAGGAACCTTGGCTGCCTTGATTTGAATGGGCTCACCTGTTTGAGGGTTACGGCCAGTACGCTCTGCACGCTCTTTCACCATAAATGTACCAAAACCAACCAGGGCAACCTGATCACCCTCTTTTAACGCAGTACCAACACTTTCGATCATGGCATCCAGTGCGCGACCAGCAGCTGCCTTTGGAATATCAGCTGATGCGGCAATGGCGTCGATTAACTCGGACTTATTCACACTTATCCCCTCACTCTGTGTGCAGTATTAGATTCTTGTTATGCGACTGGGCGATCGCTACAGGAAATTCAAGAGCGTCGATTTATACCAACTGGGTTATGTACCGTCAAGCAGACTCAATGCGTCTTTGGGCGAGAACCCTCGTCCTTACTGACGCTTGCATCTTCTGTCGGAACAATTGGCGCAGAAACACCATCCGGGCTTGACTCAAGCGCCAAATCCAGAACCTCGTCGATCCAGTCTACAGCAATGACCTTCAGGTCTTGCTTGATGTTTTCCGGTATATCCCTAAGGTCTTTTTCGTTTTCCTTGGGGATAATAACCGTCTTGATGCCACCGCGATGTGCGGCGAGCAACTTTTCTTTTAATCCTCCAATCGCCAGCACTTTGCCCCTCAGGGTAATCTCACCCGTCATGGCTACTTCGGCCTTAACCGGAATACCCGTCAGGACAGATGCCAGCGCTGTTGCCATCCCAATGCCAGCACTTGGGCCGTCCTTGGGTGTAGCACCTTCCGGCACATGCACATGAATGTCATTCTTTTCAAAAAATTCCGCATTAATCCCCAAGCTTTCAGCACGGCTTCTAACGACCGTCAGAGCTGCCTGAATGGACTCCTGCATTACATCACCCAACGAGCCTGTCTTGATAATACGACCCTTGCCAGCGGTTGCTGCAGCTTCAAGCGTCAACAATTCGCCACCTACGGAGGTCCAGGCAAGTCCTGTTACCTGTCCCACCTGATTACTGACACCCGCAAGGCCGTAGCGATACTTGGTGACACCAAGATATTCTTCCAGCAGTTCTTCGGTAATCACGCGTGTTGTCGTGGTCTGATCAAGCATGTTTGCCTTGACGACACGGCGACACAACTTGGCCAGTTCTCTTTCAAGACCACGAACACCCGCTTCACGTGTGTAGTGGCGAATAATGCTGCGTAATTGAGTTTCCGGAAGCTCAATTTCATCCGTTTTCAAACCATTTTGCTTAATCTGTTTAGGTAACAAATAGCGCTGGGCAATATGAACCTTCTCCGCTTCGGTATAGCCGGGAATGCGGATGACTTCCATACGATCCAGTAACGGGCCAGGAATATTCATGCTGTTCGAGGTACAGACAAACATCACATCGGAGAGGTCATAATCAACCTCAAGGTAATGATCGGCAAAGGTGTTGTTTTGCTCAGGATCAAGCACTTCCAGCAGCGCAGAAGCCGGATCACCGCGATGATCCATCCCCATTTTGTCGATTTCATCCAGCAAGAACAAAGGGTTACGTACGCCGACCTTGGTCATGCGTTGTACCAGCTTGCCCGGCATTGAGCCAATATAAGTACGACGATGGCCACGAATTTCGGCTTCATCCCGAACTCCGCCCAGCGACATACGCGTAAACTGCCGGTTAGTTGCCCGCGCAATCGATTTGCCAAGAGAAGTCTTGCCGACACCTGGAGGCCCGACCAGGCACAGAACTGCACCCTTTACTTTCTTGACACGATTCTGCACCGCCAAATACTCAAGGATCCGCTCCTTGACCTCTTCCAGACCATAGTGATCGGAATCAAGTATCTCTTTGGCACGTATCAGATCGTGATTGAGGCGTGAGCGTTTTTTCCAGGGGAGGTTCAATACCCAGTCAAGATAGCCTCGAACGACTGAGGCCTCAGCCGACATCGGTGACATCATGCGCAACTTGCGTAATTCTGCTTCAGCCTTTTCCTTTGCTTCGCGAGTCAGGCCGACGGTTTCAATTTTCTCAGCCAGCTCATCAAACTCGTTGCCGCCATCTTCAAGGTCGCCCAGTTCTTTCTGAATGGCTTTCATTTGCTCATTCAGATAGTACTCACGTTGACTTTTTTCCATCTGCTTTTTGACCCGGCCGCGAATACGCTTTTCGACCTTGAGCAAATCAATTTCAGATTCCATCAGCTCCATCAAGTGCTCAACCCGCTCTTTCGGATCAAACATCTCAAGCACTTCCTGCTTTTCTTCCAGCTTGAGAGAGATATGTGCGGCAATGGTGTCACTCAGGCGACTGACATCTTCGACGCCGGAAATAGTGGAAAGCACTTCACTGGGGACTTTTTTCGACAGCTGTACGTACTGTTCAAAATGGCCGGTCAGTGAGCGAGTCAGAATCTCGTTCTCACGCTCATCGGGTATTCGCGTCCCGGCTGGCAGCACCTGACCACGAAACAGATCGCTTTCATCGATCAGGCGCTCCAGCGTGGCCCGCTCTTCACCTTCGACCAGCACCTTGACCGTTCCATCAGGAAGGCGCAGCAACTGCAAAATGGTCGCCACTGTACCGACGGAATGCAGCCCATCAATACCAGGCGCGTCATCGGCCGCGTCCTTCTGGGCAACAAGCATGATGCGTTTATCACCCGCCATCGCTTCTTCCAGAGCATTGATTGATTTTTCCCGCCCCACAAACAGGGGAATAACCATAGCGGGAAAGACCACTACGTCACGTAGTGGCAGGAGAGGTAACACTTCTTGATTCATCAGATTAGGTCTCTGCTACAAAGCAATATTCTGAGAGTGGGGGCTTCGACTACCAAAAACAAGCGACAAATAAATAAAAAGGAGCCATTGGCTCCTTTTTATTTATTTTTGGGTAGGCATCAATCGTTTTCTGAAGAAGCCCGAGCAACATCACCACCCTCATAAATCATGATCGGCTCGGCAATACCATTAATGACAGTATCTTCGATGACGACCTTGGCAATATCAGGCTCAGAAGGAACGCGGTACATGGTCTGTAGCAACGCTCCCTCTAGTATTGACCGCAAGCCCCGTGCGCCGGTCTTTCGCTCCATCGCACAATTGGCAATGGCATCCAGAGCAGAGTCACGAATCTCAAGCTCTACCGATTCCATTTCGAACAGTTTCTGGAATTGGCGAACAAGAGAGTTTTTCGGCTCGGTAAGAATTCGAATCAGGGCGTCCTTGTCGAGTTCATCCAGTGTTGCCACCACTGGCAAACGGCCAATAAATTCAGGAATCAGACCGAACTTGACCAGATCGACCGGTTCTACTTCACGCAAGGCAGCACCAATCGATTTTTGGTCTTCCTTGCCTTTTACGGTTGCGACAAAACCAATCGAACTACGCTCCGATCGATCACGAATGATCTGATCCAACCCGGCAAATGCCCCGCCACAAATAAACAGGATATTGGAGGTGTCGACCTGCAGGAATTCTTGCTGCGGGTGTTTTCGACCACCTTGTGGCGGCACGGATGCAACGGTCCCCTCGACAAGCTTCAGCAACGCTTGCTGAACCCCTTCGCCCGAAACATCACGAGTAATTGACGGGTTGTCAGACTTGCGTGAAATTTTGTCAATTTCATCAATATAGACAATTCCGCGCTGAGCACGCTCAACGTCGTAATCACACTTCTGCAACAGTTTCTGAATGATATTTTCCACATCTTCACCAACGTAACCGGCTTCTGTCAGCGTGGTTGCATCAGCAATTGTGAACGGCACATTCAGCAGACGTGCCAGCGTCTCTGCCAGTAAAGTCTTGCCGCTACCCGTTGGGCCAATCAGCAGGATATTACTTTTAGACAGTTCGACATCGCCTTTTCCCTTGCCCTCGCCAAAGCGCAGGCGTTTGTAGTGGTTATAAACCGCTACCGCCAGAACTACCTTGGCTTTATCCTGACCGATAACGTATTCATCCAGAGTCAGACGAATTTCCTGTGGCGTAGGTAGTTTGTCAGAACTGCCCTTGTTATCGGCTTCCTGGACTTCTTCGCGAATAATGTCATTACAAAGATCAACACACTCATCGCAAATAAACACCGAAGGCCCGGCAATCAGCTTGCGCACTTCATGCTGACTCTTACCGCAAAACGAACAGTAGAGCAGCTTGCCGCCGTCTTCGCCCTTGCCTTTAGTATCGTCGGTCATTCGACTGCCTCATTCTGGTACATAGCATTCATATATAGGTGCACACTGGCCAGGTTTCAAGCCTCCCACCCCATGTCCGGCAAAATTTATTGACCTCGATGGGTCAAAACCTTATCAATCAGACCATATTCGAGTGCCTGATCCGCTGTCATGAAGTTGTCTCGCTCGGTATCGGCAGCAATTGTGTCGTAACTCTGGCCGGTATGATGAGCCAGAATTCGGTTCAAGCGCTCCTTGGTATGCTGAATATTACGGGCATGAATCTGGATATCCGTTGCCTGCCCCTGAGCACCACCGCTTGGCTGGTGAATCATTACTCGTGAGTTTGGTACACTGTAGCGTTTACCCGTCGCGCCAGCAGCCAGCAAAAAAGCCCCCATACTGCATGCCTGTCCAATCACCATAGTGCTGACGTCCGGCTTGATAAACTGCATGGTGTCATAAATCGACAAACCTGCTGATACCGAACCACCTGGCGAGTTGATATACAGATGAATATCCTTATCCGGATTTTCAGATTCAAGAAACAGCAGCTGGGCAACCACCAGGTTGGCCATGTGATCTTCAACAGGCCCCACCAAAAAAATCACCCGTTCCTTCAGCAGGCGGGAATAAATGTCGTAAGAACGCTCGCCGCGAGCAGACTGCTCTACCACCATAGGAACCAGGGCATTCTGAATCACTTCTGATCCCTGAGTGAATTGATCATTCATAAAGCATTACTCCCATACAAAACCAGTATCGAACCAGTATTACAAAAACAGCCGCTATTTAGCGGCTGTTTTCGAGTTTAGCCATTGGAGACGAGTATGTCAGTCCCCAAAATACCAACTATTACATTGCTTGGTTGGCATTGGCAGAACGAATCACGTCTTCGTATGAGGTTTCAACCACAGAAACAGTCGCTGCAGCCAGGACTTTTTCAATCAGCTGATCTTCCAGCGCCAGAGATTCTACCTGGGCTTTTTGCTCTGCATTAGTTGAATAATACTCACGTACCTGTTCAGGCTCCTGATACGTTGAAGCGATCTCTTCAATCAGCTCTGCCACTTTCTCTTCGGAAGGCTTCATGTCTGCCGCTTCAATCGCAGCACTCATCAATAAGCCAACTTTGACGCGTTGCTCAGCCTGGCCCTTGAAAATCTCTGCAGGCAGCTGTGAAGCATCCATTTGGCCGCCAAACTGCTTGACAGCCTGCTGTCGCAGGCGATCGATTTCCTGATCAACCAGAGGCGTAGGCGCATCAATCTCATTACCAGCAACCAGAGCATCAATCACCTGTTGCTTGGTCAGAGTACGCAAAGCGCGCTTTAGTTCGCGTTCCATATTGGTGCGAATCTCAACGCGAAATTCAGCCTCATCCGCAGTTTCAACACCGAATGACTTAAAGAACGTTTCATCCATCTCGGGCAGCTCACCCTTTTCGACTTTTTGCACGGTAATTTTGAATTGTGCAGGCTTACCTTTCAGCTCTTCCTTGTGGTAATCCTCAGGGAAGCTCACATCAATAGTTTTCTCATCGCCAGCGACAAAGCCGACAATTGCCTCTTCAAAACCAGGAATCATTGAGCCGGAACCCAATGTCAGCGTATGGCCACTGGCCTTGCCGCCATCAAAGGCTTCACCATCAACAAAACCTTCAAAGTCGATGACTACGCGATCACCATCTGCAGCGGCCGCATCAGTTTCTGACCAGGTGGTGTTCTGCTGACGCAGGGTATCCACCATCTTTTCCATGTCTTCGTCAGTGACGGCAGCGGTTTTTTGCTCAACGGAGATGGTTGAGAAGTCACCCAGAACCACCTCAGGATACACTTCGAACGTAGCCTTGAATTCCAAATCCTTGCCATCTTCGTTGACGACAGGCTCAAAACTTGGCATTCCTGCCAGCTTGACTCCTTGCTCTTGCACCGTCTGGAAAAAAGACTGCTGCATTTGCTGGTAGATGGCTTCGTAACGGGCTTGCTGACCGAACATGCGCTTGATCACTGCAGGAGGAACCTTGCCTGGGCGAAAACCATCAATACGACGACCTTTGGCCAGTTTCTTCAGTTCTGCTGTTACTTTTTGTTCTACTTCCGCAGCAGGAACGCCAATAGTCATACAACGCTGAAGACCACTGGTTGTCTCGATGGACACTTGCATAGATGCCTCTCAGATAAAGTGTTTTTTACGATCACTACCGGACAAACGCCGGTCATCAATTCAGAAAGCCGCGAAGTATAGCGCAAGCCAGAGGACGAATAAACGAGAGAAAACAAACCGCTGCAAATTGCCATCACAGACAAAACACAAAACGAAAAAACAAGACGAATGACCGGGTGCGGAACATGGCAAAAAAACAGCATCCCGTTGGACTGGTCAAGACGAGCCATAAAGTAATGACCGTCAATACCGACCACAGAAAACCTGGACAAAAAATGATGAGAAAAACTGAAGATTAAAACAGAGGAGTAACCATCGAACAGCTACACCCAAGCCTGGGCGGCCAAGTCGGTAGATACTGCTGAACATGCTTGATAAGTGGGGTGGCCGACGGGGATCGAACCCGCGACAACAGGAATCACAATCCTGGACTCTACCGACTGAGCTACGGCCACCATATCAATGCTCGGGGTGCCTTGATGGCGCACCCGGCAGGGCTTGAACCTGCAACCCCCGGCTTAGAAGGCCGGTGCTCTATCCAATTGAGCTACGGGCGCATGTCCATCTAACCATTTAGATTAAATGGTCGGGGTAGAGAGATTCGAACTCCCGACATCCTGGTCCCAAACCAGGCGCGCTACCAGACTGCGCTATACCCCGTCACACAACCTGAAAGTAGTCAGTGTTTCGACCAACCCCCTCAAGTGGCTGCGCATATTATAGATCACCCCTTTACAGGTCAACTGAAATTTAAAAATAATTCGATAAAACAAATACTTCACACTACTTGCAGAGAAAAAGCCTGATGACAGGCACGACACTTGCGTGCCGCTTTGTTTTCCTTCGCCAGCATGAGAAAATCGCCACAGATGCACTTATACAACAGGTTTTTCATTTCATGACAGCACAACTGATTGACGGCAAAGCCAGGGCGGAAGCTATCCGTAACCATATTCACCTGCAGGTATCCGAGCGCCTGAAGCAGGGAAAACGCCCGCCGGGACTGGCCGTCATTCTGGTAGGTGAGGATCCTGCCTCCCAGGTGTACGTTTCTCACAAGCGTCGTGATTGTGAGCAGGTGGGTATTGTCAGCAAGGCCTATGATCTGCCAGCCACAACCTCTCAGCAGGTATTGCTGGATCTGATCGAACAACTGAACCAGGACGCCACCGTAGATGGCATTCTGGTTCAGTTGCCACTGCCTGCCGGCTTGCGGGCTGATGAAATCCTTGAACAAATAGACCCCACCAAAGATGTCGATGGCTTTCACCCATTTAATATGGGCCGCCTTGCCCAGCGCATCCCCCTGCTTCGCCCCTGCACACCGGCAGGCATCATTGATCTGCTAGACACCACCGACAAGGATATTACCGGCATGCACGCTGTTGTGGTTGGCGCGTCCAATATTGTTGGTCGGCCAATGGGGCTGGAACTGTTATTACGTGGCTGCACAGTCACCACCTGCCACCGCTTCACCAAAAACCTGGAGCAGCATGTCCGTCAGGCCGACTTGCTGATAGTTGCCGTCGGCAAGCCCGGCATCGTGAATAGCGAATGGATCAAGCCAGGAACCATTGTTATTGATGTGGGCATTAATCGCACCCCGGAAGGCCGTCTGATTGGCGATGTGGAATTTACTGGCGCAGCCGCCAGAGCCTCCCACATCACACCAGTACCGGGTGGTGTTGGCCCGATGACCCGAGCCAAACTACTTGAAAACACCCTGTTTGCCTGCGAAAGCCTTCATAGCTGATTTTTCCGCGACAAAACAAAGCAGCCCGGCTATTTTGCCGGGCTGCTTTGTTTTCAAACAACCAGAAGCGACGACAAGCGCTACTGCTTGATCCAGCTAGTGCCTTCAGGGCCATCTTTCAAAACAACCCCCCTTGCCACTAACTCATCGCGCACCGTATCTGCCGTCACAAAATCCCTGGCTTTTTTGGCGTCCAGACGTTTCTGGATCATCTCCTCGATCCAGCTCGCATCATCACCAGCACCCGCTTGAAAGAAGGCCTGCGGATCAGACTGTAAACAACCCAGAACTCCCCCCAGATAACGTAACTGCCCAGCCAAAGCTGCCTGTTCTTCACCTTCAGACTTATTGATGGCGCGAGCCAACTCAAACAGCACTGCAATGGCTTCCGGTGTATTAAAGTCATCATCCATAGATGCATGAAACCGTAGCGAAAAATCGTTTTCTACATCGGCGACCGCTCCCACTCCAATACCATCCAGGGCGTTGTAGAAACGCTCCAAGCGGGTCTGGGATTCTTTCAAGCTGTCTTCGCTGTAGTTGATGGCGCTGCGATACTGGCTCGATAGCAGCAGAAAACGCACCACTTCAGCGGGATACTTGTCGAGAATTTCCCGAATGGTAAAAAAGTTGCCTAATGACTTGGACATTTTTTCGCCGTCAACACGCACTGCCCCGGCATGCATCCAAGTATTCACAAAGTGCTTGCCATTGGCTGCCTCAGACTGGGCAATTTCATTCTCGTGATGTGGAAATTTCAAGTCCGGACCGCCGCCGTGGATATCAAAGGTATCTCCGAGACAGCATTTGGACATGGCAGAACATTCAATGTGCCAACCCGGGCGACCAATACCCCAAGGAGATTCCCAGTGCGGCTCATCCGGCTTGGCGGCTTTCCAGAGTACAAAATCCAGTGGATCCCGCTTGTGCTCATCCACCCCGACACGGGCACCGGCTTCCAACTCATCCAGTACCTTGCCGGATAATTTGCCGTAACCCTCAAACTTGCGCACCGAATAGTAGACGTCGCCATTTTCGGCTGGATAGGCAAACCCCTTTTCGATCAGGGTGACAACCAATGCAATAATATCGTCGATATGGGCCGTCGCACGCGGCTCGGCATCAGGCATTTCGACACCCAGCAGCTCAGAATCCTTGTGCATCTCGGTAATAAAACGTTCGGTCAGCGCATCAAACGCCTCGTCGTTTTCATTGGCACGAGTGATGATCTTGTCGTCGATGTCAGTGATATTACGAATGTAATTCACCTCAAAACCGCGATGACGCAAATATCGCGCGATCACATCAAACGCCACCATCACACGGGCGTGGCCCAGATGACAGAAGTCATAAACCGTCATGCCGCAAACGTACATGCCCACCTTGCCGGGCACCAGAGGCTTGAATGCCTCTTTCTGACGGGTCAGGGTATTGTAAATAGACAGTGTCATAACGGGGATTAATCCTTTTTCAGTTCTTTATCTTCGCGCAGGCCGATGGTCAGGTTAAAGACCGGCGCTGCCGTCGTATGGTCTTGACGATCGGATACATAATAACCTTCACGCTCAAACTGGAAGTGGGTTTCAGGAGTTACCGCCGCCAGTGCTGGCTCTATCCAACCATGAACAACCATCAAGGATTCAGGATTAACAAACTGCATCAGGTCGCCATCGACCTTGTCCGGTGTTGCGTGGGTAAACAACCGCTGATACAGCCGTAATTCAGCCTTAACACCCCGGGTAGCAGATACCCAGTGCACCACGCCTTTCGGTTTGTCGCCATCTTCCGGATCAATACCCAAGGTGTTGGCTATCAGCTTGGCGCACACCAGTACGACCTGACCGGCATCGTTTTTTTCGTAGCCAGTCGCCTCGATGACGTAACCATGGCGCAGGCGAATACGCTTGCCAGGTGTGAATTTCTTCTTGAATTTTTTGCTGTACTCTTCTTTAAAGTCATCCTGATCAATAAACAGTTCGCGAGTAAAAGGCATCTCACGACTGCCGAGATCCAGCTCTTGATGATAATCCGCAGTGAGCATTTCCAGATGATCTTCTTCAAGATTATCAATCACCACCTTGAGTGGATTGATCACACACATAGCCCGCGGCGCGTGGCGGTTAAGATCATCACGCACGGCGTGTTCCAGCATGGCAACATCTACCATGCCATCGGAACGGGTGACACCGATCATCTCGCAGAAATTACGCACAGAACGCGGGGTGAAGCCGCGACGGCGCATGCCGGAAATGGTCGGCATACGTGGATCATCCCAGCCGTTGACAACCTTATTATCAACCAACGCTTTTAATTTGCGCTTGGATGTAACGGTATAATCCAGATTCAGGCGCCCAAACTCATACTGTTTTGGCTGCGCTGGCACTGGCAAATGCTCGATAAACCACTCGTACAAAGGGCGATGGTCTTCAAACTCCAGCGTACAGACGGAATGAGTTACCCCTTCGATGGCATCGGATTGACCATGAGTGAAGTCGTAGGTCGGGTAAATACACCATTTGTCACCCGTTTGATGGTGAGTCACCTTGCGGATGCGATAAATAATCGGGTCGCGCAGATTCATATTGCCGGAGGCCATATCGATTTTGGCACGTAAAACACAGGCGCCCTCCTCAAATTCACCCAGGCGCATTTGTTCAAACCGCTGCAGATTCTCTTCAACTGTGCGCTCGCGATACGGGCTGTTTTTACCAGCCTCGGTCAAGCTGCCACGATACTGACGCGCCTCTTCCGGGCTCAGATCACAGATATAGGCATTACCTGTTTTGATCAGGTGTAGCGCCCATTCATGCAGCTGGTCAAAATAATCCGAGGCGTAATGAATCTCGCCCTGCCACTGAAAGCCCAGCCACTGCACATCAGACTTGATGGCATCAATAAACTCCTGGCTTTCCTTTTCCGGGTTGGTGTCATCAAAACGCAGGTTACAACCACCACCAAACTGCTCGGCCACGCCAAAATTCAGACAGATGGATTTTGCATGACCCACATGCAGGTAACCGTTAGGCTCCGGCGGAAAACGGGTAACTACCCGCTGTACTTTGCCACTGGCGAGATCTTCTTCAATGATTTTGGCAACGAAGTTGTTACCACGAGCAGGAGCGTCTGTCATAACCACCTTAAAGCAGAAAATAATAAGCCAACACCCGCTACGGTCACCGGAATGGCATTCGCTCATGCCAGACAAGTGCTTGCAACGCTGTAAGCCCGTAAAAAAGGCGCTATTATACCCGCCCGTACACGCATGTGTTACACGAATTCATACGTATCACCACAGGTGATGCAACAACCGGATGACAGAATATGATCCTGCTTAAAACCAATTTCGGCGACATCAAGATTGAGCTGAACCACGAAAAAGCCCCAAAAACTGCAGCGAACTTTGAAAGCTACGTCAAAGACGGTTTTTACGATGGCCTTATTTTTCACCGCGTCATCGATGGTTTCATGATTCAAGGTGGTGGTTTTGCCCCAAGCATGACCGAAAAACCCGAAGGCAAGGCGCCGATTGAAAACGAAGCCGACAACGGACTGAAAAACACCGTCGGCACACTGGCAATGGCGCGCACCTCGGATCCGCATTCCGCCAGCAGCCAGTTCTTTATTAACATCAAGGACAACGATTTCCTCAACCACACCGGCAAAAACATGCAAGGTTGGGGCTACTGTGTCTTTGGTAAGGTCGTTGATGGTATGGATGTTATCAACCGTATCAAAGCCGTAAAAACCACCACCAAGATGGGCCACCAGGACGTGCCAGCCGAAGACGTTATTATCGAAAAAGCGGAAATCATCGACTAATGGCTGTTTATTTCATCTCCGATCTGCACTTGACCCCTGAAAAGCCAGCGATGACGGCTGGCTTTCTGGCATTTATCCAGCAACTGGACGATGCCGAGGCATTGTACATTCTGGGTGATTTTTTTGAGGTCTGGATCGGTGATGACATAACTACCGAGCTTACCCGCCAGGTAGAGCAAGCGCTGGCTGATTTAAGCCAGCGCGGCTGTCACATTTTTATCATGCATGGTAATCGTGATTTTCTGCTCGGATCCGACTTTTGCCAGCGCATTGGCGGCAGTCTGATTAATGAATACACCATCATCGCATTGGGCGATTCGAAGATCCTGCTACTCCATGGCGACAGCCTTTGCACTCGCGATACGGAATACCAGCAAGTACGGCAAATGTTTCGCAACCCACAATGGCAGCAGCAATTCCTCAGCCAAAGCATTGACGACCGGATTGCCTTTGCTCGCAAAGTCCGCGACCAAAGCCAGAAAAGTGGCCAGATGAAAGACAATGACATCATGGATGTTACGTTATCAGAAGTAGACCAGGCGCTGGATGAAGCGAACGTCAATAGCATGATTCATGGCCACACCCACCGTCCTGCCACCCACCAATGGCAACAACAGGGCGCTCAACGTCAACGCTGGGTTCTGGGTGACTGGAGCGACAGTCATGGCTGGATGATTCGCTGGACCGTAGAATCCGGACTGGTACTGAGCGAATTCCTTTTCTAATCGCCAAAAATTCGCGGTTCAGGCTCCAGTTCAACACCAAAACGCGCCCGTACCGAGTCCGCCACGGCCTGTTGCAAAGCCTGTACCTGCGCCAGCGTTGCCGGTTCTGGGGCGGTTAATACCAGCGCCTGCTGCTGATGCATACGCACTGGCCCAAGTCCCCGCCCCCTCCAGCCACACTGATCAATCAGCCAGCCAGCGGCGAGCTTTTGCTGCTGTTTCAAACGTGCCGGATACAGCGGCACATCGGGATAACAGGCTTTTAACTCTGCTGCCATCACGCCAGTCACCAACGGATTTTTGAAAAATGACCCAGCATTAGGTAGTTGCAGAGGATCAGGCAAGCGGGTTTGACGGATGGCACAGACGGCCGAGACCAAGGCTTCAGGCGTGAGCATTGGTTTATTCTTGTCGGACAAATATTCAGCGGCCCAGTGTGCCAGCGGCGCATAGGAGATATTGGCAATAAACTGCCGCCTGAGTGAAAACACCACCCGCACCACAATAAAATCATCCGCCAACTCATGGCGAAAAATGGAATCCCGATAATCAAAGCGGCATTCCTGGCGCGACAGTATGCGCCACTGACGCGTACTGAGCTGAAAGCCTTCTACCTGCTCGATCAACTCAGCCACCTCAACGCCATACGCACCAATATTTTGTATCGGTGCGGCACCCACAGTGCCTGGGATCAGCGCCAGATTTTCCAGACCATGGCCAAACGAGAGGCTTTTTAATACCCAGTCATGCCAGCAGACTCCAGCATCAACGGCCACGCTTATCATCTCTTTTGTTGCCGAGCGTATCGCTATCGAGGTCATACCGGATTGCAGCACCAGCCCGGATACTCGGGGAGGCATCAGGACATTACTGCCACCCCCCAACATCCGGATTGGCAGTTGTTGAGCAAACGCCCATTCAACACAATCCAGCAGCTCGGAAGCACTTTCAAAGCGAGAAAAATAGTCACTACAGCCAGGCAGTGCCAGCGTATTCATCGCAGAAAGATCAACGTCTGAACGTATTCCCTCAGGGTGGATCAAGACGGTTCGACTCTCTGCACCATACTAGCGGGCGACATTGGATGATTGCGACTTGTCGAGTTTTTCATCGACAGTCAGGCGACGGGCCTCACCTTCGAGCATGACCGGAACCCCATCACTGATTGGAAAAGCCAATCCGTCAAAAGTGCACAGCAGCTCCTGTGCCTCGGCCTCGTATTTCAGCTTGCCCTTGCACAGTGGGCACACCAGCATCGCCAGTAATTGTTTATCCATGATATTTCTCTCCCCAGGTTGTCAGCAAAGTATCCAGCGCTAGCCGGGTAGCACGGTTGGGCACCGCATCTACGGGTAGATACCAGCAATTTTTATTTACAAACGCCCGGCATTTCACCCAGTCTTTTTCGGTCATTACCACGGGCTTGTCATCACCAAACAGCAAGTCCTCTGGCGTAAAGGGGTGATGATCGGCAAACGGATGCTCAATCGGTGTCATTCCCAGTTGCCGCAAAGTGCCAAAAAATCGCTCCGGAGAGCCAATGCCCGCCACGGCGTGTACCTCTCCGGCATCCAGTGTCAGCAGGTCAGCTCGTGCGGCAGTGACTGCGTTGATCATCGCCAATGGCTGGAGTACAAAATCCTTGCCGTTGACAATCACCCGATCAACACTGTCGAGTCGGGTTTGCGGTTCCCGCAACGGCCCAATAGGCAATAACCAGCCATTACCAAAACCACGCTTACCATCGACAACAACCAACTCAGCGACCCTTGGCATGGCGTAATGCTGCAGGCCGTCGTCACTCAGCACCAGATCAACTTTATCGGCCAGATATTCCACTGCCCGTCTGCGTTTCGGATCCACCACCACCGGACATCCCAAGCGTTCAAACAACAAGAGAGGTTCGTCGCCGCAGACGTCAGCAGGTGTGTCTTGTGTTACTTCCAGAGGATAATGTTCAGCAGAGCCGCCATAACCACGACTGACAATACCAACCCGCATATTCAGCTCGCGGGCGCGATTGGCCAGCCAGACGATCAGTGGCGTTTTACCCGTACCACCAACGCTGATATTACCGACCACAATCACCGGCACCGCCACCGCTGCTGGCGGGAACAGCGCATAAAAAATACGCCGCGACATCACCAGCAGCCAGAACAGCCATTGCAGTGGCAACAACCAGGCGTTAAAAATTGGCGAACGGTACCAGTGCTGTTCGATCCAGCTTGCCAGTCTGGTTGGTTTTTTCCCCGCGACCGGCATATCAGCCTTCCGATCCAAACTGCATCAGATACAGCTGGGAATAGATGCCGCCGTGCTCCAGTAATTCATGATGGGTTCCATCTTCAACCACTTGTCCGCCATCCATTACCAGAATTCGGTCAACACGCTCAATCGTACTGAGACGATGAGCAATCACAAAGGTTGTTCGTCCCTTCATGACTTCTTCCATGGCAGCCTGAATATGACGTTCAGAGCCGGTATCCAGAGCCGACGTTGCCTCATCCAGAATCAGCACCGGTGCATCCTTGAGAATGGCTCGGGCTATAGCGATTCGTTGGCGTTGACCACCCGACAGCAAAACACCGTTTTCACCCAAGCGGGTATTGTACCCTTCGGGCAACTGCTCAATAAATTCATCCGCATGGGCTGCATGGGCTGCAGCCAGTACTTGCTCGTCGGAATACTTCCCCAACGTACCATAGGCGATATTGTCACGTACCGAGCCATCAAACAGGGTCACCTGCTGGCCGACAATAGCAATTTGCTGGCGTAGACTGGCCAACGTCAGCTCGCGCAAGTCAATGCCGTCGAGCCGTATGACTCCGGCGCTGACATCGTAAAATCGGGGCAGCAAGTTCACCAGACTGGTCTTACCACTACCCGACTTACCAACAATGGCGACCGAAGTACCGGCAGTGACATCAAGGCTTACGGAGTTAACCGCTGGCTCAACCGCGCCGTCGTAGCGCAAGACCACGTCATCCAGTGACACCTCCCCTTTGGCCCGGTCAATTTCCCGGGTTCCCTGGTCGTGCTCTTCATCAGCATCCAGCACTGTGAAGATCGATTCCGCCGCCGCGATACCGCGCTGAATCATGGCGTTGACATCGGTCAGAGCCCGTAACGGTTTGGCAATCAGCGACGCTGCGGTAATAAACTGGAAGAAGTCCGCACTGGTCATTGAGCCATCGGCAACGCGCTGAAACATGATATAAATCATCACACCCAGCCCGATGGATACAATTTGCTGGCTCAGTGGCACGCTGATGGCGTTGGTCAATTCAAACTTGAGCGCCTGCTTGCGATTGTATTCACTGGCCACCATAAAGCGCTTGCGCTCATATCCCAGACCGCCAAAGGTGCGTACTTCGCGATAACCCTTGATGCTGTCGTTGGTCACCTGGGTAACATCCCCTACCGACTGCTGCACCCGGCGACTGTAGCGGCGAAAGAAGCGACTGGCCAACCCCACCACCGCCACAATAAACGGCACCAGCACCAGAAACACCAGCGTCAGGGTGTAATCCAGATAAATCAGATAGCCCATCAGGAAAATGACCGTCAGACCTTCCTGGATCAGTGTGGTCAGAGCTCTGGTCGACGCCCCGGACACCTGATCAACATCAAAGGTGACCCGTGAGATCAGCCGACCACTCGACTCGCCGTCGTAAAAAGCACTTGGCAGCCGTGTCATTTTATTGAACAGTTCAACCCGCAAGGCGTGTACGACATTACGACCAACAATGGCGATAAAATACTTGCCCAGAAACGTGCCAAGACCACGATAAAAAAACGTCCCCATCAACAAGCCGATCAGCAACAGTATTTTCTGCTCCGTTGGCTCGCGCAGCGTCTCTTCAACCAGCCCCATCAAATGAGCCAGTACCGGCTGCGCCGATGCGTACAGAGCCAGCCCGACAACACTGATCAAAAAAGCCCCTTTATGGGGCCAGACATAGCGTAACAGACGTTTATAGAGGGTCTGGACGTCGGACGTCAATGTCGCGTTCGCCACCTGGGCGTCATCGGTATCAGTGGTCATTGGCTGACTGTCGAGTGGTAATGCTGATATTGATCAGCCCCAGCTGACCGGCCGCATCCATCGCCCGGACAACTGACGCATGCGTCGCATTGGCATCGGCGGTGATAATCAGGGGGGCGGTCTTGCGACCATCCAGCCCCTTGAAAATGGCTCGCTTTAACGTCTCCAGTTGCTGGTTAACAAGCGGCTGGTCATTAACGGAGTAATCCCCTGCCGTTGAGACCACCACCTCAATCGATGCCGGTGGCACGCGCTGGTCATTAGCGGCAGCTTCCGGCAAGTCGATACTCAGATGGCTTTCCTGAGTAAAGGTGGTCGATACCATAAAAAAAATCAGCAACAAAAAAACAATGTCGATCAGAGGCGTCAGATTGACGGTCACCTCCTCTCGCTGCTGGCGTTTGAAATTCACTTCCGGGCCTCTGAATTATCGACAACTTCCCGATCACCATGGAGAACATCGACCAGCTTGATGGCTTCCTGTTCCATAAAGACGACAATTTCATCTACCCGGCGCTGCAGCATGCGATGGCACACCAAAGCCGGAATAGCAATCACCAGACCCGCTGCCGTCGTGACCAGTGCTTCTGAAATACCGCCAGCCAGTACACTCGCCTGCCCAGTGCCCTGAATCATGATTTCCGAGAACACCTTGATCATGCCAATAACGGTACCCAGCAACCCCAGCAAGGGTGCAACAGCGGCAACCGTACCGAGTGCATTCAGATAGCGCTCCATGGCATGAATCTCGTGGGAGGCCACTTCCTCAATGCTTTCTTTCATGATTTGACGACCGTGACGGGAGTTAACCAGGCCAGCAGCCAATACCCGCCCCAGCGGACAGGAATCTTGTAACTCGCGGATACGTTCAGCATTTAACTGCTTATTTTTCATCCACGACCAGACCTTGGCCAACAAGTCTGGGGGAGCAATCTGTACTGCACGCAGCGTCCAGAAACGCTCCACGCTGATGCCTAATGCCAGTACCGAACACAGAATGATTGGTACCATCATCCAACCACCGCTCTGGATGATCTCAAACATGCACAGTCTCTCCATAAGTCAATTTGCGCGCTACTCTAGCACAAGCCCCCGGCTTGTATAAGCCTATCACCAGCGCCTTCCCGACAGGCTGAAACCCCGATCACATCTCCGCTGACAGCCTGCTCATGCTGCTGTTGCATTATCATCACCCGACTACTGGGCCGTTTTTAATCTGACGTTCAAGGTTGCCGCCAAGGGGGTAACCAGGTATCCCGAACAGCCGTCACGCGACCGCGTTGATCCATAGAGATTGCGCCACTATCAATGGTGGATAGCCAGTCAACTCCCAAGTGTTCAAGGCGGGTAATAACGACAGCGGACGGATGCCGGTAGCGATTGTTAAATCCTGCCGAAATCCACACCTGCTGTGGATCCACCTGTTGCAAAAACACCTCCGCTGAGCTGCTGGCACTGCCATGATGGGACGCAACCAGCACGTCTGAGCGCAGCTCAGCGCCATAACGATCGACCAGGGATTGTTCAGCCGTGCGGGAAACATCGCCTGGCACAAGGATTCGATGCCCAAACCACTCAAGTTGCAGCACACAGGAGGCATCATTGTCATTCCCATGAAGACGTTCAGGAGTGCGCAGAAACCGCCATCGAACCGGTAACATCACTGCGTGGTCATCGGTCAAATTGCGCCAGCGGTCGTCATTATGACAGCTGCGCACGGCGGCTGTTGGCCACCGCACAGCCGTATCCCGGATCAATGACCGATAAGCCTCTGGCGGTTGCCCCAGCCAGATCCGGGCAGCGGCACCGGAAAAGCCACTGACATGATGCGTCGATTGCTGCAACCAGACTTCCAGCCCACCGGCATGATCAATATCGCTATGACTGAGAATCAAGTCGGTTACCTGAGGATTACCCAGCCGCCGCAAGGACGGCAATAGCATAAATTCTGTGGCACTAAAATCGGGCCCGAATGCCGGGCCAAGGTCATACACCAGCGCCCGCCCGCCAACACTGGCAACCAGACTCTGGCCTTGGCCGACATCCAGCAAGCGCAACTGTGGCGCTACCGGGGCGTGCCAGCTTGCGGGGGAAAACACCACAGCCAGAGCCGCCAGCATCACAAGAAAAGACACCCAGGGCCGCAATCCCAGATACACCAGCGGTAGCAACAGAATAAAAGTGATCAGCAAGGTATCAGGCAGCGCTGTAACCACTGGCAAGGGCCAATCGAGAGCCATCTCCAGCCCCTGCCACCAGAAACGATCCAGCAGTTCAATCCATTCGATCGCCCAGTCTGCAGGCCAAATCAGCACCAGAAAAGCCAACGGCAATAAAACCAGACCCAGCAGCGGAATGGCAACGGCATTACACAACAGATGCACCAGTCCAACTGCCTGCCCCCACCACAACATCAGGGGCAGCAGCGCACAAAACACCAGCCACTGCGGCAACCAGATGCCTTGCCGCCAGTTCACACTGCGCCCGCCCAGAAACAACAGCAAAGCGGCCACCGCCATCATGGAAAAGCCAAATCCGGCGGCGGTAAACATCAGCGGGTTAACCAGCAGTACAATCAGAAAGGCATAGGACAGTGCAGCCACCGGCGCCAGACGACGCCTGAGCCCCAGCACAATCAATACCACCAGTAACATGATCCAGGCACGCTGCAAGGCAATGCCAGCGCCTGCCAATACCGCATAAACCAGACACATCCCGGCGATCAACAACCCGCTTCCCCACAAACGCCAACGGGCGTTGATTTCATACGCAGGCGCCAGCAAACGCACGACCAGTCCAACCAACACGCCACACACACTGGCAACCAGCCCCAGATGCAAGCCGCTCACCACCAACAGGTGCAGGGTTCCGGTATCCCGTGCCAACTGCCAGTGGCGGGGCAAAAAGGCATCCTGAACCCCGAATACCAGGCCCGACACCCAGCGTCTAACAGCCTCAGAGGGAATTTGCTGTAATTGGGTCAACCAGCGCTGGCGCAGGTTCAATAGCAAGGATTCGATGACCAGAGGATGTAGCTCTTTCAGCTCACCCTCAGCTGGAATAATAGTGCGAATATAGCCACGGGCATCCACGCCTTGACGCAGCATCCAGGCTTCATAATCAAACGGCAAGGCATTGGCGAAAGCGCGGATCGCCCGTAACCGGACACGCACCTGAAGTGTCTCCCCGACTCGCAGCCCAGGCTCGCCCTGATAATACCCAAGCACCAGACGCCGCAAGGGCGGCAAAGCCTGCCCCTCCGGCAAGTCAGCAACCGACAACACCTGCACCACATCAGCGGTCACTTTTTGATAGATATTTGATTGTGCTGGCTTGCTTGATGAGCCGGATGCTGGCGAGCTGTCGCCCTCGCGAGCAACAATACGCAAAACCAGCTCGACATCAGTACCATCCAGACTGGCTGGCAAGCGGTGCTGCAACTGGAAGGACAGCCAGATCTGGCCATATAGGCTGGCGATCAACAATGCCGACACGACAGCCAAAACCCGGACATTGTTGAGAATACGGCAAGCTGCGCTCGCTAACGAAACATCCGACGGAGCCAGATAAATACGGCATAACTGCCGCCCGACAAGTAGCATGCTCCACAGAGCCAGTAAAAAATAGCCGCTCCCAGGAACCAGAACTCCCAGTATCATGCCCGCGCCCGCTGCCACACACAGATGTTGCATTGCCACTCCCTGGCAGAATCGGCATAATCGCCGCGCATTCAAGCAACGGCGGCTCTCATGCCAAAGAAATTTTTCAAGCGTATTTTCCCGACACCGGAACAGGTTCAGGCCAACAAGTCCCTGCAGTTCCTGTCACCGTTATTTGCCAAAACCAACCTGTGGCACCTGAATCGTCGCTCCGTCGCCAGAGCGTTTCTGGTTGGGCTATTTGCGGCATTCCTGCCGTTGCCATTTCAAATGGGTATAGCCGCACTGATCGCATTTTACGCCAACGCCAACGTCCCGATCTCGGTTGGCCTGGTCTGGATCAGTAACCCGGTGACCATTCCACCGCTGTTTTACGCCACCTACTTGCTCGGAACCTGGATGCTCAGCACCCCAACGCGAGAATTTCATATCGAATTGTCGTTAAACTGGGCGCTGACCGAACTCGCCCAGGTCTGGGAGCCACTGCTGGTCGGTTCACTCACGACCGGGATTGTGCTGGGCGTTATCGGCTATTTTATTGTCGATTGGAGCTGGCGCAAGCACGTCTGGGACAACTGGAAAAAACGCGCGGCCCGAGTCCCGAAAGCCGTCAAGGAAGCGGTGACAGGTCATCACGACACTGCCACCCCTCCCGCCAGCAACACCCACAACAGTGTTACCGACACCAACGAAGAAATCGACAACAAGCCCTGAACCAGCCAAGAGCGAACAAGGAGAGAGTTGGCAGTGGTGTCAGGCCGACGCCACCACGGCATCCACCTCGACAGGCACCAGTGTTTGTCCCTTGAGCCGCAAACAGCGATTCATACGCCGCGCCAGTGATTCATCATGAGTCACCAGTACAAAAGCAGTATCTACCTGTTCGATCAGCTCCAGCATCACCGCCTCAACCTGAGCAGCGGTTTGCTGATCGAGATTACCGGTTGGCTCATCCATCAACACCAGCCGTGGCCGATTGACGATTGCTCGGGCAATGGCAGTACGCTGTCGTTCGCCACCCGACAATTCGGACGGCTTGTGATCACGTCGCGATGCCATCCCCAGACGCTCCAGGCATTCTAATGCACGCTGCTCGGCCAAGGGCGTCGCAATCCCGGCCAGCAATTGTGGCAGCATCACATTTTCCAACGCAGAAAACTCCGGCAGCAAATGGTGAAACTGGTAAACAAAACCAATACTCTGGTTACGCAAACGGGTGCGTGCCGCTTCTCCCAGCGCATGAACATCCTCACCGGCCAGCAGAACCTGTCCTTCATCCAGCGAGTCCAGCCCGCCCAGCACATTCAGCAAGGTGGTTTTTCCGGAACCAGACGAACCAACAATGGCCAGTGTCTCGCCAGCCGCCAGTTCGATATCCACGTCTTTCCAGACAGTGACCGACTGCGGGCCACTGGTGTAGGTTTTACGTAATCCCTTGGCAATCAGAACCGCAACCGAATTATTCATAACGCAGAGCCTCCGCAGGCTGTACCCGTGAGGCGCGCCAGGATGGGTAAAGTGTGGCGAGAAAACTCAACAACAAGGACGCCGACATGATCACCGCCACATCACTCAACAATAATTGTGATGGCAGATAGGAAATAAAATAGACATCGGAACTGAGAATCTGAAAACCGAACAGCTTCTCCGCCCAGGCCACCAGATCCGAAATCGTCAAGGCAGCAATCACACCCAACACCGTACCCAACACCACCCCGACGATTCCGATCGACAACCCCTGCACCATAAAAATCGCCATAATCGTACGGGGTTTGGCACCCATGGTGCGCAGTATGGCAATATCTGCCTGCTTGTCGGTGACCACCATCACCAGGGTAGAAATAATATTAAAGGCCGCCACCGCAACAATCATCAGCAGTAACAAACCAATCATGGTTTTTTCCATACGAATGGCAGAAAACAGATTACCCTGGGTACGAGTCCAGTCACTGCCGGAATACAAGCCGTCGAGTTTATTCACCAGCTGCCAGATCAATGTCGGTGCATCAAACAGATTGGTGAACTTGATCCGTAACGACTCGGCTGCACCGTTCAGGCGGCCCAACTTGGCCGCATCCTGTAAATGAATCACCGCCAGATTGGAATCCAGCTCGGCACCGACGGAAAAAATACCCACCACCGTCAGCCGTCGCACACGGGGAATAACCCCCGCCGGGCTGAATGTTGCCTCTGGCAGCATCAGCGTCAGTTTGTCACCCACCACCACGTCCAAACTGCGTGCCAACAAATCACCCAGCAACACACCGTACTCACCGGGTAACAGGTCGGTTATCGAACCTTCTGTCATATGCTCAGGAAGAATAGAGACCCGTGCTTCCGCTTCGGGTGCTACCCCCGTCACAATCACCCCCCTGACACGACCGTTCGCCCCCATCATGCCTTGCAGTCGTGTCAGCGGCGCACTGGCTTCTACACCGGGAAACTGATCCACCCGTGCGGCCAGCTCTTGCCAGTCCTGGATGCCACCGGCCTGATACAGCACGCCGTGTGGCACCATACCAAGAATGCGTTCCCGCAGTTCCCGATCAAATCCATTCATTACCGACAGCACCAGAATCAGCACCGCTACACCCAGAGTCATACCCACCATGGAGGATGCTGATATAAACGAAATAAAGTGATTGCGGCGCTTGGCCGACAGATAACGCAGACCAATTCCCAGCGGCAAACTGCCCGGAGACAACGACATAATTAACCCGTTCCTGTAATCCGAAAGACATCTGATGGCACTCCAGCCACTCAGGGAGGCGCAAGTTTGCCCGAGAGCGACGACAAAGGCGAATCTCGCCCTGTACCCGGCGGCAAAAGTTGCGATAATCGCGCCACTGAGAACCTGCCTCCTGGCCAGAGTTCAGCACATTCGTTTGCTGCTAACAGCGGCACCAGCATCAAGAGAACC
This sequence comes from Oceanobacter antarcticus, assembly GCF_044962685.1. Classification (NCBI taxonomy): domain Bacteria; kingdom Pseudomonadati; phylum Pseudomonadota; class Gammaproteobacteria; order Oceanospirillales; family Oceanospirillaceae; genus Oceanobacter; species Oceanobacter antarcticus. The sequence goes on from NZ_JBBKTX010000009.1 coordinate 129,016, forward strand.
CGTCATTGAAGAAACGCATGCCCGCCGAATGGGAACCGCAAACTGCCGTACAACTCACCTGGCCGACCAGAAGCAGTGACTGGGCACCCTTTTTACCTCGTATCGAGCCGGTCTTTCACGCCCTGGTTTCCTGCATCAGCCAGCATCAGCGAGTCATCATCAGTTGCGGCTCTGATCAGGATGCCAGCCGTCTGCGGCATCTCTACCAGAATCATGCCCAGGTAGCCATTTTTCGCGCCGACAACAACGACACCTGGGCACGCGACCATGGCCCGATCAGTGTGTATCGCAACGGCCAACTGACGCTGGTGGACTTTCTGTTTAATGGCTGGGGTGGCAAATACAGTCATGACAAAGACAACCAGATCAGTGCGACACTGCAGCAATTGGGTGCCTATGGCGACACCCAATTACATGCTGGTCGCTGGATTCTGGAAGGTGGCAGCCTCGAAACCGATGGCCGTGGCACCTTGCTGACCACCGAAAACTGCCTGCTGAACCCGAATCGTAACCCCAGCCTGACCAAAGGCATGATCGAAGCACGACTGGCCGAAGATCTCGGCATTGACCGGGTATTGTGGCTCAAGCACGGCCATCTGCAAGGCGACGACACCGACGCTCACATCGATACCCTGGCACGCTTTTGTTCACCAACCAGCATTGCTTACTGTCAGGCTCGCCAGTCCGATGACCACTACCCATCCCTGCATGCCATGGAGCAGGAATTACACACCTTGCGCCAGCGTAATGGCCAGCCCTACCAGCTGATTCCACTGCCGCTGCCCAGTCCGATTCTGAGCAGTGACGGCGAACGCCTGCCCGCCACCTATGCCAACTTTCTGATCATCAATCAGGCCGTATTGTTACCAATCTACGGGGTTGCCGAAGATGCCATCGCTGTCGAGCGCATCATGCAGGCCTTCCCCAGCCACTGGGTTCACCCGATCAACTGCCGCCCCGTCGTCGAGCAGTACGGTTCCCTGCACTGCTTAACCATGCAAATCCATCAGGAGACCAGCCATGTCTGACTCAACCCAGTTACAAGTCGCTGCTATCCAACAAGCCTGGCATGGCAGCCTGGCCGCCACCCTGGATCGTACCGAGCGGTTGATTCGGGATGCCGCAGCCCAACACGCCCGACTGGTGTGCTTGCAAGAGCTGCATGCCGGGCCGTATTTTTGCCAGCATCAGGGCGCTGGTGTCTTTGATCTGGCAGAAGCCATTGACGGGCCCACCGCACAACGTCTGGGGGCACTGGCCGCTGAACTGAAGCTGGTGATCGTCGGTTCCATTTTTGAACGCCGTGCCAAGGGCGTTTACCATAATACCGCGCTGATATTCGATGGCTCGGCTGAACTGGCCGGTTTTTACCGCAAAATGCACATCCCGGACGACCCCGGCTTCTACGAGAAATATTATTTCACCCCTGGCGATGCGGATGAGCCCGGTTTTCATCCGATTGAAACGTCTATCGGTAAACTGGGGGTACTGGTGTGCTGGGATCAGTGGTATCCGGAAGCCGCCCGTCTGATGGCGCTGGCAGATGCCGACATCCTGATCTATCCGACCGCCATCGGTTGGGATCCCCAAGAACAGGCCGATGAGAACGAACGTCAGACCGACGCCTGGATTACCGTTCAACGGGGTCATGCCGTGGCCAACAACCTGCCGGTTATTGCCATCAACCGTATTGGCCACGAAGCAGACCCGACCGGCGTCACTGATGGCATTCTGTTTTGGGGTAACAGTTTTATTTGTGGCGGCCAGGGTGAATTCCTGGCCCAGGCAGACCGCACCACCGAACAGGTGCTGATGGCCAGCATCGACATGGGCCGTACTGAACAACTCAGACGCATCTGGCCCTACTTTCGCGATCGCCGGGTAGATGCCTACGGCGACCTGACCAGACGTTATCGACGCTGACCAATCGCGACTTGCTTGCGGGCAGCGTTCCAGGCTTTATCACATACGCTGTCCCGGCAAGGAGTCGACGTTATGACTTTTCAGAACAAGACCTACCGCTTTGCACCCAACAGCCTGTCGTCATACCTGCAGCGCATCCTGCTATTAATGATCCTGCCCGTTACCCTGCAGGCAGACCCCGCCCTCACCGAGGCCCAGTTGTGGCAACAATTACAGCAACCCGGCCACTTTCTGATGATGCGTTCTGCCCGTGCTCCCGGATTTGGCGACCCGGCCAACTTCGACCTGGCCGATTGCACCACCCAGAGAAATTTATCCGACGATGGCGAAAAACACGCCAGCCGCATCGGCGACGCCCTACGCCAGCACGGCATCAACAGTGCCCAGCTGTTCGTCAGTCAGTGGTGTCGTACGCAAAACACCGCACGATTGCTAAAGCTGGGGGCAATCAACACCCTGGCCGCGCTCGACAAACTCCCGCATGGCCTGGATGTTCACCGCCCCCAACAAGAAGCGCTCGACCGCTGGATCAACAGCCAGGCATTTTCCACCCCCACCTTGCTGATCACTCACCAGGCGAACATTACCGCCAAAACCGGGGTACATACCCGTTCCGGCGATCTGGTCGTGCTCGAAAAAAACGCCTCAGGTAACGTCACCGTGCTGGGGAAATTGCATATCGATTAAACCCGGCCTTGCCACACTTAATTGGCCATGCGACAGGTACACCGGATTGGCGATGACGTCACCTGCGTTTCGCTTGCGTCTAAAAAGTCGGGTGACGTCATCGCCGCATCCGCATAAAGTAGGCGCACTGTCCGAGCAACGAAAAATCCGCCATGTCCAGAAATGCCCGCCCACATCCGTTTCTTTTTCTTTTTACCTATCAATTGCGAGTTGTTGTCCTGCTGGCGCTGACACTGCTGGCCGGGATCGCTCAGGGTGCATCCGCAAAAAAAGACGCCAAACCGCTGGATGACTATGAACAGCGCATCGCCGATCAGGCGTTATGGAAAGAATTGAGACAAAACCCCGGATACGTATTACTGATTCCGGCCGCAGAAGCGCATGGTGATCAACGCCCTGCCAGCCCGGACACTGCCAAGTGTTATCAGCGTTTTAACCTGACCGATCATGGTGCAACGGTAGCCCGCCATTTTTACAACTCACTACGGCGCCACGATATCCGCAAGGCACTTACCTACTCCAGCCAGTGGTGCCCGGCACTGGAAACCGCCACGCGACTGGGGCTGGGTTATGTGCATGAAATGGCGCTACTGAACGACTTGCCAGCCGACTCCGAGACGGCCCGCAAGCTGCAAATCATGCAACTCAAAAGCTGGGCCAACGATCTGCAATACAACCACAAGAATCTGTTGGTGCTGGTAGCCCACACCAGCATCATGGCGGCACTCAGTGGCAACACCCCGGAGCCGCAACATATGCAGGTGATGAAATACAACACCCGCGACAAACTGATCTACGTTGGCAGCGTGCCTCTGGACTGACCCTTGGGACTGTATTTTTGACCTGACAACACCAATCAGATTCGTCGCAGTGGTGGCAGCGAGTCCAGCAACAACTTGCCGTAACGGGTCGAGGTCAGCCGCCGATCAAGGATGCTGATCCGGCCACTGTCGGTTTCCTTGCGAATAAGCCGACCGCAAGCCTGCACCAACCGAATCGATGCCGCAGGCAGGGTCAGATCCATAAACGGATTACGACCGCGACTCTCCAGCCACTCACTGGTTGCCGCCTGAATCGGGTCATCCGGCACAGCAAATGGAATTTTCACGATCACCACATGCGTCAGGTAATCCCCCGGCAAATCGATCCCTTCAGCAAAGCTGGCAAGGCCAAAAATAATACTGCCTTCGCCCTTGTCGATTCTTTCCTTATGACGCCGCACGATCTCGCTTTTGGGTAAAAACCCCTGGCACAATAATGTTTCGTACCAGTCCCGAATAAAGGTATCTCTGGTCGCCTCCAGCTGGGCGCGGGAGCTGAACAACACCAGTGTGCTCTTGCCAAAATCCAGCTGTGTCCGTATCCATTGTTCAATGTCGGCCTGAAACTGATCACTCTTCGGGTCAGAACCCAGCTGTACCACTTCCAACTGACCCAGGTTCGGATAATCAAACGGACTGGCGACCCGATGATACCCAGCCCAATCCGGCAGACCGGTTTCCCAGGTCAGATTGCCAAAACTGTTTAACGCCGTCAGGGTCGCAGACGTCACCACCGCACCGTGACAGCGCGACCAGAGGTTTTTTCGCAACTGGTCTGCCACGGCAATCGGCGAGGCGCTGAGCTTGATATCCCAATCTTCACCAAAGGGCGTTTTTGACAGCCAGCGAGCAACCGGCAACTCTCCTTCCTTCTCGGCGGCAGCCATCCAGGTTACGGCTTCCCACAAAGCTTCTGCACGTGCCAGCATCATCCCCATGGGGGCCTGCCAGCTTTCGGCGATATCCAGGCTGAATTCACCTTCACCCTTGGTGTCCAGCGAGGCCTGTAACATGTCGTTGAGCTTGTCCAGACCCTGCAAGAGTGGCTGTAGCGGTGCCTTGATGTTATTCAGCAGGTCGCGCAAATTTTCCGTTATATGGCCAAATTCAAATCGTACCCGGTCGCGCTCACCCAAGAGGTCGAATGCCAGCGGCCACAGTAAATTAAAATGATTGTTTAACTCACGACACTGTTCAGGAGCAGCCTGCAAGGAATGCATGATTGACGGTGGCAACCCGGTAGCAGCAACAAACTGCTCGACGCCCTGCTCCAGTTGCTTTAGCCACTGACGTTGAGCACGCACGCCAAATTCCAGTCGAAAGTGATTCAGTGCCTTGTCGGCCAGATGATGGCCTTCATCAAAGACATAAATGGTTTTTTCCGGTGCAGGCAGCACCACGCCACCACCCAGGCTGAGATCCGACAACACCAGGTCGTGGTTAGCGATAATAATATCGGCATCTTCCATCGCAGAACGGGCCTTGAAAAAGGCGCAATTATCGAAATGCGGACAACGTCGATTGGAACATTCGCGATGCGTGGCCGTGAGGTGACTCCATTGATTGTCCGCCACCTCATCATCCCAGCGATCACGATCGCCATCCCAACCACCACTGGCATACTGGTTCAGCATCAACTCGTAGAGTTCACGATCCTGCTCTTCCGGGGTTTGCTCAAACAGATCAACGGTGGTCAGAATACCCGACAGCTGTTGCAGTGACTTGTCGAGCTTCAGCAAGCACAGGTAACGACCCCGGCCCTTGGCCAGCGCGTAGTTGAATGGCAACGAAATGGTTTCTTTCAGGTTGGGCAAATCCTTGTCGAGAATCTGCTCCTGCAAGGCAATAGTGGCAGTGGAAATCAGCAGTTTCTTTTCCTGCTCGATCGCCACCGGCAAGGTAGCCAGCAAGTACGCCAGGGTTTTACCGGTACCGGTGCCAGCTTCCACCACCACGATACCGGAATCGTTATTACGCTCGCCTTTATCGTCGGTGGTTATGGCCCCCAGCGACTTGGCAATTTCAGCAATCATCACCCGCTGACCGTACCGGGGGGTCAAATCGAGTTTTTTGATGCACTCGCGATACAGGGCCTGAATACGCTCTTTGCTTTCCTGACTCAACACTGCGTACTACTCCCCAATGGACTGCCAGCCGCTATTGCGGTTAATCGAAAATGGATAACCATCGACGTCAAGAACGATACCGGTTGGCGTAATGGTCTGTAAGAATACACCTGGCACAATCAGATCACCTTCATACCACTCTCGGCCATTCATCGAGACCGTGCGGGCGCTGCTGTCCTGACTGTAAATATGGCCGGTAATGATCAGATCTGGAACTTTGCGTAACGACGACAGCGGCGGCAAATGGCGATGTTCAATAGACGATGACGATGCCTGTGACTCTGGTGCTTCCGGGCGCGGCATAGATGAAGCCGACACCACCGGTGCTGGCAACGCGGTGACAGGCTCAGGCGCTAGCGTTACCACGGGTTTTACTTCAGCAGGTACAAAATCGGTAGCACGCACCACTTCCGGACGCAGTTGCGACTGTACTTGAGGGGTTGATTGCAGCGCGACGGTGGGCTGACCATCTGCTGGAGCAACCACCACAGTCGCTTCGATAGCAGGCACTGGCTCTGATTCAACCGGCTTGGCGGCGACCGGAGTTGTTTGCTTATCGGGATAAGGATCAGAACCCGTGCCCGCGCTAAAAAAATACAGCCCAAACGCGCCGATCACAGCCAGAAAAACAATCACGACCAGACTCAGCGGCAAGTGCGCCGCCACCGGAGCCACCACGGCTGGCGTCGTCAACAGTGGCGTTAACGCACTATCGCTTGCACCGTCAGAGCGTTGCTGCTGGGATTTTTTCAGCGCATCCAGAATGTACGACATTACTTCGCCTCCTGCTGCGCCTGATAGGCCCGCCGCTGCAAATACAACAGCGTTTGCGGGCCAATAATCCGGTCAGCAGTCAAACCCTGAGACACCTGAAACTGCGCCACAGCATGCGCCAACAAGGGATCGTAAAACGCCGGATCCGGCCCTGCTGCTGGCGTACTACTGCTTGTTGGGCCAATCCTCTGCCAGTCACCATGCCACTCAACACCCAGCTGAGTTCTGACCCAGGAGACCACCTCCGACACGCCACCAGGACGAATCAGTCCGCGATAACCGGACGGTGCTTGCCAGATCACCAGCGCTTTGACCACGCGAGTCGGCAGCAGCCGACTCGCGTCCACGTCAGTCAGCTGTTGCCAGCGCCCTTCGTGATAGACGGCTGCCTGATAACGCAACGGTTTGAGCTGGGAATAGGGCCAGGCCACCCAGAGGCATTGCCACCCGGCCTCGGATAATTGCCGACAATTGCCAGCCTCCAGCCCCATGGCTCGACTCAGATCCTCTGCCGCCAGCTGACGCTCATCGACGACAGGGTCAGAAGGCGCTGGCGTAGCCGCAGCCGTATCCGATGACGGTATCGCCTGCTCCAGATCCACAACAGAAGGTGCTGCTGACATTGCGAGCTGCGATGATGTTACCGGGCTGGTTGGCGCAATCCATTCGGCAACGGCCATTCGCCAGGAAGAAGGCGATGCCCATTGCCAGCCGACAATAACCAGCAGCAGCATTACGGCCCCCAATAGCCGCCATAGAATCTTTGCTGAAAACACAGCCCCCGGGCGTTCTTTTGATGGTTCATTGGCACCACCCAGCACTTCGGCCAGTGCCTGACGGGCGACCGTACCGTTCACGTCGGCATCACCTCGGGCATACGCCCCCAGCAAGGCACGGTCGGCAACACTGTTAATCAACCGTGGCACACCACCGCAGCCTTGCCAGATAATTTTTGCGGCGGCTTCTCCAAACACTTGCCGCTCGCACCCTGCCGTGATTAGCCGGTGGCGTAAGTAGGCATAGGTTTCTGTTTGGCTCAAATGCTTGAGGTGATAACGCGCGGTGATACGCTGATTCAGCTGGCGTAATTCATGCCGCATCAACACCTCGCGTAGCTCGGGCTGACCGACCAGTATCAGCGTCAGCAGCTTGTTATCGCTGGTTTCCAGATTGGTTAACAAGCGGATCTGCTCCAACGATGGCACCGGCATCGCCTGGGCTTCATCGATGACACAGATAACCCGCTTCCCTTCGGCATACCAGTCCAGCAAGGCACGATTCAGTCGTTGATAAAGTGCTTGCTGGCTGGCATCGGAGGCATAGGTTATGCCCAGCTCATCACACAGCGCCTGCAGCAATTCGCGCTGGGAAAGCTGCGGATTAAACAGATACGCCGTTTTGATATCCGCTGGTGTTTGTTCCAGAAAGACGCGACAGAGGGTCGTTTTTCCGGTGCCAACTTCGCCGGTCAGGCAGACCAGACCACCATGCCCGGTCAAGGCGTAATGCAGATGTGCCAACGCCTCCTGATGCCCCTCCGACGGAAACAAAAATGCCGGATCTGGCGCAATGGTGAACGGGAAACGGTCAAGACTGAAATGGTCAAGGTACATGCAACGCCCGAAGAGCAACAAAAGCGCGCATGATACCGGAATCGACCCTGCAAGCGTACAAACACAGGATTTTGGTCATAGGTACTAATAATCCCACCAATAATACTAATCAATTGGCTATTTTTTAAAAAGATAACGATAATGGAACAGTTGAATTTCAAACACACACCAAACTTTTTCCAGATCTGACACTCAGTAACAGTACGGGTACTTTTGGAAATGTACGCACCGTCGTATTTGGATGTGCCCGTGCGCTACAAAGGAGAACCCATATGCTGACCTGGTCCATTATTATTCTGGCCCTTGTTGTTCTGGCTATTGTTACACTCATCGTACTGATCAGTACGGGAGTAGCTCCATGGCTGACGTCCATCGTTTTCAAAACATTAGCTTCACTGTTTGTGCTGACGCTGCTTGTCACTCTGGTGCTCCGTAACAAACGCTCAACAGAACGCCGCAAACCTGCTCATCCATCCAACCTGCAATCATGAGAATCCCATGAATCCCAAGTTCAAAATTGCCATCAACTCCTTTTTGTTTATTTCTGCTGCGTACTTGAATGTATCGACTCAGGCAGACAATGCAGACGCTGACGATCAGGTTGATTCAGACATCACACTCATGTCTGAACAAAACCCTGACAAGCGTTTGCCAGAAACCCTGATCAGGGAGGATTAGAGGCTGTTGTTGTTATTCCGTGTTTTATAATTGGAGGCTGATTGGCTCGAACCGGCGTTGGCTTTTGATAACGGCCGGATAAGTGAAGCAGAAGTGCGGCACTCCTTCAAACCAAAATAGATAACGGTATAATTTGAGGTTGTTGGCACAACAACGCTGGCGACTCGACCCTCCGGCAGGCACTATGCGGATCAATCGCTGCTATCATCGTTAACAGCAGTGCTGATATAGCCCGACCTGTCGCCCAAGGAGTCACCTATGGAAACCAGCCTGATGCTGGCCCTGATCGCATTTGTCGCACTGGTTTGCCAATGGCTGGCCTGGCGCAGCAACCTGCCCGCTATCCTGTTTTTGCTACTGGCCGGTTTGCTTGCTGGCCCCGTCAGCGGTGTGCTGGATCCAGACATGATGTTTGGCGACCTGCTGTTTCCACTGGTTTCTGTCTGTGTCGCCATCATTCTGTTTGAAGGCAGCCTGACGCTCGACCTTGCCGAAATACGTTCTCAGCGTACGGTGGTCAGACGTTTAATTACCCTCGGTGCATTGGTGACCTGGGTAATCGTTACCTGTGCTACCCACTGGCTGTTTGCGCTTGAATGGTCGATCAGCGTGTTATTTGGTGCTCTCACCGTTGTGACCGGCCCGACCGTTATCATGCCGATGCTTCGAACCGTCAGACCCCGTGCCGAACTGGGTAATATCTTACGCTGGGAAGGCATACTGATTGATCCCATCGGCGCGTTACTGGTGGTGGTGGTGTATGAATTTATCGCCGCCCAGAACCAGGCAGCCGGGGTTGGCAGTGGCCTGCTTGCTTTTGTTGAGATACTGCTTTCAGGCACCGTGCTAGGACTGGCATGTGGCTGGCTGACTGGCGTTGCCCTGGCACGCCGTTGGCTGCCGGAATATCTGCAAAATCTGGCCGTACTGGCCGCTGTCTTGCTGGCCTTCACCGTTGCCAACCATCTGGCCCACGAATCCGGGCTATTGGCGGTCACCCTGATGGGGATGTGGCTCGCCAATCAGAAGCACTTGCGGCTGGCAGAAATCCTGCATTTCAAGGAAAACCTTACCTTGCTACTGATCAGCGGTCTGTTTATCTTGCTGGCGGCACGACTGGACATGACAGCAGTCAGCCAGCTTGGATGGGCACCGCTGATCTTGCTGGCAGTAATGCAATTTATCGCCAGGCCGCTCACTATTTGGTTATCCGCCATCGGTAGCGACCTGAACTGGAAAGACAAGGCACTGCTGGCCTGGATCGCGCCACGAGGAATTGTTGCGGCAGCGGTCTCCGCCCTGTTTGCGATCAAATTGCAGCATCAGGGTGTTGACGGTGCAGCGTTGCTGGTGCCGCTGACATTTTGTGTGATTTTTGGCACTGTGGTATTTCAGAGCGCAACGGCGCGACCCGTTGCCCGCTGGCTCGGTGTGGTAGAACCACCCGCCAACGGCATCCTGTTTATGGGAGCGAACCCGATTGCCCGTGCCATCGCCAGCGAGCTGACCAAGCAGAATGTCCGGGTACTGCTGGCCGACTCCAGCTACGACAATATCCAGCGTGCCCGCATGGCAGGTTTGCCGGTCTTTTATGGTAGCCCGATGTCGGACTACGCCAGTGATCGACTTGATTTGGCCGGACTTGGCAAGCTGATGGCGCTGTCACCCGATAACCACCTCAATACCGTCGCCTGCATGCACTTCCGTGATGAATTCGGATTTGAGCGCGTCTTTGCCCTGCATAGCAAGGTACTGGCACAAAAGGAATCGGGAACCAATAATCAACGCCATAAAACCAAACATCACAGCGCTGCAGAACAACGCGGATTGCCGTTATTTGATGCCGAGTTGAGTTACGGCAAGTTCGCCAGCCTGTTATCCCAAGGGGCTGAATTAAAAACCACCCGACTGACGGACACCTTCGATTTTGCCGCCTTTAAAGCACAAAATGCTGACCGGTCATATTGGCTACTGGCCATCACCCCGGAAGGCAAAGTCCGCATGAAAGTGGCCGACCAGGAACTCTGCCCCGAATCAGGATGGCGACTGATCAGCCTGTGCAAGCCGGAAACCTGAAAATATCCCGATGCAGCCTACTCTCTGAGCGCTACCAGCTGAAGCGCAGCCCGGCAGACACATCCAGCTCGCGGGCAAAACCGGAGCGGATGTCGTCACTGGCGATGGCAAGCTGCAGCCAGCGATGACTGAACGACAGCCCTAGCTGGGCGGTGCTGTAAACCGCCGCACCCAGCTCAATACCGCTGACCGGCTGCCAATGCTTTTCAATACCCAGGCGGTCGTAATCACCGTGATGATAGACCAGAACCCGAGCCTGCCAGGGCAGATAATCAACAGCGATACGAGTCGTCGGCCGCAGCCGGGCAACAAACACCTCCTCTCCCGACCTGCCCGATGCCGTTGCTGAACTGCTGCACACCGGCAACGATGGCGAATTAAAATTGATACAAGCGCGGGTATAACCGGAATCTGTCAATTGCCAACGGTTCAGAATATCCTGCAACTGTAACGATAGCCGCCAGCGTTCGCCATCAGACCATTCACTGGCCAGATCCAGACTCAGCCCCCAGCCATGGGACGGATCAATCTCATAGGCGAGAATCTTGTCTTCACTAAAATGATAATCCAGCGTTGCCGAAGCCGTTTCGGTTGCGCCACCTTCGGCGCCCCCCGTCAGCGAACCAAACTGCCACTCCGACACCCGATACAACGCCAATGCCGGAGTCACGGACCAGCGCCCGGCGACACCCAGGGCAGCGCTGTCCAGCTGCCACTCCGCACCGGTTCGTACGCCACTGGCGACCAGCATCCGGGCATCAAGTGCCAGTGCCTCACCTGCATCCAGCTCACTGCCCTGTTCAAGTGAATAATAATAACGGGACATGCCCCTGGAAAATGACAAGTCGTAATGCCAGCGCCGTTCCCACTCAACAAAACTGTGCTGCAAGCCGTTCCCGTCAGCCAAGTGCATTGAAGTACCCAGCGTGACACGGGCATCGGCATAGGCATACTCCCCGGCTTCAAATGGCCCATCCCAACCACTGACCATATCCAATACCGGTACAGGTTCGGAGCTGGACACCAGCGTAACCGAGGAATACACCACATCAGCGACGGCGGTTTTTACCGTAACAGCCGATAACAAAGCGGCGGCAACAAAACAAGGACAACAACGTACAGGGACAGACACAGGTACAGACATAAAAAGCCACCGCCGAAAGGAAGCCGCCATTGGAACAAAGACCGGGCGGCGGCAACAGATCTGATAGACAAAAACAGACAGTTTTATCGCGATGTCTGCAGCAGCAGGCAACCATACGAGCCAGCCTTACTACTGGACACTACCCAAGCCTGGCACTGTAGGTTTGCAATACCGCATGGGCGACCTTCAGATTGGGTGCTGCCATACCCGCCGCCTCCGCCCGTCGTAACATATCACCCACCAGGTGTTCACCTTCTACCGGCAGCCCCTGTTTCATATCCCGATACATCGAGGCATTAAAAGATGAGTTCGGATTAGTCAGCGTCCGCTGAATACCACTAATGACCTTGTCGGATAACGGATAGCCACTGGCGGCAGCGGTGTCTGTACATTCACGGATGGTAGCCAGCGCAATCTCACCACCCGCCTCACTCTTCATATAATCCCCTACGGATCCCTGCAGCATACAATTCAGGGCGCCCAGCGCTGCCATCAAACAGAACTTCTCCCACATGGCCAAGCCGATATTGGAGCCATCACCAAGCAAAACACCGGCGTCGGCAAACAGTGCATTGATTGCCCTGGCGACAGCGTTCTGTTCAGCCGATCTTGCTCCTACGGTCAGATTACTGCCCGGACTGTTGACCACCACCGTATTGGCATCGGCCAGCGTTGCCACGGTTTTGGCGATACCGCCCAAAACCCGCGCCGCGCCGAACTCGGCATCCAGCACATCGAGCTGTCGAATACCGTTCAGCAAGGGCAATATCAGCGTCTGTTCCAATACCACTGGCCGAATATTCTCAATCACACTGGCCAGGGCATACGCCTTGTTGGTGAGCACAATCAGATCGAACACCGGCTTTGTGGCCGCCAGCTGGATCGCAGTGCAGCAGCACGGCTGAAAACTGAAGGCGTTATCTGGCAGCTGTACTGTCAAACCGCCAGCCGCCAGCTCAGCCAAGCGGTGCTCACGCACCAGATAGGTCACGGCTACGCCCTGGCGCTGCAACAGACCACCAAATAACCCGCCGATTGCGCCTGCACCTACGATCAGAATTTTCATTTTTACTCCGTCCCAACAGTTGTACTGACATACTACACAGCGACCCGAACAGCACGCCAGCAAGACCAATATTCATCAATATTTACTATGAGATTCATTTAACTTAATTGAATGAAATTATAACAAACGTGTCTATAGTGAACGCATGGATTGGACAGCAGCCACTGCCAGAAAAACACCCCGGAGGCGAACCTTTCCAGCCAGCAGCATACCAAATACCGTAGCTGCCAGATTTATTTCATCCTGGGTGGTTACCATTGTCCCGACCATCCCATTAGCAGAATCGGAGTCTCATTATGGATAACAAGCAATCTTCTGCGGGCAAATGCCCGGTCATGCATGGCGCAATGACATCCAGCGGTCAAACCAACAGCGATTGGTGGCCTAATGCACTCAACCTCGACATTCTTCACCAGCACGACAGCAAGACCAACCCGCTGGGTGAGGACTTCGACTACGCCGAAGAACTCAAGCAATTGGATGTAGAAGCATTGAAGAGTGACCTGCGTACACTGATGACTGAAAGCCAGGCCTGGTGGCCAGCTGACTGGGGCAGCTATGTCGGCATGTTTGCCCGCGTTGCCTGGCACTCGGCGGGTTCCTACCGTCTGTCGGACGGCCGTGGTGGTGGTGGTGCCGGCAACCAGCGTTTTGCGCCATTAAACTCCTGGCCAGACAACGTCAACACCGACAAGGGTCGTCGCTTGCTGTGGCCGATCAAAAAGAAGTACGGCAACAAGATTTCCTGGGCTGACCTGATACTCCTGTCAGGCACCATAGCTTATGAAGTGGCCGGCTTAAAAATCTACGGCTTCGCTTTTGGCCGCAAGGATATTTGGCATCCCGAAAAAGACACCTATTGGGGTGCAGAAAAAGAATGGCTGGCGCCAAGCGACGGTCGTTATGGCGACGTCGACAAGCCGGACACCATGGAAAACCCGCTGGCCGCAGTGCAAATGGGCCTGATTTACGTCAACCCGGAAGGTGTCAATGGTCAGCCAGACCCATTAAAAACCGCTGCCCAGGTGCGCGAAACCTTCGCCCGCATGGCCATGGATGATGAAGAAACGGCGGCCCTTACCGCCGGTGGTCATACCATAGGCAAATGCCACGGCAACGGTCGCGCCGAAGACCTCAGCCCGGATCCCGAAACTGCCGACGTCGAATACCAGGGCATTGGCTGGATGAACACCAAGGGCCGCAGCATTGGTCGTGACACCGTCGTCAGCGGTATTGAAGGTGCCTGGACCGCCAACCCGACCCAGTGGGACATGGGCTGGTTCGAAATGCTGTTTGGTCACGACTGGGAATTAAAAAAGAGCCCGGCTGGTGCCTGGCAGTGGGAACCGGTCGACATCAACGAAGAAGACATGCCGGTTGACGTGGAAGATTCATCCATCCGTCTCAAACCGATCATGACCGATGCCGATATGGCCATGAAGGTCGACCCGATCTACAACGGCATCTGCCAGAAGTTCATGCAAGACCCGGAATACTTCTCTGCTTGCTTCGCTCGCGCCTGGTTCAAACTGACCCACCGCGACCTTGGCCCGAAAAGCCGTTACATTGGCCCGGACGTACCGGCGGAAGATCTGATCTGGCAAGACCCGATCCCGGCAGTCGACTACACCCTGTCTGATGCCGACATCACCGCGCTTAAAACCACCATTCTGGCCAGCGGCCTGAGTGTCGCGGAACTGGTCGCTACCGCATGGGACAGCGCCCGCACCTACCGCGGTTCCGACTACCGTGGCGGTGCCAACGGTGCCCGTATCCGTCTTGCGCCGCAAAAAGACTGGGAAGGTAACGAACCGGATCGCCTGCAGAAAGTACTCAGCGTCCTGGAAGGTATTCAGGCTGGATTTGGCAAGCCGGTCAGCCTTGCCGACCTGATTGTTCTGGCGGGTAGTGCAGCAGTTGAAAAAGCGGCGCAAGATGCTGGTGTCGACATCAGCGTACCCTTCGCACCGGGTCGTGGTGACGCCACCGACGACATGACCGATGCCGCATCGTTCGACGTGCTGGAGCCCATCCACGATGGTTTCCGTAACTGGGTGAAAAAAGACTACACCGTCAGTGTCGAAGAACTGCTGCTCGACCGTAGCCAGTTAATGGGCCTTACGGCACCGGAAATGACGGTACTGATCGGCGGCATGCGGGTACTGGATACCAACTACGCAGGCACCAGCCACGGCGTATTCACTGATCGCAAAGGTGTATTAAGCAACGACTTTTTCGTCAACCTGACCGATATGGCCTACAACTGGAAACCGGCTGGCAAAAATCTGTACCACATTGTTGATCGCAAGACCGGTGATGTGAAATGGACAGCAACCCGCGTAGACCTGGTGTTTGGCTCCAACTCCATCCTGCGTGCCTACGCCGAAGTGTACGCCCAGGACGACAACCAACAGAAGTTTGTTAAAGACTTCGTCAAAGCCTGGGTCAAGGTGATGAATGCCGACCGTTACGACCTGAAGTAAATACTGAGGCGTAAAGGCGAAACCGCCAGACGACCAATAAAAAAACGGGAAGGTGTCGCCACCTTCCCGTTTTTTTATCACACCACTCTCAGACAAAGCCTGCGATTGGTGTTTTACGGCGGTTTTGTTTACTCGGTTTTACTTACTGTGCGGCCTTGCACTTCAGACGGTAGGCGTGCAGCAAGGGTTCGGTGTAACCACTCGGCTGCTCTTTACCTTTGAAGATCAGGTCAGACGCAGCCTGGAAGGCAATACCATCCAGCGCCGGAGTCATTGGCGTGTATTCAGCATCACCAGCGTTCTGCCCATCCACGATTGCAGCCATCCGCTTGAGGCTGTCTTCAACCTGTTCTTTGGTACAGATACCGTGGTGCAGCCAGTTCGCCACGTGCTGGGAAGAAATACGCAGAGTGGCGCGATCTTCCATCAGGCCGACGTTGTTGATATCCGGCACCTTGGAGCAACCAACACCCTGGTTAACCCAGCGCACAACGTAACCCAGAATACCCTGGCAGTTGTTGTCGATCTCACGCTGAATCTGCTCTTCCGTCAGCGCTGCTTGCTGTTCTTCGCTCATCAGCGGGATGGTCAGAATGTCGTCGACTGATGCGAAGGCACGTTGTTTCAGTTCTTCCTGTACCGCGAAGACATCAACCTGGTGGTAGTGCAGCGCGTGCAGGGTGGCAGCCGTCGGTGAAGGAACCCAAGCCGTATTGGCACCGGCTTTTGGATGGCCAATTTTCTGTTCCATCATCTGACCCATTTCATCCGGGATCGCCCACATGCCTTTACCAATCTGGGCGCGACCTTGCAGACCGTACTTCAGACCGGTATCGACGTTCCAGTTTTCATAGCTGTTGATCCACAACTGCTGCTTCATAGTGGTTTTTGGTACGAATGCACCCGCCAACATGGAGGTATGGATTTCATCACCGGTACGATCCAGGAAGCCGGTATTGATGAAGACAACCCGGTCTTTGGCAGCACGGATACACTCTGCCAGGTTAACGGTGGTGCGACGTTCTTCGTCCATGATGCCCATTTTCACGGTAAAGCGCGGCAGACCCAGAACATCTTCAACACGGCCAAACAGTTCGTTGGCAAACGCCACTTCTTCCGGACCGTGCATTTTCGGTTTTACGATGTTTACCGAACCAGTGGTGCTGTTCTGAAATGGCGCATTGCCGTTCAGGTCATGCATGGCGCACAAGGTCGTTACCATGGCATCCATAATGCCTTCTGGTACTTCGTTGCCGTCTTTGTCGAGCATCGCCGGGTTGGTCATCAAATGACCGACGTTACGGATAAACAGCATCGAGCGGCCTTTCAACTTCACGGTGTCACCGTTGATAGCGGCATATTCACGATCCGGGTTCATACGACGCGTGAAGGTTTTACCGCCCTTGGTCACCTGCTCTTCCAGGTTACCTTGCATCAAGCCCAGCCAGTTGCCATAGGTAATCACCTTGTCTTCGGCATCCACGGCGGCAACCGAGTCTTCACAATCCATGATGGTGGTCAGAGCCGATTCCATCAGGATGTCTTTGACACCTGCTGCATCAGTGGCACCAACCATACTGCTGGAATCAATCTGAAGTTCAAAGTGCAAACCATTGTTTTCAAAAAGAATTGCGTCGGGCATTGCAGCATCACCGAGGTAACCTTTCAACTGCGCAGCGTTGGCAAGGCCAGTGGTCGAGCCATCGGCCAGAGTCACTTCCAACTGGCCATCAACGATGACGTAAGCCGTAGTGCCTGCATGGGAACCCGTCGCCAGCGGGATAGCCTGATTCAGGAAATCACGGGCATAAGCAATCACCTTGTTGCCACGGACTTCGTTGTAGCCTGTGCCCTTTTCTGCGCCGCCTTCTTCAGCAATCACATTGGTGCCGTACAGACCATCGTACAGAGATCCCCAACGGGAATTGGCAGCATTCAGCGCAAAGCGGGCATTCATGACAGGAACCACCAGCTGTGGGCCAGCCATCTGACCGATTTCCGGCTCGACGTTGCGGGTTTCTGCTTCAAACTGCTCTGCCTGGGGTAACAGGTAGCCAATAGCTTGCAGGAAAGCTTTGTATTCTTCCGGGTTGTGTGGCTGACCCTTGCGTTCGGTATGGTACAGGTCGATTTTGGCTTGCAGATCGTCACGCTTGACCAGCAACTCACGGTTTTTTGGTGCCAGGTCGTTAACCACCGCATCAAATCCGGCCCAGAAAGTATCGACGTTGACGCCGCTACCAGGAATTGCCTTTTCATTTACGAAGTCATACAGGGCTTGGGCAATCTGAATGCCACCCTTCTGCACGTATCCAGTCATCTTTGGGCCTCTATGGTCATAGTAAACTCCGGGAAAAACACCCAAGGGGTAGTCGGAGCAACTCAGGAGCTGGCGGACTATTTTGCCCGCTTATGTTTATACAGTCGGCGAGTATAGCCGTCTGGCCCACACTCTGATAACCGGTATGAAGGACATACTTGCCATTCATCAAACAAATAAAAGATAACGGTATAAATAAAGACCCCGCCACCGCCACAAAACAAACTGCCACACCATCCATCAGTGCCGGGCTGATCGTTGCTTCAGTACCGTTGTCATACGCGGCACCAGCCAATGCGCAAACACACCACCCAGCGCACCAATCACGCTACCCAGAGAAATATCCAGCAAGCGGGTAAAAACCAGCTCGTTCATTTCCAGGCCATGACTGGCGACTCCGGCAAAAATCACCGTCAGTGGCGTAATAAAAATAACGGCATAACCGTAATTCCTGGGGATCAGCATCTCGATCACAAAACTGAGAATCACGATAGCAGCCGTCAACATCCACGGCCCATCAATCAGCTTGAACAGCAGAAAGGCTAACACCATCCCCACAGCCGTACCGGCTATCCGGTGAATCTTGCGGAGCCAGACCATACGCAAATTGGCACCTTGCATAATCGCCGCACAGGAAATAGGCACCCAGTACGGATTGTGCATACCAATCCCATGGGCAAACCAGTAGCCACCGCCAACAAAGATGCCCATCAAGGCGGAATGCAACACCAGGGTACGGATGCCGTTCTGACTCAGTGGTTGCAAGTCCACTGCCGCCACCGGTGCCGGAAACAATAACGAATAAACAAACGCAAACAGACAGGTTGCCATACTGCCCATCACCAGCAGACCAATACGCTCAGGAATAGCCGCTGGTTCGTGAGGTACTACCGTCGCGATGGCGGCCAGCATAATAAAAAAGAAATTTCCCGGCGGCGCGATCCTGAAATACCCGGCAACAAGACTGACCAGAAATGCCGTCACCGCCAGCACGGCGGCAGAGACCAACGGATGGACACTGCCCCACAAACCAAGGAAAAAGCAAAACGCGAAACCACACGTACAGGCAGCCAGCGTCAGCATTCGCTGTGCAATGCCGGACGTCGGCAAATACAAGATAATGGCCGACCCCATCACCGCCATCAGCCCTTGCTGAAAACTCCCCATCAAGGTGCCTACAAATGCCGGAAAGGCCATACAGATGCCGACCATCAGGCCATATCGATACGGCCTTGAACTGGGGTTAAGAGCAAACAGGGAACGTACAAACGACACATCGCGGGGAGTTGGCTGGGTTGACATTCAATGATCCATTAGTGCGTATCAATACACATATTAACAAATCGGTAGCCGCAAAACTGCCTAGTTTGTTAACGGCCTTCGAGCCACTGCTGATTAACACGGGCATATTGGCGCGACAACGCAAGTGACATGTCATAACAAGCCGCCAACGCCTCGGCATCACACAACAGGCTGGCATCTCCGGATGCCATTACCCGGCCATCGCGGAGCAGCATTACCCTGTCGGCCCAGGATGCTGCCAGTGCCACATCGTGCATAACGGCCAGCGCACCAATATTAGGGCCGACCATGGCAGCCACCTGATGCATTACCGCATGCTGGTGCGCAGGATCCAGAGCCGAGGTGCATTCGTCAAGCAACAGATACGCTTGCTGACCAGCGGATGGATATTGATAGTGCCAGAGCTGCAACAGCACCCGAGCCAGCTGCACGCGCTGCTTTTCACCGCCAGAAAGCTGGGGGTAAAGACGATTCCGCAAATGATGTACTTCCGTTGCTTTCATAACGTCCTGCTGCCAATCCAGGGTCTGCTGTTCATCTCCCCAGGGCGAACGCCCCATGGCCACCACCTGCCACACACGAAATGGAAACGCCAGCTCAACCTGTTGCGGCATCACCGCGATACGCTGCGCCCGTTGCCCCGGCAACAAATCAGCCAGGTTGTCTGCCCCCAGCCACACCTCCCCGCCATAATCGCTGTTTTCACCGCACAGACACGACAGCAAGGTTGACTTGCCAGCCCCGTTGGCACCCAGAATGGCCAGTTTTTCACCGCTGCGCAGTACCATGGAGGCAGACTCCAGCAACGAGCGCCGTCCTTTCACCACTGACAGCGAATCAGCCCGTATCATCGTCGCTGACCACCAGTCTGCTGCACCAACAACAACAGAAAGATTGGCCCGCCCAGCAACGCCATCACCAGACCAACAGGCAAGTCGGCCGGTGCCATCCAGGTTCGGGCCAGCGTATCCGCCACCAGTAAAAGCAATGCCCCACCTAACGCTGACGCCGGAATCAGACCACGATGGTCAGACCCCATGACCATACGCAGCAAATGGGGAACGACCAGACCCACAAAGCCGATAATACCGGTGACAGCCACCCCGGCCCCCACCATCAGTGCTGCAAACGCCAACAACCAGCGTTTTGATCGCTGCACATCAAAACCCAGATGTATCGCCACCTGCTCCCCCATCAGCAAGGCATTCAGTAGTCGCCGATAACGCAAGCTCAACAGCAGTGGCACCCCAATCAGCCCAGCCAGAGCCATCACATCCTGCCAACGACCGCTGGCCAGACTGCCCATTGACCAAAACGTCATATCCCGCAGTTGCTGATCGTTTGCGGCATAGGTCAGCACCCCGGTCGCCGCTCCCGCCAGCACATTGATTGCCACACCGGCCAACAATAGCATACCAACCTGGGTTTGGCCGCCACGGGTACCCAACCGGTAAATCACCAACGTCACTCCCAGCCCCCCCATAAACGCCGCCAGCGGCAACGCCAGCGGCCCGGTCAGTGAAACCCAGCCAGACAACAAGGATTGATTCAACACAATCACTGCGACCGCCGCCAACGCCGCACCACTGGATACACCGATCAGCCCAGGATCCGCCAGCGGATTACGAAACACCCCCTGGGTGATAACCCCCGCCACCGCCAGACCGGCTCCCACAATCATCGCCAGCAAGGCCCGAGGCAAACGTAACTCACGGACAACCCAGTCATTGGCAGACCCGGTCGGGGCCATACTGAGAGCCTGTCGAAGGCTGAACCAAACGTCAGCAATGGCAATAGACACCGGCCCAACCGTCAGGCAAAACAGAAAAACCACGGCCAGCATCATACCCAGCCCCAGCAACACCAGCTGCTGACTGCCCGCGCCATAAGCCGACAACGACGCTCGACAACTGAATACGGCATCACTCAGCCGACGGGAATAAACCAGAGTGCGTGGCATCATCACATTCCCACGGCATGCTGTTTACGAGCAATTTCAAACTGGCCCGCACGAGGATAAAGCAACGCCATCAGCTGCTGCATGGCCTCTGGCAAGCGCGGGCCAAAACCCAGCATCAAACTGACGTCCACCGAAAAGATACGATCATGCTGGCTTGCCGGAGTCATCGCCAAAGATTGTAATACTGCGGTCGGCACCGCGGCTGCGCCAACTTGCGCCACAAAGACAACCTCAGGTGCGGCTTGCAGGGCACCTTCAGCACTGACCGGTTTGTAACCGCTGTAACTCATCGTATTGGCAGCCCCCACCAGCTTCAGCATCACATCGGCCTGGGTATTCTCGCCCGCAGCCATCATGCCTCGACCACCAGCGCCCAACAGAAACATCACCTGCGGAGTCGCCTGTGGCGAGTCATTAACCGGTATTTGCTGCAGCAGCTCACGACTACGGGACTCGATACGCTGTACCAGCGCCCGCCCTTCGGCCTCCTTGTCAAGCGCCTCAGCAACCGAGGTAATCTTGTCGAGCACACCCTGCAATGAATAATTATTATCCACCCGGACAATCCGCACCCCGGCCTGCTGCAGCTGGGTAAATACCACCTCTGGTCCTGCGGCCTGCGTTGTCAGTACCAGGTCAGGCTGCATCGACAATATCCCTTCTGCCGAAAGCTGGCGCATATACCCGACATCGGGCAATTCAGTTGCCGCCTTAGGAAAACGACTGGTGGTATCCACCGCTACCAGCCGATCCTGGGCACCGAGCTGATAAATAATTTCGGTAATGGAACCATCAATGCTGACTACCCGCCGAGGCGTATTAACCGCACCATGCTTGTTATCGTCATCAGCCCACGTCGGGGAAGAACACACGACCAGCAAACAACCCAGCCACCCAGCCACCACCGGCAGGACACGTCCTGACAACACTCGCAGTTTAGCCATCAGGCGACTCCTTCTTGCTCCAGTACGTACTGCTGCTGCAACTCGTCCAGCACAAAACGCCAGCCAACCAACTCCTGCTGACCATTTTTACGTTCACCGAACATCAACGCCAGCTGGTTACCTTCCTGGTCGTACAGCTCCAGCGAGCTGACAATACCGTCCACTGTTGGTTTTCGTACCAGCCAGATCTGATCAATCAAGGTGAGTCTGGCGTGCAAACTAAACGTGTCATCCAGAATATTGAACCATTCACCAGTACGCACCAGATTGGTCACCGGGCCGGTATGAATCTGGATTACACCATCGCTGCCAACAAACAACATGATCGACAGACCCACATCACGCGCCATCTCCAGGGCGGCGACAAATGCGTCCGGGGCCAATGCCTGCGCGTATTCCGTACCGATGACTTCATAGGCCGCGATTCGGCTCAGACCATATTTTTTCAATAACGCCTGAAAATGATGGACATCCTGCAGCGCTGACCAGTCTTGCCGCAAGGCCGTGACATCCAGGTCGGGCAAGGGAGCAGCATCGTTCGCGGCTGGCGCTGGCTCCACAACCATACCCGGGGTTTGAGCGATGCTCTGGAACCGCTCCAGCAACTGAAAATACTGATCCAGATCCGAGGCGTCCGTCAGGTAGATTTTATGGATCGCGTCACCCTGAGCATTAAAAAACTGCAAGCTGCGGCGTACACCGGCGGTGGTTTCCGCTGCCACATCCTCAACCGCAAACCCATGGACAAAGCGGCTAAAAAAAATCCGCAGGTCAATTACCCCCAATGCCAGGCCCATATTGCCATTCACCGTCAGCCCCTGATATTGCCCGGTCTTCTCATGCACCATGGCGTCATTACGAGTCAGCGCCATGACTTCGCCGAGTAGCTCAATGTCGCGTAACAAGCGTTTGAAATCCCCTTCCAGACGCACGACCCGCCCCACGGATGGATTTTGTCCTATACGAGTGGCCAGTAATTCCCCTTCACTCACCCCCAAACGTAACGCCGCATCGCGGATACGTAATTTGGGTTCTTGCTGACACAGCATTTGCCATTGCCCGGACAACGCCTGAATACCGGTTACATTTGTCATGATTACTCTCCTGTCGACATCAACTGAAAACGGATTTCCGGACTGCCAGAAGCACCCAGACTGTAGTAGTCCGCCACTTGCAGGGTAAAATAATCAGCACTGTCATCCGTGCTATCGAGGTCAATCAGATAGGTGCGAAAGTTTGGCCACAACAAATGGCCTTCGTTAAGGTTGTAGGCATACCAGCTGTTGTCAGTAAACGGATTGGAACTACTGTCGGCAGCGTAGTGCGCCGAGATATCGTAACTGTCAACCATCGTGGCGCTGGTATAAGCCGCCAGCTCTGTTGCCTCGATCGTGCCAAACACCGCGCCACTGCCAGCGCCGTAAACACCGCCATTAGTCCAGATATTGACCGCACGGGCCGCAGTATCAATTTCATAACGAAGATCCCAATCACTGCCAGCATCATCGCAGTCCACCTCGGCCACGGCATCCAGATCCAGACACAACACCGTGGCATCGGTTGCCAGAGTCGCGCTGAGCGTTTGTTCAGACCCGGCAAACTGCACCGTATCCGCCGCCTGAGTGGTAAAGCGAACCGTAATATCCGTGTAATTAGCCACATCCAGAAACACCTTGCTGTAAGTGCTGCCATCAGCATGGCGCAACAGCCAGCCAACCGAGGTATTCGCCGCAATCTGGTGTGTAGTGGCATCGTAGACATACCAGTCCGACCAGGCCGGTTCATTGGCATCGGTACTGAAGCTCAAGGCTGTTGCGTCATAGCTGACGGTCAACGCTTCAGCCTCGGTATCGGCAACAGCATTGGTAAAGACCGATACATCGGCATTACCTTCCGAGTCGTAGAATTCCTCCTGGGCGTCGGCCAGCGCCACCTGAACAGTACCACTACCGGAAACACCGCCATTCAGCTTGATGGCGGTACGGCGGAAAGCCAGTTGCCAGTCCGTCGAGGTGGCAGCCTCTACATCGGTCAAATCCAGCACGTCACCGGTCGCCAGGCTGACGTACTGCCAGGCATCATAATCGGCGGCGTTGATTTTCAGACTGGTGTAGCTGACATCGGACTCGTCGGAATCTCCTGTCGATGCATCATTATCATTGTCGTCGCTGCTGCTACCGCAACTGGCCAACAGCATTGCGGCAACCAGTACCGAAAGAGATTGATAGCGCTGTTTCATACACACTCCTTGAATAGCATTGGTGTTATTGGGTTATTTTCATCGTCATGCCGATGACCACAGGCGCTGTCCTTCACATCAGCAGATAGCGGATACAGCACCAGTCATGAACCAAGTGGGTCAAAATGTCAGCTCAACTCCCAGGTACGGAAAACGCCCGGTGGATGGCCGTCGGTCATAGGAATCACGGGGATCGCGGACGCTGTCAGAAAGATTATTGACCCCGGCATACCAACGCAGCGTCGGACTGAGACGCCAGTCACCTTTCAAATCCCATTGCCAATAGCCTGGCGACATGTGGTTCGCCGTACCGGCAGAGGAATCGGCAACTTCGGTATAAGAGGCACCGACGTACTCCGAGATCAGCGTCAGGCCAAGATCCGCAGAGACATCCCACAGCCACAACCCCTGAATATGATGACGCGAGCGATTCACCAGGGCTGCGCCGATTTCCAGATCACGGGCATCCAGCAACGAGTACGACAGCCGCTGTTGCAGCGCATCGGATATCTGCCACTGGGCCGACACATCCGCACCCCGTGTCATAGCGCTGGCAATATTGCTGTAGCGATAAATCACCACCGTGCCATCCTGCTCGGTCTCCCCCGTCGACACCGCTTCAATCAGATCCTTAATCTGATTGTGAAACGCCGACAACTCCAGGTGCAGACGCTTGCCGTCGGTAATCATCGCCGACACCTGGACACTGCGAGTGTGTTCGGGCTGCAGCGTCTCGTTACCCAACACCTTGTAGCCATTGATGCTGTGATCAAAAATGTAATAGCGGTTTTTCAGATTCGGGACGCGATAACCAACCCCGATTGATTGACGTGTCTGAAGTTTCCAGTCTGTGCCCGACATCGAGAGCTGCCATTGCTGCCGACTCCCCAGCGTCGGCGATAGATACGGGCCAAAACCGCTGTCGTTCTGCCAGCGGATACCGGGTGATAATTCCAGTTCTTGCAGACCTGAGACAGCGCCCTTGTCAGCAACGCCATTGTCGATAGACCGCGCCAGCGTCCCCTGCACAAACGCCTCAACACTGCGACGCTGCTCCTCCGGCACTTCATTGGTATCCACCAGACAATAACCGCTACCCAGCTCGGTCGTGGTGGAGTTGCTGCCTACCCCGGAACAACTCAGTTTCATCTCTTTTTTTTGTTGCTCCAGTTGCTCGCCAAAACCCTCCAGCCCGGTGACCAACTGCAACGCCGTACGACCCAACAACATTCGGGGTGCCTGCCACTGCCCCATCAACTTGTATTGGCTGTAGTCCGCCGAGCGCCAGAGGTTGCCGGCAACAATGTCGTCATCCACCGCCAGCTGTGCGGTATCGTCACGTTGCTGCTCATACAACATACTGGCTGACACCTGGCCGACAGGCAGTGACTGCTCGATATTGGCCGCCAGCCGCCAGCGTTCAAGATCCTCTTCCTTAATCCCGTCCTTATTGCTGGTGGTCAGCCGTCGACCGACCAGATCTTCACGATATTGCTCCACCCGTAGTGCGGCATTCCCACCAGCCACCCCTGGCTCTGACGACCCCCAACGCTCCCGCCATGAAGCCGCCAGAGTGGTTTTGGTGCCGTCAAAGCCATTACTGGTCCAACTGCCATCGTATAAATCGAAATCCGAGCTTTTACGCTGATCGGCACTGAAACCCAACTGGCGAGTGTCCGTCAGCGCCAGATCAGCCGCTGCCAGATAATGACGTTGTGGCAACCATTCATCCGACAGCTCCCGCGCTTCACCATAACTGCCAGCATCCATTGCCAGCCGCAGCCGCGTCATACCTTCCACGTTCCGGGTAATGATATTAATCACCCCCCCCATCGCGGCGCTGCCATACAACGCCGAAGCAGCGCCAGGCATCATTTCAATATGGTCGATATCCAGCGACGACAGTTGCGACAGATCCACCGTCGACCCGGTTGTCGCCGATACCGGCATGCCATCCACCAGCACCAGCACCCGCTCGCCATCCAACCCCTGAACCTGAACTGCCTCACCGGTTTTACCGTGAATTTCCCGCAGCTGAATACCTGGAATAACCCGTAACGCATCACGTACATCACGGCTGTGCAAACGCTGGATGGTCGCTTCATCCAGCAACAAGGTTCGAAAAGGCGTATCGGCCAGAGGTCGTTGGGTACGCGATGCCGTCACCACCAAAGCATCCAGATAAAACACATCGTCTGCAGCCAACGCCGCAGACGCACGCTCCTCCGCCAACGTCACCGCAGAGAGAGAAGCAACCGGCAGAAGACCAACCACCAACCAAGCGAAATGCATTTTTTACCACACCCAAATAGGAATGATGATCATTATCCATAATTATCAACCAAATACAAATGCAAACCACTACCATTTGAATGGAAAGAAAAACAGCTTCCCGCCCATTTTCCAGCCCAGCTCTCTCACCGAGCCAGAACCTGCGCCACAAGCTCGACCACGGTGAGTAGCCATTAAAAAGAAAACGAAGAAAACGAAGAGAGGAGATGAATAAAACGAGAAAGATCAGCCCTGCAGGGCTGACCCTATAAACCAGTGAGCGCCATTAGTGCCGCCCGACCAGAAAAGTGCTGTTGCGCGTACTGATATGCTTACCCAGTCGAAATTCAAACTGCAGCCGGGTTTTCCCCTGTGCCGGGTTCAGGGCACAAACCCGATAGTTCTGCCAGCTCGCCTGACTCTGCGCCAGGTCGATACCCTCTGGCCCCAGCAACTCAAACTGACCTTCATCAGCACCGACAGCCACCAGCTCCCGCACGATCACCTGAACCAGGGTTTGTCCGGGTACAAAACCTTCCACCTTGAGCCGATAATCGTTACACACGGTGTCGTCTGGGCGAATACTGAACAGTTCGGTGCGGTCGCGCCGAACTTCCACCACCATCGCCGTTGTCTGTGTAAATCCCCAGATCACCGCACCAACAGCCATCAGGGCAATGGCCCCGTACCCCAGCAATCGGCCACGGAACAACGGTGACGATTGCCCCTGCAACTGCCGCTCTGACGCAAAGCGAATCAGCCCTGGCGGACGCTCAAGCCGTGTCATAACGCCATCACAGGCATCAATACAGGCACCACAATCAATACAGGCTGCCTGCAAGCCATCACGAATATCAATCCCGGTCGGGCACACCTGTACGCACAAACTGCAATCGACACAATCACCACCGCTACTGCTTTGTCGACGGGCGCTGATACGTGGCTCGCCGCGTGCCACGTCGTAACTGACGGTACGGGTATCCAGATCAAACATCACACTCTGAAAACGCGAGTACGGGCAGGCATGCAGACAAATTTTTTCCCGTACCAGTCCGGCATTGGCATAAGTCAGCGCTGCCATAATAATGACCCAGAGCCACACGCCAGAGCCAAATTCCAGCAACACCAACTCAGCGGTCAGTTCGCGCACAGGCACAAAGTAACCACTGAACGTCGCTGCCGTCGCCAGCGCCACAACCATCCAGACGCCATGTTTAACGCCGCGCCGAAGCCAGTCGGTTACTGACAAACCCCGACTCTCCCGTTTGCGCACCACCCGAGCATCGCCTTCGATCAGATGCTCGATACGAATAAACAACCAGGTCCAGACACTTTGCGGACAAGCAAAACCGCACCACACTCGCCCCCAGGCCACCGCAGTAAAAAACAGCAGTGCCGCTGCCGCAATCAACATGCCCGACAACAACGGCAAGTCGTGCCAGCTCAGATTCAGTCCAAACAGAAAAATACGGCGCTCCTGGGACGAAAACAGCACCGCCGGATGCCCATCCCATGGCAGCCAGACCACCAGAAAAAACGCCGCCATCAGCGGCCAGCTCAGCCAACGGCGAAGATTCTGATAATGCCCCGCCATAAGGCGGACATAAAACTTACCGTTCACCTGAGCCATCTTTATTGTTGACGGCTCAGAGTCGAGCGCCACGATCGGGATGTTTTTCATCGGTTACCTTTATTATCAGCCAGCTATCACAAAGGTCAGATTACGCCGCGAACGCTTTGCGATTCAGGCCTAAAAAACTTATAAACAATAGGGACAGATGAGAAGAGCCGCTTGGCAGCACTAACAGAAACGACTAACAGAAACGACTAACAGAAATTGCTGATAGAAAGCATGATTGGAGAACCGGATGAAACCCGACTTTCGCTACCAGCAACTGGAGCAAACCCTGTTACAGGGAATTGAACAGCAACGCTGGCCACCGGGAACACGCCTGCCCTCCATTCGCACACTGTGCCAGCAACACCAGCTTTCCAAAGCAACGGTTGTCCATGCACTGCAACGACTGGAAGCACGCGGCTTACTGGAAGCAAGACCCAAATCCGGCTACTACGTCAGCCATCGACCCGCCAACCCCAGACTTAGCAACACCAGACCCGCCACCAGCGTGCCAGCGCCCCAGCTCAAGATTGATGCCCCACGCGCGGTCAACGTCAGCGAACTATTTCTCGACATCATGCGCCGCAGCGCGGCCTTCGATCTGCTGCCAGAGCGCAGCTCCGACGACCTGCCACCCGGCATTGTGATATTAAACCGCGCCCTGGGCCGTGCCTTGCGCCGCCAGCGCGGAGATGATTTCCAGTATTACGACGATCCCGCAGGGCTGCCCATGCTACGCGAACAACTGGCTCAGCAACTGCAACGACGTGGCTGCAACCTGACCAACGAGCAACTTTGCATCACCTCCGGCTGTCAGCACGCGCTGTTTCTGGCCCTGATGGCCAGTTGCCAAAAAGGCGATGTCGTGGCGGTGGAAGCACCCGGCTTTTACGGCGTTTTGCAACTACTGCAGCAGCTGCAGTTACAGGCCGTTGAAGTCCCGACTTCAACCACCACCGGTATGGATATCGATGCACTGGAAGTCATACTCCAACGCTGGCCCGTGCGTGCTTGTGTGGTTGCCCCCGCTTTCGCCACACCCGGCGGAGCATTGCTGCCCGACAACGCTCGACAGCAATTACTCAACCTGGCCGAACAGCACAATCTGGCAATTATTGAAGATGATATTTACGCCGACACCGCGTTTAACCGTGTACCCGACCCGCTCAAGGCTCGCGACCTGAGCGGACGAGTGATGTTATGCAGCTCATTTTCCAAATCCCTGTCACGGGATCTGCGCCTTGGCTGGATCAGCGGTGGCCGCTGGCATGCCGATATTCTGCGGCTGAAACTGGTCACCCAATTGGCCAGCAGCCGTTATCTGCAACAGGGCGTGGCAGACTTCCTCGCCGATGGCAGCTACGCCAGTCATTTGCGACGTCAGCGCTACCAGCTACGGCAGCAACGAGATCAATTGCTGTCTGTACTCAGTCAGTGGCCCGGCGCTCCACAGTTCAGCGCACCGGACGGTGGCCTGGCCTTGTGGCTGGAATTGGGAACCGACACGACCAACCCACCGCATTCCCCAAAGCGCCAGATCAACACCCTGGCGCTCTATCCCGAGGCCCTGGCTCATGGCGTCATCATCACACCCGGCCCGCTATTTTCAGCCTCAGGACAATTCACCAACGCCATTCGGTTGAGTTTTGCCCATGCCTGGACAGCGCCACGACGGGCAGCCCTGCAACGACTTTCTTTGCTGCTGAACGGTTCAAGCACTGAATAATTATCCGTTACTCCCTGGCGACAAGAATTAACGAAAAAACAAAAGAGGGAGAAAATACCGAGAAAAGAGAAAAAGAGAAAAAGCTCAGACATGCCAGTTAAACAAATGCGACCCAGAGATATAAGCACTGTCCACCACCATCTCTGGGGTAGCAAACACATCGGCAGTCGCAATTCTGAGGATTTTCGGCACCCGGTCATAACTGACCAGGAAGTAACGACCATCCGTCGTCAGCGTCGTCCCCCGTGGCCGCGCCAGCGCCAACGAATGCACCATTTTTTGCTCAGCAATCGACCAGAAAGTAATCATATCGGCATCCGGGTGAGTCACCAGCGCAACCCCGGAACGGTTATCAATCACCACACTCAGGGCTTCCCCCGTCATATGATCCACAATCGCTTGTGGCGACGTCATCGACAACATTGGCAAACCCTGCGGACGAATACTGACGCCACCGTTGTCCTTAACACTCATTCCGGTACGCGGGGCCGATACCACCACCAGACTGCCATCGTCGGCGATGGCCACATGCCCGGTATTAATATCTTCACGGGTTAACAACACCCGCTCCAACAGCTGTTGACTGGCAACATCAACAAAACTGACGCAGGGCGCAGCGCCATCAAGAGGCCCACCCGCATTGGTGATCACCAGCGTTTTACCGCTATCAATCAACTTGCACTCGTGCGGCTCCTTGCCAAAAGACGGGAATTCGCCAAGATACGCCAGCGAGTTGGCATCCCGCACCGCCATCACACCATCCAGCCCATCCAGCCGGGTTTCAGTGCTGAACAGCAGCTGGTTGTCGGCAGAATAAACACCATGACCATAAAAATAACGCCCCGGCTGGGACTCAATCACACGGGTAAGCTGCCGAGACACCAGATCCAGCTCACAGGCATGTGGGCCTTTTTTCTCAAACACCGCCAGCCGATTGGGAGATTCCGGGTGCCAATGGATACCGTGTGGATAAAAATCCAGATCAATCAGATCCGTTTGCTGCCGCTGTATATCCACCACCGCCACCACATGACGTTGACCGCTGCCATCCGGCTGGACGAAACGCCCGCCACCCAACAGCAAGGTGCCGTTACGCTGACTGCAACCAGTGGTTAACAGCGCCGCCATCGACAAGGATGTCGCCGGAACCGTAGTCGCCAGCCAACCGAGCAGAGTACGACGCGATACAGTCATGATTTATCCTCGTTTGGCCAGCAGTTCGTCATCCCAGAATCCAGCAGGACAGGCGTTGTTACGCCAGCTCGTCAACCGCTACCTTATAGTGGGGATCTTCAATCACATTCACATCACACAAGCTGCCCGCCTGTTTCAGCAACGTGCGGCATTCCTGACTCAGGTGCAGCAAATGGATTTCCTTGCCTTCGGCGATATACCGCTCAGCCAGCGTATCAATCGCTTCCAGTGCCGAATGATCCATAACACGGCTATCGGCAAAATCGATAAGGACCTTGTCTGGATCATTGCTGATGTCGAACAGATCCTTGAACGATGCCACCGAACCAAAAAACAATGGGCCATACAGCTTGTAGAGCTTAGAGCCATCTTCCTGCTTCTGGCTTAACACGTGGATGCGCTTGGCACCCTGCCAGGCAAACACCAATGCCGATACAATCACCCCAATAATCACCGCAATGGCCAAATCGGTCAGCACCGTAATCACCGACACCAATACCAGCACAAACAGATCGTGTTTCGGGATTTTGCCGACCATCCGGAAACTGGCCCACTCGAACGTACCAATAACCACCATAAACATCACACCCACCAATGCCGCAATCGGGATCTGTTCAATTAACGGTGAGGCAAACAGGATAAAACTCAGCAAAAACAACGCAGCAGCAATGCCCGACAAACGGCCACGACCACCGGAACTGACATTAATCATCGACTGGCCAATCATGGCGCAACCACCCATACCACCGATAAAACCGGTAACAATATTGGCCGTACCCTGAGCCACACACTCCTTGTTACCCCGACCGCGAGAATTGGTCATCTCGTCGATCACCGTCACCGTCAACAACGACTCAATCAAACCGATCGCGGCAAAAATGCCCGAGTACGGCAGAATAAACAGCAGGGTTTCCATATTAAACGGCACATTCGGTATCGCAATTGGCGGCAAACCACCGGCGATACTGGCCAGATCGCCGACCGTTTTGGTGTCCAGATCCAGACCGAAAGCCAACAGGCTGGCCACCAGAATACCGGCCAAGGCCGACGGCACCGCCTTGGTCAGCTTGGGCAGATTAATAGTAATAAACATAGTCAGGGCAATCAGACCAAGCATGACGTAAAGCTGCATGCCGCTGAACCACTCACCCGTCAGCCAACCCCATTTGCCTTCCGGGGTACTCACCTGCAACTGTGGCAGCTGCGCCAGAAAAATCACGATCGCCAGACCGTTCACAAACCCCAGCATCACCGGGTGAGGCACCAAGCGGATAAACTTGCCCAGCCGCAGCGCGCCAGCGGCAACCTGAATTACCCCCATCAGCACGACGGCAGCCAGCAAATACTGCAGTCCCATGCCATCGCCATACAGGCGTTCGGCATCAGCCACCAGTGCCACCATCACCACCGCCAGCGCCCCGGCCGCACCGGAAATCATCCCCGGACGACCACCGATACAGGCGGTAATCAGACCTACCATAAAGGCAGCATAAAGCCCGACCAGCGGGTGAACACCGGCAACAAAGGCAAACGCGACGGCTTCTGGCACCAATGCCAAAGCAACCGTCAGACCGGATAACACATCCGTTTTGATGTTGGGCGAGAATGTTGCGGCAAACTCACGAAATAAAGATGGCATGGTATCGAATACCCCCAGGAATCGGAAAGCCGCGCACTATACCAGTACGAGCCGTCAAATTCAGGACAGATCGGCAGCAATGCAAATCATCTTCATTCAGAAGCCACCACCTTCATCAAACAAAGAATGTCATTCAAAAGATAATATGAGCATCAAACAGCAGACAACCCAGCGTCTTTTAGGTAATGGACTTTTTTGTCATTGGACTGATTTGTCCGGCTTCCGGTATCTCTGAGCCAGTAATCAACCAATAAGCGTATTCTGGCCACAGTCTCCCCAAGGCCTCCAGCTCTTCGGCATAGGGCTTTGCGATCTTGCCACTCATATTTTCCCAGCGCTTTGCCTTGATCCCCGTCGCCTTTTCAAGCATCGGTCGAGTGTACCCCTCTTGCTTTATAACAAGATTGATCCGTTCAACGAGTTCCATATTCCAAACCAGTACTTCCCTAAATATCAGCAAATCACTAATATTTAGGGTGAGTGTTGAAGCCACTCGTTAGTATTAACCCAAACCCGAAAGCCTATCACGAACTGCCACTTTCTCGGCAGCCTCGCCGAACAAGGAGGTTTTGTGTCTTGTTTGTACTATTTCCCCAAAATTATGGCGGGTATAGAACCAGTTGATGCTCGGGCAACACTCATGTTTGTCACTGGTTGGTTATCGGTCAGGTGGGATGCTGCGCGTGACAGATCACCGGCAGTTATTTCGCATTCTAGTCATTTCAACCCGTGTGTTTTTTAACCCCAAGGTAAGGAAGGAACCTGTGCAGCCAATTCATTGGAGCCCGGAATTTGAAACCGGTATTGATATTATTGATTCTCAGCACAAACGTATTTTCGACTATTTACAAGAAGTTGATGCTGCCATCAAGCAACGGGATGACCTTAAAATCCGGGCTGTCGCCAAAGCGCTGATCGACTACTCCATTTCACACAACGCATTCGAAGAAAGCCTGATGGAACAAGCGAATTACCCCGTCTTAAAGGCTCATGCCAAAGTTCATGAAGCCTTCCGGCGACGAGCGGTCAGTTATGACCAGCGACTGGAAAATGGCGAAGACAGCATCAAAGTCGCCAAAGAAGTGCGTTCGGATATTGGCTTATGGTTGACCAATCATATTCAACGCGATGACAAGCACTATGTCCCTTATGTCAAAAAAACGCTGGAAGGCAACTTTGTGCGGCGCATGGTGAAACACTTTTTTGCCTAAGTGCAAATAAAGCCAGTCTGCATCCGTGAACAGAATGGCACCCGATTATGTGAATTATTTGCTTGTTTTGTAGAAGGACCGACTACCGATTTTTTTAAATAGGACTTTATTTTGATCCTGTAAGTGGCGCGCAATTGTGGCAAAAATCCAACCCGTTTTATTATCGATTTTATTACCTTGCGGGTATGCAGGCTTTTTTTAAATCAAGTTGCTCTTTGATATAGGTTGCAGGCACCCAAGATTCACTAAAGCCAGATTCAGAAGATTTAATAAAGTTACAAACTTCATCTGACATTGCATTAAAAAACTCATCTACTTTCGATTTATTAGACACGAGGCCTCCTATTCACATAACGCCTTGCTCACCGGCGAGTAAGTTGGTGCTGTTTTTGCTGCCTTTTCTTTTAGCAAAAACCGCGACAACTGTATCGAGTCCGCGTGCAGCAACTTGTTATGTGCATGTTCTGTAGTAAGAGTTATTGCCAATTTTTTGAAATTCAACAAGCCCCTTATCCTCTAACATTCTTGCAAGTATAGCGAATAGCCAACCCTTTTCTCCATACTGGGTATTATCCTTGGGAACTGCTACAAACTTAAGTTCTAAATCATTATTTATCTCGGCAACTGCTACCCACCGATCTTTATTTAAGTTTTCCCGTTGCTTAATTTCTTGCAGCAACTCAAATGCCAAAACATCAATGAGTTTATGCATGGTTTCTTTTCTATTCATGGAAGCCTCCGAAATATGGGCACATAACGCTGCATTCAGCGGCTTGTCCGCTGCAATGCTTTGTTAGTTTACATTTCACTACCATATACTTTTACATATTGGCTATGCAGCGACATCTCTAGCATATTAAATACTTGTTCAAACTTATCAACCCAAAGATTATCATCGTCAGATTCGGACTTATTAACTAGAAAGGCTCTTAGTTGAGTTTTTGTTTGATTAGATTTCAAATCAAACGGCTGAAGTTTTCCCTCGACATCTACAGAATAATCTTTAAACCAGTTCGGGTGCTCAGCATGTGCCCCTATAATCCATTCGTGAGGAAAGAGACCTTCCAAAGAGAATCCTGTATGCAAACTTATAAAATTTCGATTTGCCTCAAAGGAAATATTCTTATTTCCTAAGTAGTGCTGCAAATCCCTCCTTGTTTTGTCACCTGCGGGGTCGCCATCTAAAACAGTAACAACAGGCCTCTCTTTTTGGATAAATTCATAGGTGGCTTTCATAAACCCTTCCATCCCAGAAACTCCTGTAAAATCCAAAAAATCTGCTGATCTAAGATATTTCCACTCGCATGTTCCGTCTTCCTTTGGCGTAATTTTTTTTAGGGCCCATTGAAAAATCTCCCTATCTGACTTTCCTTCAACAAATACATTCAGCACCCCAAGATTGTAGTAATCGCTGAACCTTACGCCCAAAGCACTTCGTATTGAAGAGGTCGCTTCTACATAGGATTCATACTGTATCACCTTAGTGTTTTCATTGTCTATTGCTGTACCTACGACCTTTCTAGGGTCTTGATTAACAAATCCTAAAGAATGAGTCGTTGTCACCAAAAGTGCTTCTGAGCGGAGTTGTTCTAACATCCTGTGACAGGAACCTGCTAGCTCTGGGTGGAGATAAGATTCCGGCTCTTCAATTAACCAAATTGTATTTTTTGACAATTTGGCCTCTTCCTTTGTTATCCACAGAAATGAGGCAAGAATAGCTGAAGCTTGAATTCCCATCCCTTTCCGATCAATTTCAGTTTTATTTGGATCTGACAAATGAAATTCAAACCGGTCAATTAACTCCTCCATAGAGTTGTTTGGAAGGGAGAAGTGGGATTTTATATGGGGTAGTCCTGCCATACTGAGTTGATCATCAAGTGTTTTTGAAATACCCGTTAAATTTCTATTTATGTCGACTAGCTTGTCATCAAGAACCCGCGAAACCGAGCGTTTAATAAAGGGAAGTAGTAAACTAGAATATAGGTCGCTTATACTTTTTGAAGATGGAACATAATGACAAACAAATTTATCAAGCAAGCAGTTTAATGCCGCTTTTTGTTTGTGCGAGACGGGGCCAGACTGGCCACTTTTCATCTTTTCATTAGAGAAGAACCGGTACATTGGAGTGCCCGATTTTGCGAAATTCAAATAAAGAGAAAAACTTTTCCCTACAGGCTTAGGATCTTCCAGCATTTTATTTAGCTCTCTATATAGCTGAAAGAAATCCTTATCATCCCCATCTTCATCGCCACTGAAAGTTGCAACAAGGCTGGTTTGTCCATTAGATACACTAAAAGTAAGATCTCTTTTTACGTCATAACCAAGTTTGTTATCAAGCCCGGTAAACAGCATCTCAATAGATTTTAATATGTTAGTTTTACCGCTGCTATTTGGTCCAACAATGGTAAGACCTCTGGTTAGATCTATGTGCTGCTCCGAACCTATAGTTCTGAAGTTTCTTATCCTTAAACCTTCTATTTTCATTTATTTATCAACACTCTGGGGAAACTAACAGTTTATTAGTGCGCATGCGCGGTTTCTGGGCAAGCCGGTTTCTGGAAAATCACCGTAACTACTTGAATAATAGGAAGTAACATCCATTTCCAGATCAGTCCATTCTGTGAAAGCGAGCATGCGCATTAACTCCTTTGTGCCTTGCGCATTAATCTGTAAACCTGCGCAACAAATTTCCGTGTATCAATGCCTTAACGATAACAACGTCCGGGAAAGCGCGCAAGGCTTCTGAAAAAGCGCGCATTGATTTGGGCAAACTTTCTATTATACTGGATATGCATACACATCAGATCAATGACTTCCAGCCCCTTTCTCAATGACATTCGCCGCTTTATGCGCACCTGCGGCTACAGCCTGCGAACCGAGAAAGCCTATGTTTACTGGATTCGGTTCTTTATTCGTTACCAAAAGCGGAGACATCCCAAAGAGATGGGGGCTGCGGAGGTGTTGCAGTTTCTGGGGTTTCTGGCGAATGATCGCCATGTCTCGGTCAATACTCAGAAGCTGGCCTTGAATGCGTTGGCGTTTCTGTATAACACGTATCTGGAATTGCCTCTGGGCGACCTGGGCTTTCAACATGCCAATAAACCTGCCAAATTGCCTGTGGTGATCTCATCGCAGGAGGTCGGACGAATTCTTGCCGTGATGAATAATCGGGATCGGCTGATATTTTCGCTGCTATTTGGCTCCGGTTTGCGCATTTCTGAATGTTTACGGCTGAGAATCAAGGATTTCGATTTTTCTCGGCGAGCACTGACCGTACACAGCGGCAAAGGAAACAAGGACCGGGTGACAATTCTCTCCTTATCGCTTCAGACTGAAATTGAAGCAGCGATGGCCAGTGCCATAGAAATTCAGAAAATTGATAATACTCAGGGTGTTGGCCCCTCGTTGCCAGATGCCCTGGGGAGAAAGTATCCGAATGCCTTCCGTCAACCGGCCTGGATGTTTTTATTTCCCTCCAGCGGTTTGTGTTTGCATCCCCATACCGGAATTAATTGCCGCCATCATTTGCACGACAGTGTTCCGCGTAAAGCACTGAAAATCGCCGTAGCAAACAGTGGTATTGCAAAAAAGTAAGCTGCCATACCTTCAGGCACAGTTTTGCAACCGAGCTGTTATGCTCCGGCCGGGATATTCGTACCGTGCAAGAGTTATTGGGTCATACGGATGTTGCCACCACGCAGATCTATACCCATGTGATCGGCCAGCATTTTGCTGGTACAGAAAGCCCGCTGGATCGGTTGCAATAGCAAAAGCAGATGCGGGCGGGCCAATGCCATTAACGTAACATTGTGTGGAGCGATCCGGGACGCGTAGTTCATGGTCGTGAAGATTGCGCGGATGCATGGTCATGGACCACTCCAACAGATCTGATTTTCATTAAGTTAATGACATTGGGCTTTCGTAAACGCTCAAACAACCCCATCTAAAATCACTACTCAATTCATTCTAAGCTGTCTTCAAATTCTTCAAATTCTTCAAATTCTTCAAATTCTTCAACGAGACAGCTCATGACTAAATCCGAACAATGGCAGCAGCACATCAACCTTTGGCGTACCAGTGGTTTATCCCAAGCCCGCTCTGTCACCCTAGTTGTCCAGTAGGCGTTTTCGCCTAAATTCATCTCAGAGTGGGTCAAAAGGATTGCTATGCCGCGCTACTCAGACGAACGTAAGGCCGCTGTCTTGAAGAAGCTGTTGCCCCCTATGAACCGGTCGGTTGCCTCGGTCGCTACAGAGGAAGG